>JASDUA010000105.1:0-14752 GCA_041891375.1 Patescibacteria group bacterium
CATGCGGGCGAGCTTCGGAGGAAGCATGCCCACTTCCATGTCGCGCCCCTTGTTCATGTCGCGGCCGGCGAAGGCGTCGACGTCCTGGCAAGCGAGCGTGATACCGAAATACCCCTTGCGGTCGATTTCGAGGTACGCGGTTTCCAAAAGCGTCTTGGAAAGCTTGGATTTCTTGAACGCCGCGGCGTTGATGGTACGGTCGGTGACGTTGCACGCGCGGACGGAGAAATCGTCGCGGAGGAATTTCTTCACCCGGAGCGAAAGCTCGGTGAGCGGAAGGTCCGCGCCTACGGTCGCGAGAGCGAACGCGTGCTTCCCTTCTGGCGACATGGTTTTTTTAAAGTATTCAGTCGATTTGGTAGCGAACTCGCCGGAAACGCATTCCGACTGGACTTCGAAAAGGCGGATCGAACCTCCGAGTTTCGCGAACGCGGCAAGCGCGTCTTCCCGGCTGCCGAAACGGACGAGCGCGAGCTGCGGGGAAACGGCGATAATCGAATGAAAACCGCATACCGAAGCGATTTCCGCCACCGAGAGTTTGAATTCGCGCCCAAGGGAAAACGCGAATATGGGAAAGCTCCTTGACATTTGTAGGGGTGGGATTATAAGGAATTGGTACGGGATTTTCCGTAGGAACGAGGAGAGTATCTTCGCAACCGACGTCAAACAAAACTTTTCTTGCGGAATCTAGAGGTGTAAGGTTTCGCGCTCAGGCAAATCTCTCAGAAGGAGCTCGTCATGAAACGTTTGGGTATCGGCCAATCCAAGGCAGTCATCCCCGGTGGGAATTCCCCCGCCATCCCCACCGTATTCTGAGAAAGGAGGTGATGGGGCTTCGGCCTCATCTCGTTCGTACCGAGGAAGGCGTTCTTCCCCTCGGAACCTCCGAAAGGATGGTTAGCCGGTCTTCGGACGGCTCACGAACGTACCGCTAAGAGAACGCATGGCCGGGCAACCTACGGGTTGCCCTTTTTCTTTGTCTGAAAATCCGGCGTGAAGATTTCCGCGGACGCTTGTCCGGCCTTTTTTCGACGGACGATCTTTTCGCCATTCTCTTCCTCGATACGGGCGATTCGGCGAAGCGCTTCGGCACGCAGATGGAACAGATCCGACTTCGCCCGGACGGATACGGCGGCATCCTTATGGAACGTGACGTCGGCCAAACGTCGGAAAAAGTCGAGGTCGTGGAGATCGAGCAAATCGAAATGGTAAGCGTACTGGTGCGGGAGCGGATCGGTCGCGGGATCGAACTTTTCCGGCAAAACCGGCTTCCCACGGGAGAGCCGGTTCAAGAGCGCCGAAAGATAATCGAATCCCACCACTTCCCCTGCCCGGGCACGGATTTCACGCGCCTTGAGAAGCGATGCCGGGGTCGCGAGTTCGAGGTCGACGAGGTCGCGCTCGATATCGGTGAGCCCCGGGAATTGGACGACGTTGTCGGACATGGGATTGCGGGTTACGATTCCGGACGGTTCGGGATTCCGCGCTTTGACTAACTCAGGACGGCGGAGGCATTTTCCGGCGCATGCAAACAATCCGCAGCGGGGCGCGGCGAACGGACGGGCCTAGCTCCTGTTTGGGGTGAAGTCGCTGCGGCCTCGCCCGTCCGACGCGCCCCCGAGGACGTTTGCGCGCGGAAAATCCTACGTCGTCCTACGGCAATGGACGTCACGAATCCCGAACCGCTCGGAATCCGTCCTGCCTTCGCCTACTCTGCGACGACGCGTTCGAGACCGATGCGGCCCTTCTCCTTGTCGACGGTAAGGACCTTGACCTTCACCATATCGCCGACGTTCACGTACTTCTCGATGACTTCGACGCGTTCCTTGGCGATCTTGGAGATGTGGATCATGCCGGACTGCTTGCCGAGTTCGACGATGGCGCCGACGCCCTCGAGGATCTTGACGACCTTTCCTTCGAGGAGTTCTCCCGGTTCGATTTCGCGGAGGAGGTCCTTGATGAACGCGAGCGCGCCCTGGCCGTTTTCCTGGGTCTTCGCCGTAATGGAGACGAATCCGTCGTCCTTCACGTCGACTTCGACCGAGAAGTCGCGGCAGATCTTCTGGATCATTTCGCCGCCCTTTCCGATGAGTTCGCGGATGCGTTCTACCGGGATGGTGAGCGAGAGGATGGACGGAGCGTTCGGCGAGAGCTCTTTGCGCGGAGCGGCGAGTTCCTTCGCCATTTCGCCACGGATGTACCCGAGGGCGCCCTTCGACTGTTCGAGAACGCGCTTCACGACTTCGAGGGAAAGTCCCGCGATCTTGCAGTCCATCTGGAGTGCGGTGATACCGCGTTCGGTGCCCGCGACTTTGAAGTCGAGGTCGCCGAGGAAGTCCTCCTGCGCCTGGATGTCGGAGAGGACTTCGTATTTTCCGGAATCGTCGTCGTAGACCATGCCCATCGCGACGCCCGCGACCATGGCCTTGATCGGTACGCCCGCGTCCATGAGGGAAAGCGAGGATCCGCAGACTGACGCCATCGAAGACGAACCGTTACAGGTGGTGATTTCCGATACGACGCGGATGAAGTACGGGAAGGATTCGAGCGGCGGAAGAACCATTTCGAGAGCCTTTTCCGCGAGGCGTCCGTGGCCGACTTCGCGACGGCCGACTCAGCGGAGCGGCTTGACTTCGCCTACCGAGAACGGGGGGAAGTTGTAGTGATGGATGTAGCGCTTAGTGTCTTCCTCGAACATGTCGTCGACGATCTGGATGTCGCCCGGGCCGCCCAAGGTGGTAATGGAAAGCGCCTGGGTGATGCCGCGTTCGAAAAGCACGGAACCGTGGACCTTCGGGAGGATTCCGGTGGACGCACGGACCTGGCGGACTTCGTCGGGAGCGCGGCCGTCGAGGCGGACGCGGGTCGAGAGGACCTTGGCACGCATCTTTTTCTTTACCGCACCGTAGACGTGTTCGCGGAGCTCGGCTTCGACCTTGTTGACGCCCGGAAGGGTCGGGTTTTCGGCGACTTCTTCGGCGTAGGAAGCGAGGTCGAACTTTTCGACGACCGCGTCTTCGAGATCGTGGAGACGGTCGTGGAATTCGGCCTTACCGGTGTTGAAGAGCGGGGCGACGAGTTCGTCGGTGACGGTTTCGAGAACGAAGGCTTCGAGTTCGGCGTCGGTTTCGCGGACGGTGAAGCGGAATTCCGGAAGCGCGTGGGATTTCTTGTATTCGGAGACGAAATCGGTCTGGGCGGCGCAGAGCTCCTTAATGAGTTCGTGCGCGAATTCGAACGCCTTGAGCATGGTGGCGTCGTCGATTTCCTGACCCTGCGATTCTACCATGGTGATGGCGTCGGAGGTTCCGGCGACGGTGAGGTCGAGAATGGCTTTTTCGAGAACGTCGAAGGTCGGGTCGAAGACGAATCCGGACTCGGTGAGCGCGATGCGGACGCCCGAAACCGGACCTTCGAATTCGACGACTCCAGCGAGCATGAGGGAGAGCGACGCGCCGGTGATTCCGTGGAACCCGTAGTCGGAAAGCCCCGAAGACGAGAGGATGGTCGAAATGATCTGCACTTCGTTGAGACAACCCTTCGGGAACATCGGACGGATCGGGCGGTCGATGAGGCGGGAATTGAGGACGGCGTTTTCGCTCGGGCGGCCTTCGCGCTTCATGAAGCGATTTCCGCCGATCTTGCCGGCGGCGTAGTATTTCTCTTGGAATTCTACGGTAAGCGGGAAGAACGAAGCGGCGAGATTGGCTTCGTCCTTGAGGCCGGCGGTAGTGAGGAGATAGTTGCCCGCTTCGTCGCTGATGACTGCGGAACCGTTGGCGAGGAGGGCGAGGCGCGCAGATTCGAAGGTGAACTTCTTGCCGCCGATTTCGTAAGTTTTCGAAACGGGGCGCTTGTCGACGACGTTTTTGTCGGAGAGTCCGGGAATCATGAAAATGCCGGTAAAGGGATATTCCTCCGGCCGCCTCTTTTTCGCAAAAACTCGGAACGAACGGCCCTTTCGGGTACGCCGCGGACGGACGGTCGGCGGAGGTTCGGCACGCGTCTTCGCGAAAATATCGGGAAGCTTCTGGAGGATGGGCGAAGTATACGCGGAATCGACAAAGAAAAAAGCGGGACTTTTTGTCCCGCTTTCAGGTTATTGCGATATTTTTGCCACGTCGAGATTCCAGTTGAACCTTTCCCCGTAGTACGCGTCCCACCCAATGAGGTTGACGCGGACGTAGCCGTTTCAGAGATCGGTCAGGGAATTGATCCGTATCATTTCGCCCTCGTTCCTCCAGCATGCGCCGTAGGACGCGGCGGACCATCCGCTGCTCGATCCGACGTATTTGGTCCACGAACCTCACGAAACCCTGAAATAAAACGCGGATTCGGAAATGCTGTAAAACACTCCGTATTGTTGCGCGCTTGGCGGATTCCAACATGTCGGAGCGTTGTTCATCGCCGCGGGACATGCGGCAGTATTGCATGATTGGCTCAAGGCTCATGCGGCTCAGCAAGCGGGAGCCGAAGCCTGGGAACACGATTGGGAAACAGACGGCTTTGAGGACGGGCAATCGGAATCCGATAGGACGGTGCCGTCGTAACGGAGGCATTGGACGCTCCTCGTCTGAGTTCCGTCATTATTCCTGACGCATGAGGAGGTTCTGGTTTGCGTTCCGCCTCCGCAGCCGACGGAGCACGAACCCCAAGCGGAGTACGACCAAGAAGCGGTTTCGCCGGAGCAGGCTCACCAATTGCCCGTTCACCACGCATTGTCCGCGCAAGCCGAACCGTTCCATGATTTTCCCGTCGGGCAGACTTGCGTCTGGGATCCTACCGCCGCACCGTCGACGAGAGCTCAGGTGAGACTGCTCGATGCCGGGTCGCGAATGAGTCCGGCCAACGAATTCCCCGTTCATACGGGAAAATTTCCCACGACGAAAGCGGGAGACATCGGTCGGATGGCGGCGACCTGAACGTATCCGGCGGTCCTCGGGGGCTTTCCGTTTACGGAAAGGGAGACGTCGGCGGCGCCAACGATCGGCAGCGACGCGTCATATGCGGAAGCGGACGGTCAGAAAAACGAAAGGGAGATTTTGAATTTGTCCGGATTGAGCTTCAGCTTCACGTAATCGGGATTTCCAGCCGAGTAATTCGTTCACGGTTGGTTCCACGTGCCCCCGGTCAACAGAACCTGAGGTCCCGAAGAATCGAAAATGACGAATCATCCGGAAAGCGACGCACCGGTATCATGTACGACGTAGTATCTGGGCGAATTCCCAGTCATGGCCGATTCCGACGAAATTGCCGAATACACGGATCTTACGTTCGCTTTGGCTTTCGAATCGGCGGCATCTTTCGAATATCCGGAAAGCGCTACGAAAGCCACCGTCGCGAGAATGGAAAGCATCGCGACGACCACGATGAGTTCGGCAAGCGAAAACGCCACCGCGTCTTTCATGTGCCTGGCTATTCTTCGGAGCGGCATTCTGGAAATGGTTACAATATCTCCACCACCGCGAGAGCTTCGCCCTTGGCGGAAACGAACGAGTACTGCTTCGAGGGACGCTTCGACTTGGACTTGTCGAGGTTGCCGGTTTCTTTCAGGACGTCGAGCGAAAGGATCTTCTTGCGGAAATTGCGTTTGTCGAGCTCTTTTCCCATGACGGTTTCGTAGGCTTTCTGAAGGTCGGAAAGACCGAATTCCGAAGGAAGGAGGTTCTTGACGACGTCGGTGTATTCGAACTTGGCGCGGACTCGGGTGAGCGCGTAGCGGATGATGGAAAGGTGGTCGAAAGCGACGTTGTTTTCGGTGAGCGAGGTTACCGGAACGATTCGGACCTTGGACATGTCGGCGTTTTTCAAAAGGTCGCCGGATTCGACGAGCGCGTAGTACGCGATGGAAACGATGTGTCCGCGGGTGTCGCGTTCCGGAGCGCCGAAAGCGTAGAGCTGCTCTTTGTAGACCCCGGATTCGGCGGCCTTGATTTCGGTGCGGCGGTTCAGGATGTCGTCGAAATTCTCTTCGAGCGAATATCCGCTCTTGATGATTCCTCCCGGGAGCACGAACTTGCCCATTTCCGGTTCGTGGTCGCGGTCGACCATGAGCACGCAGAACTCGTCGCGGTAGATCGTGAAGATGACGATATCGAGGGCGAGAACGGGAATGGAGAGTCCGAAGATGTTCTCGCTGAACTTCTTCTGGAGCGCGGAATCGGCCATTTGGCGGAAAGAAAAAGCGTATTCCTGACGATTATTGCCGGAATACGCTTTCTTGCAAGGGGGAAATTCCCCGTCCGTTGGCCTTCGCGCTTAGTTGTACACGGTGGCGCTGCCGGTGTACTTGCAGGCTTTGCTGCATCCGTTGTGCGGATCTCAGAATGTCGAATTCGTACAGGAAACGGAGGACGTGAAGGTTCAGGACGTCGCGTTTCCGCCGGGACAGTAATACACGATGGTCTTGGTTCCGGCGAAACTGCACGTTCCCCCTTCGTATGCGCAAATGGTGGTTACGGTGGCGGAAGAAGTGTTGTCCCAAGTCCCGTTGCAGTCTTCGTCGACGTTCGGGGTCGCTGTCGAACTCGAAGCCGCGGCAGTACAGGAAAGCGTTTGGGAGAACGTTCCTACGACCACCGAGTCGGAAATGCGGACGAGCCGGACGGACTTGGCCTGCGTGGTCGCCGTCCAAGGACTCGTCGATCCGATGGTGACGACCTGTGAGCTTACGGAAGCGTCGCAATTGACGGATGCCGGCGAAGCCGGTGCCGTCCACGCGTTCGAGGCGCCGATTTGGATTTCGATTCGGCATCCGTCGGCCCCGCCGTTGAAACTTCCGGCCGACCAGCTTACGGAAAACGTCTTGTTATTGGCGGTATGGGAAAGGGAGAGTCACGAAGGGCTCGTAGGGACGGGCACGGGAACGGTGCCGACCACCAGTCCGTCAACGAGCGCGCCGGTCGAACTGGAGGAGGAAGGGTCTTTCACGAGACCGGCGACGCTCCCCGATGCCGAAGGAAAATTCCCCGTCACGTTCGCTACTCCGGTAGCCGGGGAAATGCCCGCGACCTGGAAATACGAACCGGAACGTTTCTTGCCGTCGGCAGTGGAAGACGATGCCCAATCGAACGCCCCTACGGTGAGGAGTTTCGGATCGTAGGCGGCGAAAATCCGCGAAAACGTCTCGAAGTATCACGAATCCGACCTGGACGACCGGAATTTGTCTGGATTGAGTTTGAGCTTGGCGTAATCGGGATTTCCGGCGGAATAATTGGTTCCGGGGGCGTTCCAATCGCCTCCGGTGAGCGCTACGGGGCTTCCGTCGACGTACGCGAACGCACCGGAAAGGGCCGCGCCCGTATCGTGGACGATGAAATACCGGGGAGACTGGCCGGCTAAGGCCGATTCCGAAGATATCGCCGTCTGGACCGAACGGACGTTGGCCTTGATGGAAGATTCCTTGGCGTCCTGGGAATAACCCGAGAGCGCGAGAAAACCGATGGTGGCGAGTATGGCCAGGACGGTTATGACGACTACGAGTTCGACGAGAGTGAATCAGAAGCGCTTTTTCTTTCCGGTTTTCCGTAACATGTTCGTTCGCGTTTAATTTTTCGAAACAATATTCCAAACCGCTCGGAAAATCAATCCCCGGCAACGGAGATTGCGCCATGCGGATGAAGCGGACGGATCGAAATTACGGGCACGACGTCCAAGAGGAATTCCCGTCCTGGCAACCTACCCAGCTCGCGGATTCGTTACAACCGCTCGAGTATATGGCGCCCTCCGAACCGGATTTGATTACGGAATACGTCCGCTGCGTTCAGGCGCAAGACCCGCTCAACAATACGTACGTGGATCATGAGACCCTTCGCCAAATATCGTTGTATCCGCGATGCTGCTTGATGGCGTAATACGGATAGGAAGCGTTCGACGAACATGACGAATCGGGTCATCCGTTCGTTCAGAAACAGGACCAATTCCACGGTCAGTTCCCTGCGACTGCGGAAGGGGATCCCGTTGAACACAAGTCCGTGGAAGGGGCCGACGCCGTGGTGGCTCAATGGGAAACTCAGCAGGAGCCTGCCGTGGGGCACGCGACCGCGCTACAAGACGCCACCGCTCCGTCGAGGATGGCCGCCGTAAAACTGAGCGTCGTGGGATCCTTCACGAGTCCTTCGGGATTTCCGGGGGTCGTAACGGGATAGTTGCCGACGACGAACGCGTTGCCGGAAGACCGTATGCCGACGACCTGGAGGTAGCTCACGGTTCGCGGTTTCCCTCCCGTTTGGAAGAGCGATCCGTCCGCCGCGCCGACGATGGGACGCGAAGAATCGAGGGCATACGTATCGAGCGCCCAATCTCCGGGGAGCGCGGTTCGGAATTTGTCGGGATTGAGCTTGAGTTTCGACCAATCGGGATTTCCGGCAGAATAGTTCGTTCCCGCTTCGTTCCAGTCGCCCCCTGTCAGGACGACGTTCGATCATCAGTTAGCGAATCGGATCGCGGCTCAGGACAGTGCGGCTCACGTATCGTGGACGACGTAGTATCTCGGAGAATTTCAGGTCGCCGCCGATTCCGAGGAAATGGCGGAATACACGGATCTCACGTTCGTTTTCGTACTGGATTCCGCGGCATCTTTGGAATATCCGGAAAGCGCTATGAAGGCGATCGTGGCGAGAATCGCGAGGATGGCGACGACGACGATGAGTTCGGCAAGAGTGAATCAGAAACGTTTCTTTCGTGGCTCCGGAATGTTCATTTCCGCTATGGTGAAGGATTTTTCGACAGTCTATGCCGCGAATCCCGAAAAACAATCCCCGGTAACGGGGATTGGCAAAAGGTTTCGCGAGGTTACGCGACGATGTCGGCGACTCCGGCGCGGACGGTCGCGAGAAGCGCGAGGACCTTCGCGTCGACGAGACGACCGGAAAGCGAAGTGGCAAGCGCGGTTTCGAAAGCGGTTTCGAGCGGAAGTTTCACGATTTCGATCGCCTCGGCGGCTTCGAGGTTCTGGCTTCCTTCGTATTCGGCGCCGCGGGCGACGAAGCATTCGATCTTTTCGGTCGTTCCGCCGGAGGAAGCCGGAGTGACCATGCCCAAACGGACGACCTTTTCGGGCGAGACGCGGTATCCGGTTTCCTCGAGGATTTCCTTCACGACCGTGGAGACGGGATTTTGGCCCGGATCGACGAGTCCCGCGACGTTCTCAAGGACGTAGGCGCGCATGGGGATGCGGTACTGCCAAATGAGAAGCGCTTCGTTGTCCGCCGTTATCGGGAGGACGGTGACGATTTCGGGATCGCCCTTGCGGACGCCCATTTCGTAGGAAACTTTGCGCCCGTCGACCGCGACGGCTTCGTCGGCGCAGAGGTTTAAGAATTTTCATTCTTTCAGGATTTTCCTTTCGCCGAATTCGAACGGCACGGAATCCGGCGGGGAAAGCGGAGTTGCGGACGGTTTCATGGAAAGAGGAGGTTATGCGGCGAGCGGGGCCCCATAGAGTCCGGCTTCGAAAATATGGGAAAGGATTTCCGGAGCGAGCCCTTCGGGCATGCGTCCTGCGGAAATGGCGGCGCGGACTTCGGTACTGGATACCGATCGGACGCCATGGTCGGCTTCGATGTCGGCGAGGACGAAGTTTTTCGCGACGGAGAGGTCGATTTCGTACCCGTGGCGAACGAAGAGCACTTTGGGAAGGCGTTCGAGCACTTCGAGGGACGGATCCCAAACGGCCATGTTGGGCACGGTGTCGGAACCGAACGCCTGGTGCGGACGGACGCCGAACTTCGTAGAGTAGTGCTCGTCCATGCCGAGCGTGGTGGTTTCGCCCAATTCTCCGGAAAGGAAGTCGGTATCGAGTTCGACGTTGGTTCCCGCGAAACGGGAGGCGAAGATTTCGAGCACGCGGAGACGGCTTTTTTCGCAGACCTTATAGGCTTTGTCGGATCTCGGACCGGACGGGACGATGACGACGCGCTCCGCGATTTTGGACAACGTGAGCACTGCGGCCTCGTGCGCGAGGGTCGGAGGATCGAAGGCGCCGCCGTAGAGGACGACGGGAATCTTTTTCTCTTCTCTCCTATCGTCTGCCATACCGAATGCGTTCATATATTGGTTGTAATATATACAATTAATCGAGGATATCAAATCCTTGTTCCCGGAAAATTCTCGCTTTCCAAGATTCCACGTCGCGTTTTTCGATAAGGATGCGGACGCTTTCCCGAGCCTTCTTCACGGTCACGACCGCGGGTCATACCACCCTTTCGGCAACCGGATCGGCATCGGCGTAGACCGAGAATTCCGCCGGGCGTTCGCCGAGTTCTCGGACGGTGACGACGTCGGAACCTTCGAAGACCGTAGCTCATTGGCGCTTGGGTTCGAACGGCAAGAGCGGAGTAACGACCAAGTGCGGCGAAGAATGCGGAAGCACCGGTCCTCAAGCCGAAGCGTTGTATCCGGTGGTTCCGGCCGGAGTGACGACGAGGAGACCGTCGCCGCGGAGGCGGATGCCGGAATGCCGGCCGATTTCGACGTCGAACGAGACGAGATGCCCTCAGGCGGTCTTGATCTGCGCTTCGTTGAAGGCCTTGCCTTCGGACGTGAACGATTCGGAATCGAAACGCACGTCGAGGAGCGGGTATTCGAATTCCAAGAACTCGGGATCCGGGCGGGACAGGACGGCGGCGTCGGAGAGGAGGAAGCCCTTGGTGCCGAAGTTCACTCCGAGGAACGGGGCGTTTTCATTATGGAATTGCTTTACCGCCCGGAGCATCGTCCCGTCTCAGCCGAGCACCGCTACGGTGCGCGAACCGGTTTTGGAAAGCAGGGTCCGGAGTTCGTTCAAAGCGAGCGCGTCGCGGAGTTCGGCTTTGCGCTGCGCGAGACGGGCGTCGAAGACGACCGTCCTGCCGGCAATGTTCAAGGTTTCGAGACGGGACATGGGAGGGGTGGGTTATGGCGTTTTATTCGCCCAGGATGCGGGCCTTGAGAGCCGAGTACCGGCGGGTGAAGTGCACTCCGTTCTGCGATTCGCGGAGGTCGAACCCGAAGGCGCGCTTGGAGACGGCGATGACCGGCGGAGCCTGTACGCGCTTGAAGTAGCTGAGTTTGTAGAGTTTCCAGAGCCGCTCAACCTCGGCGGCGAACGCGGCGGCGTCCGGGAAGAGGGGAACGGAATCGGAATCGACGGTGCCGTTTAAGGCGGAAGAATCGCGGACGAGGTCGCAGCGACTTTTAACTTCGTTAGGAGCCAGACCCGAACGCGATTCTTCCGTTCCTTGGGACGGGATGACTTCGCGTCCGAGCCCGAGTTCCGCGGCGAGCGTTCCGTTCAGGTACGATTCGAGAAGCTCTTCCGGATCCTTCCTCCATTCCACGAAACGGCGGAGGATGGCGTCGGTACGCGGGTAGTCGAAGGGGTCTCCCTTCCCTTCGTCGACGTTCTGCGCTTCGGAGAGTTCGGCCGAAGGGATGAGGTCGATGATTCCCTGCGGAATGCAGTTTCCGTAGATCTTGTTGAGATATTTGGCGAGTTCGTAGACCTGCGATTTGTAGAGGTCGGCGATGGGGGCGAAAGCGCCGTTGACGTCGCCGTAGAGGGTGGCGTATCCGAGGGCGACTTCGGTCTTGTTGCCGTTGTTGGTATAGACCGCGTCGAGCATCGAAGCGATGCCGGCAAGTACGCGGGAACCGCGGTCGCGGGCTTGGACGTTTTCGAAATTGAGGGTCTTGCCTTCGGCGTCCATGGGGATGCCGAGCACCGATTCGAGCTGCGATTTGGTAGCGTCGACGCTGTCCTGGATTCCGGCTTCGTAGTACGCTACGCCGAGATTCTTGGCGAGCTGGGCGGCGAGGTTCTTGGTGGTGGAAGAATTGTGCTTGGAAGGCATATTCACGCCCACGACGTTGGAAGGGCCGACCGCGAGCACCGCGAGGGCCGCCACGACGGCAGAGTCGATGCCGCCGGAAAGTCCGATGACGATCTTCTTCTTTCCCATCTGTTCCATGAACTTCGAGATTCCGTCGACCAATCCCTTTTCCACCGATTCGATGTCCGTGAGGCCGCGGGCGAATTTTCCGGAACCTTCGGTCAGGCCTTCGTCGCGGAACGGGTGCGCTTGGGCGATGATGCGTCCGTTTTCGGCGACGCTGCTGCCCCCGTCGAAGAGGAAGACGTTCTTTCCGTTATTCTGGATGCCCACGTTGTTGGCGTAGTAAAACCGGGTTCCTTTCGAGTGTTCGGCTACGAGGCGGTCGCGCTTGGCGGATTTGCCAAGCCCGAAGGGCGAGGCGGAAAGGTTGACGATGGCGTCCACCCCCTTCCCCTTGAGCACGCTTACCGGCTTGAACGCGTAGTCGTCGTCCCACATGTCCTCGCAAATGACCACGCCGATGCGGCGGCGGATTCCGCGGATGACGAGTTCGAACGGTTCGAGAAGCGATTCCGGGGAAACGCCGCGTTCGAAGGCGAGTTTCGGGAGCGAGAAGAAGTGGCGTTCGTCGTCGAATTCGCGGTACTTGGGCATGAGCGATTTCACGGTATGCCCGGCGAACACTCCGTTGGTTACCATTTCGCCGTTCTGCGCGACGAAGGCGGCGTTGAACTTGCGGATCCGTCCGTCCTCCCCCTTCGCCGAAGCGTCGACGGCGACGTTGCCCCAAATGGCGGCGATGCCGTCTTTGGTAGCGGCGGCGATTTCGGCGTTCATGTCGGCGCATTCGCGGACGTAGGCGTCGTTTTCCCATTCGTCCCCGAGCAGGTAACCCGGGACGGCCATTTCCGGAAATACGACGAGCTCTTTGCCGCCTTCTTTCGCGCGGGCGATGCCTTCGAGGATGCGGGAGAGGTTGGCTTCCGGGTTTCCAGCCTTCACCTCCATCTGTTCCAAAACGATCTTGTCCATATATTGTTTATTATACACTTATTAGAATGTTCAGTGGTTTTCGGTTTCGGAATACGACCTTAATGCCGTTACTCTCTCCCGCGTCTCTGTTTGGTGTATTTGTTACACTTGCAATATATCCGCACGATAAGTGTTGTCAAAACAATTTATAAAAATGGACGTTCGGGCATGAAAAAAGGAAGCCCGAAGGCTTCCTTGGATGTTTGCCGCAATCGCTTGCGGCGCATGGTGGCACCCCTTCCCCATCCGCTGACGCGAACGGTTTGGTTACGCGGAAACGTTTTGGGGTTTGGACTGGGAAATCGGTTCCAGACCGGCGAGTAGGACATCCGCGTCGTGGCCCATGTTCGCGAGCAGCCCCCGGGCTTCGCCGAGGAAGTGCCCCCAAGTAGGGAGAACGTGCCGGAAACGAAACGACGAGCGCAGGATTCCTTCAAGCGACAACGGCCCCAGACGACAAGTGTCGACGTGCATGAGGAAGTCGTCTACGAGGTCGTAGCGGTTGTCCTCAAAGAGCGCTTCGGTCAGCTCGAGGACGAGTTCGACTTCTCTGTCGGCATCGCCTTGGACGCGGTACAACTCTTCGATACGCTCTTTCAAGTCGTTCATACGTGGTCTCCTTTCTGGGTTTGATCGATTTCGCCCCTCGGTTTGGGACGAGGGGGCGGAAGGGGCATTCCGGGCATCGCGTAGCGCTTGAGCCCGTCGCCGAGCGCGCACATGTGCAGGCTTCCCACGACGATCGCGAGGGCCAATATGCCTCCCCAAAGCCACTGCCTGATTTGCCCGTCATTCGTCAGCACCATGGCGATGACGATGACGACGGCGGCAACGGCGACGAAGACGCAAATGCGGTCGACGATTTTCAACTGCCTTGCTGCGGTATCTGCGGAAGTCACGGATCTCTCCTTCGTTTTTGTTTTCACCGATGTCAAAGACCTTCCCGGAAATTCGCGGGAACTTTTTGATAATAAGTACGGCGAATGAATTGTCAAAAATACCCCCGAACTTGCGTTCGGGGGCGGGTTTCCAGCCTTTCTGAATCAAGCGAAGACAAAAAAATCCCGCCGCACGAATGCGACGGGAGCGTTGCGGACGTCAATCGATCTGCCATCCGTCCGAGTAGAGACTCAGGAGCACCGGATGCATTCTCGTATTGATTTCCCAACGGGGAGTGCTGAGCGCGTCCTTATCGAACGCCAGACTCGCCGCCACCGTTTCCGGGGTTATCGAACGAGTCGGCACCGTCACCGCGAGATTCCGCAGATCGGGAGCGCTTCTTTTGTCTTTGTTCCAGGCCATCACCCACCCCCAATCGCCGAAACTCGGGATATTGGCATGGTACGGGAGCGTTTCCCATCCTGCGGCCTCCATGGTACGGAGGATGCAGAGGTACGCTTCTTTCGCATGGAAAGGCGAAGTGGCCTGAACCACGAACAACCCGTCTTCGGAAAGGAGGCTCCTGACCCCGCGGTAGAACTCGCGCGAATACAGCTTGGCGAGTTCGATCGAATTGGGATCGGGAAGGTCGCTGACGATGACGTCCCACGGGCCTTTTCCGGCCATTTCGCGAACGAAACGGTCGGCGTCCATGGTCACTACCGTCACGTCGGCGTACGGCTCTTTCTCGGCACGCACCTTCTTCGAACGCTTTTTGCGATCGGAGGCGGCGCGTACCGTGTCGGAGACGTGGAGCGTACGGGTTCCCGCTTCGATGACCGGAGCGGGCGTAGTACGTACCCGTGCGTCCGAGAACGAACCCCCGTTGAGCTTCGAGAGCGTCGGGTCTTCGCGCGCGATCCGGATCATTTCGGGATCCAGGTCGACGAGCGTGATTTCCTTCACTCCCGGATGTTTCAAAAGCTCGCGGACGGCCATTCCGTCCCCTCCCCCGAGCACCAGCACCT
>JASDUA010000106.1:0-9968 GCA_041891375.1 Patescibacteria group bacterium
GGGCCATCACCGGCATGACCGAAGCTACCGGCGACAAGCACACCGTCTACTTCCCCCCTACCGAAAGCAAGCAGTTCCAAGACGAACTCTCCGGCGAGCTCGAAGGCATCGGCGCGTACGTGGACATGACCGTTCCGGGCGTTCTCAACGTCATTTCCCCGCTCGTGGGCTCACCGGCCGAAAAAGTCGGATTGAAGGGCGGCGACGTCATCACCAAGATCGACGACCTTACGGTAACCGCCGACGTTTCGCTCGAATACGCCGTGTCCAAAATCAAGGGCAAAGCGGGAACCAACGTCGTCATCCACGTGAAGCGCGGCAACGAAAACCTCGTCTTCACGGTCACCCGCGCCAAGATCGAAATCAAGTACGTCGAATATAAGAAGCTCGCCTCGGGCGTTCCGTATATCAAGATTTCGATGTTCGGAGACGGAACCCTCAAAGGATTCGCCGAAGCCGCCACCTGGATCAAGAAGAACGGCACCGATACCGACAAGCTCGTCATCGACCTCCGCAACGACCCGGGAGGAAGCCTCGACGAAGTCGCCGGAATCCTCTCGTACTTCGTACCGAAGGGCGAAGCGGTCGTCAAAATCCACTACCGCGATTCCAAAGACCAGATCGTCAGCGCCGGTTCCGACGCTCCGCTCTCCGGCCGCAAGATCGCCATCCTCGTGAACGGAGGCTCCGCATCCGCTTCCGAAATCATGGCCGGCACCATCAAGGATTACCTTCCCAAGACCGTCATCGTCGGCGAGAAATCCTACGGAAAGGGATCGGTGCAGAACTTCGTTCCCTACCCGGACGGCTCGAGCATCAAGTACACCATCGCCAAGTGGTTCACCGGAAAATCCGAAATCGGCATCGACGGCACGGGAATCACTCCCGACGTCATCGTGGAAACCGCGTCCGGATCGGTCGATACCGGCGACAAGGTTCTCGAAAAAGCTGAGGAGGCACTCCGCAACGTCCGCTAATTGCAATTGAAAATATCCCTCGTATCATACGGGGGATATTTTACTGCCGCACATGAAAACCCCGTATTTGAAGAAACTCGCCCTCGGAGCCACCGCCGGACTCGGTTTCGCTGCGGCGGTACTCGCCGTGGGGGTCGCTTACGCCACCTACTCCGGCCTTGCCGCCTCGACGGCCGAAACGCTGACGAAAACGAAGTGGAACGAGATGCTCCAATACACGGTACCGCCGGGAGCGGTCATGGCGTTCAGCCTGACGTCGTGCCCGGCGAACTGGAGCGAATATACGCCGGCATACGGCCGTTTCATCCGTGGCATCGACAAGAGCGGAACCGCGATCGACCCCGACGGCCAACGCGCGCCGGGAGCGATTCAGAACGACTCCTTGCAGAACCATACGCACTACATCGTCGGCGAATCCGGATGACAGGACAACGTCGTCGCGGAACAGGACTCGAATACGGATTCCCCTTTCGCCTGAGCGGCAGGATCTTCCCGTTGAGACTCGTACGTCTACGTCGGATACGGAAAGGTGGGAAACTTCACTTCGGAAACGCGCGGAAGAAACGTAGCGCTCCTTTATTGCGTAAAAAATTAGCCCATGCGCGCTTCTATCGGAAAAATGAAAGACGGATTATTGCTCGGATTCGGATTCGCTCTCGCGGTTTCCGCATTCGGGGCCGTTTACGCCGCCTATTCAACTCTGGGCGTGGCGAACGGCGACCAGCTCTCGTCATCGAAATGGAACGAGGTAGTTTCGTACACCGTTCCGCCGGGGGCGGTCATGGCGTTCAACCTGGCTTCCTGTCCAAACGGCTGGAGCCCGGCGGACGGCGGAGGCTCGCCGGCGCGGCCCGACCTCCGTGGCGAATTCATTCGCGGATTGGATTCGGGCAGATGAGTCGATGCCGGGCGCGGATTGGCAACCAGCCAATCCGGCACTTCCCTGCCGTCCCTCTACGTATATTCGTACAGTTCGACCTCCTGAATCATCGTCAGCCATCCGGTAAATTCGAATACCACGTATCCGAACGACGCCACGGCCACGAACATGGACAGCGTGAAATCCTCCACTGCGGGGGCGTACATGAGCGTAGCCCTTTCACCGACCTGATCGGCGAACGTCGTGAGTTTCACGACCCGTCCGCGCAACGTCGCGCTCCTCTACTGCGTGAAGAACTAATTATCCATAACGGACGCCAATGAACGCGAGGAAATTTTCTCAAAAACTTCGGGACGGAATGATAGTGGGACTCGGAATCTGCCTGACCGTTGGCGCCGTTTCCGGAGCGTACGCCGCGTACGCGACGCTCACCGCCTCGCCAAACGAAACGCTCACGAAAGACAAGTGGAACGAAATGCTCCAGTACACGGTGCCACCGGGTGCGGTCATGGCGTTCAACCTTGGCTCCTGTCCCACGGGATGGAGCGAGGCCGACGGCGGAAGCGGAAGGCCCAATCTCAGAGGGCAGTTCATTCGAGGACTCAATTCCTCCGCGACGGGACTCGATGCCAACAGAACTTTGGGAAGCGCGCAAAACGCGACCAGGGTATTTCGCAACAATTCCACGAACATCGGGTACGGCGGCGGTCTCTGGGACCAAGACCACACGATATCCGCGGATATCGACGGCGCGATCGAATCCGTGTCCTGATGAGCCTATTCGGCCGCCACGTCGGGACAAGCGATCAGCAGTTGGGCCGTATACGGCGTAAGGGTCCGGCCGGCGAACGTCGCACTCCTCTACTGCGTGAAGAACTAAAGAAAATCCCCTCCTTAATCCGGAGGGGATTTTCTTTAGAACAGGCTGCCTTGGAGTTCTTCGGCGGTTACCTGTCCGTCGTCGAGATACCGGTAGACGGCGCGGAGGTCGGATTTGACGTCGAACCCGCGGATGGTCGTCTTCGATTCGAGCAATTCCCTCAGGAACGGCGCGAGCGTGAGGTTCCTCGAACGGAACGCGCGGTATTTTCCTCCGATTCCGATGACGAACCCGGCAAAATTCCCCTTCTCCCGGAACGCCGAGAACGTGCAAGAACGGACTTCTCGGATTTCGTCCATAAGCGAGTCGACGACGGACTGTTCGGCGACTTCTTCGAAACCGGTTTCGAGATCGGTCGAATCGCGCATGACCACTTCCTTCTTGGGCAGGAGCGACTTGAACCCCAAACGGTGGAAGAACGCCTCGGCCTCGGGGGTGAGGAACGGGCGCGAAGCGAATTTGGCCGCTTCGAGGTCGAGTTCGACCGGAACGTTCACGTCGATGGAGGCGAGCGTTTTGGAGAGGAACGCGACTTCACGGGAATTTTCGAGCGTTTCGCGAGCCTTGCCGGTGATTTGGTCAAGGTTTTCGTAGATCGATTCGAGCGAGCCGAACTGCGTGATGAGCGCTTCGGCTTTTTTCGGACCGAACCCCGGAATGCCCGGAATGTTGTCGGAAGCGTCACCGACGATGGCGAGGTAGTCGACCACACGTTCCGGCGGTACGCCGAACTTTTCTATCGCCTCCTTGCGGCGGGCGACCACGCGCTTCATTGTGTCGTACACCGCCACGTTTTCGCCGACGAACTGGTAGAGGTCCTTGTCGCCGGAAACGATGTACACCGAATTGTCGGGGTCCTTACCGAATTTCGTCGCGAAGGTGCCGATGATGTCGTCGGCTTCGAATCCGCCGAGCGCGATGGTGGGAATTCCGAGCGAAGCGAAAAGTTCGTAGAGGAGCGGTTCCTGCGAGCGCAGGTCGTCCGGCATCCGGTCGCGGGTCGCCTTATATTCGCTGTAGATTTTCGAACGGAAGTTCGGTTCGCGCGAATCCATGACCAATGCCAGGCAATCGGGCTTTTCGGATTCGTGGAAACCGGCGACCATCTTGGCGACGCCGTAGATGGCGTTCACGGGGTTGCCTTCGGGATCGGTAAACGGCGGAACCGCGTAGAAACAGCGGTAAAAGAGGTTGTAGCCGTCGAGGAGGAAGATTCGTCGCATCGAAAGGAAGAAAAACGGCCGGTCGAACCGGCCGCGGAATTACTTGAGGTACTTTGCCAAATCGGGCTTGAAGTAGGTTTCCATATTCTTGCCGAACTTGCCCGGAAGGTTTCCCGGAACCGGTTTTCCGTCCTTGAGCTTGCTCATGTTGGAAAGGTACACTTCGTGGAAGCATTCCACGGTGCGCCTTTCGCCGATGAGGGTGGTGATGGTGAGAAGGACGGTGCGGAGGATGGCGGCCGCGGAATTGCGGTAGTGTTCCGGAGTGTGGATCGCGCGGATTTCCACTACCGGGGCCTTGAGGATTTCGGCGACGGTGGATTCGGCGTCGTGGCCGGCCTTGTGGAGCGCGCCGACCGCGAAGACGCAGATGTCGACGAGCGCGTCGAGCGACCCTACGAGGGATTGGTCGAGAGCTCCTTCCTCTTCGAGTTCGCCGACTTCTTCGAGGAAATACTTGAGTTCGTTTTCCCATTCGGCGCCCATGCCTTCGGCACGTTCGAAAACGGTATTCATTTCTTTGATCTCCGAAACGATGCGGAGGACGGAATCGTGGGCGAGAAGCATGTGCGCGGGGTGAAAATATGACCCCGGGAATATACCCGAATCCAAGGTGAAAGCAACGTCCGCGGGGCTAAAAAAACGGAACTTGAACGGAGCGGCTTATCAGGGTACGATAACCGGGAATCTCTTTTCATCCTTCTAGTTATGGAATCTCGGATTCTGAGTTCGATCAAACGTTCTATCGCGAGCGGTGCGGCGTTCGCCCTATCGGCAACGGCGGTGTCCGTCGCTTTCGCCGCCCTCACGTACGTCGTTCCGGTACAGACCGCTTCCAATGGGACCGCGCTTTCTTCCGGGGAATGGAACAAAATCGTAACCAACCTTACGACGCTCGATTCCAAAGTGGCGTCGGCCCTTAGGCCCCCGGTATCGGTTTGCCGCCCTTCCGCGAACCAGAACCTCGTGGCGAACACTTGGCAGCAGATCGTTTTCGACCAGAGGAAATACGATACGGACAGCTTTTGCGATACGACGGGAAGTACGAAATTCTTGCCGACCAAAGCCGGATATTATCGGGTAACCGTCACTGCGGGATATACCAAGTCCGCTGGCGGAGGCGGTTACACCTCGTACCTTTCGATCAAGAAAAACACGAGCGCTACCGAACTCGCCACGTACGCTTTGCACAATTACACGTCGTCCCACCAGCATACGATGACCGCGTCCACCATATCGTACTTAAACGGAACCACCGACTACCTTACCGCCGAAATCTTCGTCAACGACGCGAACGGGACCACTACCATCCAAGGCGGCGACAATACCCACTTCGTCGCGGAATGGATTCGCGAATAATCCCCTGCCCCCAAGCCTCCAAACATCATGAAAATTTCTAAAAAAGATTACGAATCGGTCCGGAGGTCCGCCATTTCCGGCGCGGCGTTCTTTCTGACCGTCGGATGACTGTCGGCCGGATACGCGGCGTACTCGACGCTTGGCGCGGCGACCAACGAAACGCTCACGAAAACGAAATGGAACGAAATGATCCAGTACACGGTTCCGCCGGGGGCCATCGTGGCGTTCAACGGGGATTCCTGCCCGTCCGGTTGGGATTTGGCCGACGGCACCAACGATCCGGCGGTCTGATGAGGCACCAACGCCATGGACCTCAGGTGACGCTTCGTCCGCGGATCCGACCCTTCCGCTTCCGTCGACCCGGATTTCGCGTCCCGAACGGGAGGAAACTGAACCAACAAAGCGGGGAGCACGCAAGGGGACCAATTGGCCGCCCATAACCACAAATCGGTAAACGCCGGAATCCTCAGCCACCGCGTGGGCATCACCGGAGGGCCGAACGACGCCTGGTTTGCGGACGGAGGGGACGGAGGGTACGTCACATCCACCACCGGAGGCAACGAAACCCGCCCCAAAAACGTAGCCGCGATTTACTGCATCAAACAATAACGCATGAAAACGAACGCTTCGTCAGAATACGCGAAAGGCGCCCGGTTCGCCGTGGGAGCCCTTGCCGTCTTCGTAGCGTATTCCCTTGCGGGAGCGGCATTTACCGCCGTTTCCACCGTTTCCACCGGAAGCGGGCTCAAATCGACCGACTGGAACGCCATGGTCGCCGATTTGAACGATCTCAATACCCGCGTGACTGCCATTTCCGGCGTTCCCACGGGCACGGTCATCGCCTATAACGGCACTTCCTGTCCGGCCGGATGGACGGAAGCCGCCGGTGCCGGAGTTCCCGCGGGCCCGGGAGGCAGCGCGACTCTGAACCTGCGATGACAATTCATTCGCGGATGGAATTCGACCGCCGCGGGCCTCGATGCGGGTCGCGGTTTCGGAAGTTCACAGAATGCCACGCGCGTGATTCAGAATTATTTCTGAGACGGATGATGGGCCGGCGCGGTACCGGACATCATGGGCAACGCCGCGGCGGATGCGGATTCCGCATGACGCGTCTGGGATGGGCAGAACATGGGCGGCGGAGTCGCGTATCCCACGTGGTCATCGGTCGCCGGCCACTACGCCCACGTCGACGGCATGCGGGTCCGCCCCTTCAACGTAGCCCTTCTCTACTGCGTGAAGAACTAGCGACTGCGCGCCCGAAATTCCATCGGGCGCCGTTTTTCGTTTGACATCTTCGCGATTCGAATATACTCCTTCCGTCCCTCACGGGATTTCAGTCGCAGACAGCAGGCATCCATAAGCCCTGCCGAGACGGGAACATCTCACATCCGAAGCGCCGAATGGCGTAGAAAGTTTAGAGAGTTCGTGCGTCTCATGACCACGGATTTTTTTGTTTCCGACGATTCTGAAAACTTGCGGAAGTTCCGCGAATCCATAACCATTTCCATCTCATGGCAGTTACCCGCGCCAAGAAATCCGAGATTCTCGCCACCCTCGAGGCACACCTCAAGGACGCGACCTCGGTAGCGTTCACCTCGAACAACAAGCTCACCGTAGAAGACATCGAATCCATCCGTAAGGATGCCCGCGCCCAGAACGGCGTATTCATGCTCGCGAAGAAGACCCTCATCCGCATCGCGTTCAAGAACGTCCTGGGTGCCGATCTCGACCTCGACACTCTTCCGGGCCAGGTAGCCATCGTCATCTCCAAGGGTGACAAGATCGCCGCTCTCGCAGCCGTCAACAAGTACGTTGCCGAATTCAAGAAGGAACAGAAGATCAAGATCGTCGGAGGTTACATCGACGGACGCGTTCTCGGAGAAACCGAAGCGGCTAAGCTCGCCGGCCTCCCGTCCCGCGAAGTTCTCCTCGCCAAGCTCCTCGGCTCGATGATGTCCCCGCTCTCCGGCCTCGCTCGCTTCTTCGACGGCGCCAAGAACGAAATCACCGCCAAGTCGGTTACCAAGGTCGGCGACCTCGCAGTCGCTGCCGCTCCCAAGGCTGAAGCCGCTCCGGCAGCAGCAGTCGAAGCTCCGGTTGCGGAAGCGCCGGCAGCAGAAGCAGCTCCGGAAGCTCCGGCCGCTGAATAATCGGATTATGACGGGAGGGGGCCGGGCGACCGGACCTCTCCGCTAGAACCCGATTCTAGAAACCATACTTACCCACTATTTTCACTTCTCATGTCTGAAGTTACCCTCAGCGCAAACGCGCAGAAGATCATGGAACTCGTCGAAGGTCTCACCATCGTCGAACTCGCCGACCTCGTTTCCGCAATGGAAGAAAAGTTCGGAGTTTCCGCAGCAGCTCCGGTTGCAGCAGCAGGTGCCGCAGGTGCCGGTGCAGCTGAAGCCGAAGAAAAGACCACCGTCAACGTTATGATGACCTCCGCTGGTTCCGCTAAGATCGCCGTTATCAAGGTTATCCGCGAAATCACCGGCCTCGGACTCGCCGAAGCTAAGGCTCTCGCTGACAACGGAGGTGCGATCAAGGAAAACGTTGAACGCGCTGACGCTGAAAAGATCAAGAAGCAGCTCGAAGAAGCAGGTGCTACCATGGAACTCAAGTAGTTTCCCGGAAGTCTCGAACTTCCGTCACCGCTTCGAAAACCCCCGGCTCGTCCGGGGGTTTTCTTTCGTTTGCGGACTCCCCTTTCTTAGTCGGCATCCTTTCCATACCGGGACGGCCAAAAAAACCTCCCGGAACGTCGGGAGGTTTTCGGTTTTAAAAAAGAATCGAACTAGAGCGGGCGGTTGCAGCACGGGCAGATGCGTCCGGCTTCTTCCGGCGGAAGTTCCTTCACCGCGGCGCCAGCAGCGTTGGCCCGGGACTTGTCCACGAGACCGTCGATGAGATTGAAGATCTGACCCGGAGTGACGGAAACTTTCAGAACGTACTCGTCCGCGCCGAACTCCTTGCATTTGGCAATCGTTTTCGGGTCGTCGAGATTGGAGAATACGACGATCTTCGTATGGACCGACGGCGCGTTCCTTCGGAGGACTTGGAGGGTTTCGATACCGTCCATAGTCGGCATCATGACGTCGAGAAGGATCGCGTCAGGAAGGAATTCCGGAGCGAGGGTCACCGCAGCGAGCCCGTCATACGCGAGTTTTACCTCGTAGTCGCCGAATTCGAAGCGGGTCTTATACATTTCCGCGAGGGACTTCTGGTCTTCGACGATGAGGATCTTCTTTTTTACGTCGGACATGGGTATGAAAATTAGGACTTGAGCGTTTCGAGTACGAACGAGAATTCCGAACCTTTTCCAACCTCGGAAGTGACGTCGATTTTCGATTTATGGGCAGTGACGATTCCATGGCAGAGCGCGAGGCCGAGGCCGAGGCCTTCTTCGCTATGGCGCATCTGATTCTGGACTTGGTAGAATTTGTCGAAGATTTTCGTGATTTTTTCCTGCGGGATGCCGACTCCGGTATCCGCTACCGCGAATCGTACGCCATTCTGTTCCTTTCTCAAGAGCAACGATACCGAGCCGCCTTCGTGGGTGAACTTATAGGCGTTCGTCAGGAAGTTGAAGAGTACCTGCTTCATTCGGTCGACGTCGACGTTGACCATCGATTCCATCGTTTCGGGTTCGGCGGAGAATTTGAACTCGACGGCCTTCTCCTTCGCGACGATTTCCATTCCGGATTTCACCTCTTCGACGAGATCGGAAACCCGGACGTCGCGCTTGTTGAAGGTCATCTGCCCCTTTTCGATCTTCGACAGGCTGAGCATGTCGTTGATGAGGTCGATGAGCCGGAGCGAGCTGTCGTACGAAGCCTGGATGATCTTGCGGATCGGGGTCGAAAGTTCGCCGAAATCCCCTTCGAGCGCCATCGACAAATACCCCTTGATGGCGGTCATGGGGGTTCGGAGTTCGTGGGAGACCAGCGCGATGAAGTCGTCTTTGAGGCTGTTGAGCTTAGTGAGTTCCTCTTCGACGCGCTTAAGGGTGTTGATTTCGCGGAGGTCGGTAATGATGCCTACCGTCCCGCCGCTCGGAATGGGCGTTCCGGAAAGGAAGACCGGGACGAGTTCCCCCGTTTTGGATTTGAGGATGCCTTCGTATTGCGAAGCGTCGCCGTGTTTGCGGAGTTCGTTGTTCTTTTTTACCGTACGGGCGCTTTCTTCGTCCCAGAAAATGTACGATTCTTCGCCGATGATTTCTTCAAGGGCGTACCCGAGAAGTTGGCAGAATTTGGGATTGGCGTAAATGGTCCGTTCGTTTTCGTCGCCGACCCAAACGCATTCCTGCATCGCGTCGAGAATCATTTTAAAACCGTCGATACCGATCTTTTCGAGAGCGGGTCGTGGGTCGAAGGTCTTAATATCGGCGTTTGCCATCGGGATTGAACCAGTCGGTCGGGAAATAGGGCGTTTTCAGCACCTCCTCCATCGTATCCCCTTCTTTCGACGTCCAAGCGGACAAATCGTCGTCGGTAATGGGTACGTAGAGGATGTCGGGTTCGCTCGACATGTCGCCCATCGCCAGTTCGTTCAGTTCGAGGCAGAATTTTTCCACCAGCTTTACGAAACGGGTTCTGATTTCCTGGGTTTCCCCCTGTCTCTTATACACATCTCGCAGGGGA
>JASDUA010000106.1:9978-14459 GCA_041891375.1 Patescibacteria group bacterium
CCCTTGGGCAAGCAAATGTACGGCGTCACCCAAAAAGGATACTATATCCGCGTTAAAAAACCAGAAAATTTCGTAAGATCGGAAATTCGATACGAGAAAGTCCCGGAAAAACCGTTCGAAGCGGAAAAACGGATGCGATTCGGCCTCTTCCGCGCTCACCGGTATGATGGCGCGCATCACTTCGCCCTTTGGCCCGAGCCGCTCGGGGAGAAGGATTTCCCGGAAGAAGTCCGCGTCATGGAACGGCGCCTTCTCGACGATGGCGCTGCAGAAGTAATTGGTTTGCAAATCGTACGCCATCGTGACCCTGACGTCGCCCGGATACCGCTTCTGAAGTTCGGCGTATTCCCTCAATCGCGGTACCGAAGTGTACGAACGGTGGACGCCGTTGTCGACGAACACCCCTCCCGGCGCGGCTTCTTTCGTAGCGAAGCGGTCCAAGACCGCGGAAAGGTCTCCCGCGTCGAGGTGCGACGTTCCGCGGACGGAAACGCGGAGGTCCTCCTTGGGCATCATTCCCGCCGGCGGGCTGTAATCCCGGAAATCGGCAAGCGCTATCCGATCGAACGAGCCTTCGATATACGAATAGGGATTTTCCGCGAGGTCGCGCACGAGCGCGGCGATTTTCCCTTGCGGATCCTCGACTATCCATGCTTGCTCGGAAGCTTCGAGGCATACTTTCTGTTCTCCGGAGAACATCACCGTTCCGGCGGAGAACATCGATGAGAAATCGATTGGTACGCTCGCGTCGATACGGAAATCCCGGAAGATTTCTTGGAATTTCGCCCGTAAAGTGGGTTCAACCGTGGGGGGAATGGCCAAATACCGCCGGATGACCTCCTGCACGAAAGCCATGAGTATCCGCTCCGGAATGCCGTGGCTTTTTCTCGTAACGCCTTGGTACAGGTCGAAATAGATCCGGTCCCCCACTCCGTAAAAGAAGGCGGTACGCGAAGGTTCGAAGGCCTCGCGCATTTCCGAGAGAAACGTTCCGTTTCCGGCGCCGAAGTCGTTAAAGGAAAGGAATCCCGTCCTCTCGAGCGAACCCTCGGCGAAAGCCTTCTGTGCGGAAACGAGCTTTACCATGTCGACTCCGCAAACGTCCCCGTACGATTCGGTTCCGCGGCCGACCTTCCAGTCGGCATGGCAGAGGAGTTCGACCTTCCCGATGCTGTCTACGGAATGGAGGTAGTCGATCTGCCGGAGCGAAGTGGAAATCGTCTCGGCCGACGACATGCTCGACGACTGGAGGGAGAGGTGCCCCTGGTATCCCGAAACCATCTGGTCGAAATCGATTTCGCCGTCGTTCTGAAAACCGAAATCCATGAACGCTTCGTAGCGGATGGAATAGAACAAGTCGTCCGCGAGCGACGAAAGCGCTTGCGAATAGAACGCCTTCCCCGGATCGGCAATGGGGGTTTCGGGAAAAAACTGGTCCTCGAGGGTCAGGATTTCTTCGCCGTATCACGGACGGAGAGCGTTCAGAATCCTATTCACATGCGATTTCACCCCGATTTTCACGACGTCCGCATTGACGTTTACGGGGATTTCCGGATGCGCCTGCATGCCGAAAATGCGGTGGTTGCGGCGATCGGCCCAGCCGACGAGACCTCCGGTCACTTCGTCGGTGACGACGGGAATGAGCGGCGACTCCCCTTTCGAAGAAAAGAAGTTCGGTTCGACGTATCCGGTGCGGGTGAACTGGAGCGCGACGCGTCCTCCTTCGCCTCAGAAAGAAAGCCCGGAAAAGAACGTCTGCACCTTTTCGTGCTGGCTTTTCAGGTTGGATACGCGGCAAGGCGAAGGACCGAACTGCGCGGGCCCGCGCATGGTAGCGGGAACGCAGAGGCTGTCTCCGCACTCGGCGCCGATGTTGTTGGCGACGTATTGGCTCCCGAAACACACCGCGAGGAAACGGTGGCAGTATTCGGAAGATTCCGGACCGGAAAAACTCTCGCGCACGCATTTGGCGAGATGGTTCGTATACATGTCCGGATGGATGGTATCGGTATCCGATTCGCTTCCGCCGATGATGACGATGCGCTTCCCTGGGAAATAGTCGCGGAGGACTTCGTCAGAAGGGGGATTGGAATAGTCGATGTGGACTTCGCGGATGAGGTCGGCGTACGCTTCTTCTCCGCCAAGAATGGAAACGAGATTCGTCCTGAGGAGGTCGTTGGTAAAACATTCGTCACGAACGAAGACGACCGGAGCCGCCCCGAGCACGTCCTTGAGGTTCACGAGCATCTGGCGCACGTGGGCGCACGTAAGCTCCACGTACCTCTCGGGCGGAAGGTTGCTGTTATCGGGCAATTTGAGTTTCGCGACTTCTTCCGGCGAAGCCCGGCCTTTGGGCCCTTCGACGAGCAATTGCGAAACGCGCATCGACAAAACCGGCGAAAGGCCGAGCATGCGCCGGTAAGAATCGTGCTTGGTAAGGCCGGTCGGCGCGTCGGGCGGAATCGGACAAAGGTTTCTTACCATGGGGAGGAGAAAGTGCGGTTACGGCAATTTTCTAGCGAATTCGTCGATCTTGGCAACGATTTCCGACAAAGGCAAAGACGAGGCTCCTCCGGCCGCCATCTTATGCCCTCCGCCGGAAAATTCGGCGGCGATGATGCGTACGTCCACGTCGTCTTTCTTCGAACGGAACGAAATCCTCACCCCTCCTTCGGGATCTTCCTTGATGAGGAATACGAAGTCGGCCTTGATCGAGCGGACGTAGTCGTTTACGAACTCGTGGCCGAGCGCGTACGGGCTGACGCCGTTCTTCTCGAAATCCTCGAGGGTGACGACCGTTCCGATGCCTTTCCCTCCCCCGACTTCGAAGATGGACGAAAGGGCGGCGCCATAGATCTTGGCGTAACTTACGGGCGTACTTTGGTACAGATTGCGGATGAGCTTCATGTAATCGGCGCCGCGGGAGAGAAGTTTGGCGCTGCGCTCGAAGGTGGACGGAATCGTGTTGGTGTTGCGGTAGCAGCCGGTATCGTAGAGGATTCCCAAAAAGAGGAAGTTCGCGACTTCCGGCGTAATGGCGGATATGCCCCCGTGGTATTCGAGAAATTCGGCGACCATGTCGCAAGCGGCGGAGTAGCTCGGGTCCATCCAGCAGACGTCGCCATAGCACGAACCGTGGTGGTCGATATTGAGTATCGGAGTGGAATCGAAAAGTTGGCGGTTTTCCACGTACAGCCGGCCGATCATGGAAATGTCGCCGGTATCGCAAATGATGACGAGGTCATATTTCTCGTCGGGGATTTCGGTCAGGATGCGGTCGCTGACGCCGAGAAAATCGTAGAGCGGGCAGACGGGGCGCGAATTGACCGCGTGCACGGTCTTGCCTTTCGAACGCCCGTATGCCTCGAGGGCGAGCAAGCACCCGAGGGCATCGCCGTCGAGATTGTCGGCCGCGGTAAGCAAAATCGAACCCGCCTCGTCGAAGAGCCTGGCTATGGAAAAGAGTACCGCTTGATTTTCCATGAGAATCCGCTAAGGTCGGTGGGTTATGAAGGCTGGATTTTAATGGAACGATTCCCGATGTCAACGAAGAAAAAGAAGACCCACAACTACGTCGTGCAGGACAAGTATTTCCACGAAGCGAAGCGTCTCGGATACCGGGCCCGCAGCGCTTTCAAACTGCTTGAAATCGACGAGGCGTACCACATGCTGAAACCCGGCATGAAGGTACTCGATCTCGCGAGCGCTCCGGGCAGCTTTTTGCAGGTCATCGCGAAAAAGGTGGGACAAGAGGGCTTCGTCGTTGGCGTCGACATCCAAAAGATCGTCCCACTCGGATATCCGAACGTCAAAACGTTCCAAGAGAGCGTGTTCGAGCACGACAAGATCGCGGCATGTTTCGAAACCGTAGGCATCGAGCAGTTCGACCTCATCACCTCCGACATCGCCCCCAATACCACGGGGCTCACCGGCGTCGACCAGTACCGCTCCATCGAGCTGAACCTCGCCATCCTCGATATCGCCGACCGTTTCCTTCTCAAGGGCGGAAACGTCATCCTCAAGGTCTTCGTAGGAGAAGACGTCGACGAACTCGTCTGACCGATCAAATCGCGCTACGCAAAGCTCCAGCGTATGAAACCCAAAGCCTGCCGCGACCGCAGTTTCGAAGAATATTTCATCTGCATCGGGAAGAAGTAGGGACAAGCCTTCCGGAACGGAGCGGGTACGATGCAAACGATCCTCGTGCCGGAACGGGACCGTCGCACGAAAACGTCCTCGGGGGCGCGTCGGACGGGCGAGGCCGTAGCGACTTTAGGACTCTAGGAGCCTAGGCCCGTCCGTTCGCCGCGTCCCGCTGCGGATTGTTTTCCAGTGCCGACGGCCACCGATTCCGTCCGAGGAAGTTTGCATGCCGCTCCATTCCGGAAGGCTTGTCGCCAGGATTTGGAAAAAGAAAACCCCTCCGGATTCCGGAGGGGTTTTCAGTAGGGCTTCGATTACTTGAGGAGGGCGTCGACGGC
>JASDUA010000107.1:0-9785 GCA_041891375.1 Patescibacteria group bacterium
CTTCTGGAGGGCGAATCAGCGTTCGATGGATTCGCAGATTTTGTCGGCTTATTTCAGGATTTCGTCGGCGGTCCTGCCGTCGAAAAATTCGAGGTGCGAGTAGTTTCCGAGGAGTTTGCCTTCGATGAAGCGGAGTTTTTCCCGAGCGAACGGATCGAAACCGATGTCGTCGAGCTCGTTGCCCACCGCCTCGATTTGCGCCGCGATCATGCGGATGAGCGAAAGCGCCCGGTCTTTGTCGAGCGTGCTGATCGAATGCATCGCCGCGATCTTGTTGATGATTTCGCAGAGCTGTTCGAAAGCGGAAATCTTACGTTCGAACGAATCCCATCCTTCCTGGGCGGCGAGGGCGTCGTCATGGGATTGGAGGGTATGGGCGACGGAAAGCCCCCGCGAAACGGCCGAATGGCATTTCGCGAAAAGTCCCGACAAGCCCCTCATGCCCCCGTGCCGGATATCTTCGAGAATGTCGAAGTTCTGTGCCGATCCGAGAAGGAAGAGGCCGTATTCGATGTCTTCGTAGAGCGAGCGGCTGTATTTGTTCTTGAAGATCGCCGGCACCATTTTTTTAAGGTACTCGACGATGGCGGTTTCGAACGGGGGATAGTTTCTCAGCAATTCCCAGGTTTTCGCGGCAGAGCCCCGACCGGCTATGGCGAAAGCCCCCCGGTATTCGCTAATGAACGCGGAAAGCGCGGCCCGTTCGTCGGCCACTTCGGGAAAAAGCCTCCGAATTTCGGCGACCGTCTCTTCGACGGTCGGCTTCGAGAGCGCCGAATCGAATGCGCTGGTTCCGGCCTCGGAGGCCGACGGCCCGGCACCGTAGTTTTCCGGCGTTCCCGTCAGGCTCGTCATGACCCTTCATCGAACCGCATCCACCGGAATACGCGAAACGGTCCCCCGGTTTTCGCGGGAGGTTTCGAGAATGCTTCCTGTTTCGCCCGTCGGAGTCGGCGAAACAGGAGCCTCCGGAGTTTTAATCGGAGAGTTTCCGTTCATGATGGGTGGTTACCTATCGATTCTATCTACAAGGCTGGGGAAATCACGACTTTCGCGTATTAATGTTTGACAATGTGTGCAATGTATTTTGTAATTAATAAGCCGAAGGTAAAAATCGGAGGCGAAAAGGCGGAGTATTTCTTCTACCAACCCCTTTCTTAACATGTCGTACCACTACTAAACAAAAATACAAACCCCGTTTTTGGCGGCAAGAGAAGAACCTCCGGAGATCCGGCCCGCGTTCGCTTGCCGTTTTTTTATCGCAACATAAAATCCGCACTCTGCAACGGGCGTGCGGATTTTATGTTGTTCCGGATTCCACGGCGGAATCTTACCGGCCCCGGAATTTCGGTTTTTTCTTTCCGAACCCTTTCGGACGGTTGCTTTTGTCTTGGATTGCCGGAGTCCGTTTTTCTTTCACCGGCTGGAAGTCGATGCGGCCATAGGCACGTTCGACCGAGGTCAGTTTCACGCGGATCTTCGTTCCGAATTCCGGGAATTCCGGTTCGCGTCCGGTTTTTCAGAGGAAGACGGCGCCTTCGATCCCGCTCTGGATGCGGACGTAGTACGCGAGACGCGAATTGCCCACGACCACCGCGTCGAATTCCTTTCCGACTTCCTTTTCCATGAAGCGGGCGGCTTCGAGAGCTTCGACTTCGCGTTCGAGCGCTTCCGCTCGGCGTTCGCTATCGGAATTGCGCTTCGTGCGCACCGGGAGGATTTCCGCGTAGTGGAGGGCGCGTTCCTTGTCGAATTCGCCGCGGAGCTTTTCCTTGATGATCCGGTGGATTTGGAGGTCGGGATAGCGGCGGATAGGGGAGGTGAAGTGCGAGTAGAACTTCAGCGCGAGACCGAAATGTCCGAGCGGCTTTTCGCTGTAGCACGCTTTCGAAAGCCTCGAGAGGAGGCTCTTTTCGATGGGCGGGACGTCGGGCTTCGACTTGAGGGCGCGGTACGCGTCGCGGAGGTCTTTCGGCGAGAATTCCCCCGGCGCGAGATCGATGCCGTATTTCTTGAACAGGATGCGCAGATCGCCACGGTTGGCTTCGGAAGGCGGTTCGTGGACGCGGTAGACGAACGGGAGACCCATTTTGTGGAAAGATCTCGAAACCTCTTCGTTCGCGAGGACCATGAAGGTTTCGATGAGCTTGTGAGAAGCCTTGCGTTCGCGCATGGATACGCCTACGGGTTCGCCGTCGGGTCCGATGTCGATTTCGGTTTCCGGGATTTCGAAGTCGATGCGCCCTTCTTCGTCGCGGCGCTTGTCGACGATGGCGCAGAGTTCGTAAGCGTCGTCGACCAGCCGGAGGATGTCGGCACGGGGTTCCGGGTATTCGCCGTCGCGGTTTTTCCACGACTGGACCTCGTCGTAGGTGCATTTCCGTGCGGAATCTATGACCGTTTCCGCAATGCGGGTGTCGAGAACTTCGCCGTTTCCGCCGATGCGGATGAAGATCGAGAGCGTGAGTTTTTTCCCGCCCGGATGGAGCGAACAGAGGCCATTGGAAAGCTTTTCGGGTAGCATGGGGTTTACGCGGTCGGAAAGGTAGCAGCTCGTTCAGCGTTTCAGCGCTTCGTGGTCGAGTTCCGAATTTTCGCGCACGTATTCGGCCACGTCGGCGATATGGACTCAGAGTTCGTATTTTCCTCCGTCGAGCTTCTTTACCGAAATCGCGTCGTCCAAGTCTTTGGAATCGGCGCCGTCGATGGTGATGATCGTTTCTTTCGTGAGGTCCTCGCGTTTTTTCGCGGTGTCGTCCTTTTCGGTGAGCCTTTCGGCTTCCGCGAGGACGCGTTCGTCGAATCTGAGCGGAATGCCGCTTTTTCTGACGAGCACTTCGCGCTCGGTGTTGAAATCGTCGGCCATTCCGAGGCGTTCCGTGACCTTTCCGGTCATTTCGGTTCCGAATCCCGATACCGTGACGCAGACGGTTTCGCCGTCTTTCGCGTCCATCGAATCGCGGTCGGCCACGTAGACGGTTTCGCGTTCCGGAACGGTGAAAAAGACGAACGCGTAGGTCTTCCCGGGTTTTTTGCGATAGGTTCCGAACAACGTTTTCGTGGTCCGGCGCAGGATTTTTACGACCTTCGCTTCAGCGGTTTTCCCGTCGTCGGCTTCGGTTTCCGAAATGGCTTCCACGAAATCCCCGTCGAGCGCCGAATTGCGCGACCGGTATCCGATGAAGAATTTTTCGCCTCCCGCGGTTTCGACGAACCCGAATCTCGGGTCGCTCTGGAGGTAGGTTCCTTGAATTTTGCGGCGTTTCATGCCTCCATGATAGGGCGCTCGTACGAAAAAGCGAATCGAGCGGAAATTTGGAAGCGCCCCGGCCTTGCGTATAGTGTGCCGGTTCCTGAAGGGTTCTTCCAAAATCCAAACCACTCCCATGCAGCGTTTCCTGTTTCCCCACGTTCCCGGTCCGACCTTCACGACCGACGACGAGGCCCTCGTCCACCAACTTACCCGCGTGCTCCGGAGCAAACCGGGCGACCGCGTGGTGCTTTTTTCGGAATCCGGGGGAGGGGAGTACGAAATTTCGTCCATCGAAAAGAAGCGCCTTTCGTTCGTCCGCGTCCGCGAAATCGAAGCCTCCGGCGAACCGAAAACGAAGATCGCGCTCTTCCAGGCGTTGCCGAACAAGTACGAAAAGCTCGAATACGCCATTCAGAAAGGGGTCGAAGTGGGGATTTCGGATTTCGTCTTCTTTCCGTCCGAGCGTTCGCAAAAACTCGTCATCACCGAAGGGAAGATCGAACGTTTCGAATCCATCGCCCGCGAAGCCGTCGAGCAGTGCTACGGCTTCCGCATGCCGACGTTGAAATTCGAAAGGTCCTTCCCGAAGTTTCCGGATGGCGCGGTTTCGATGTTTCTCCATACCGACTCCGATTCTACGAAATCGCTTTCGGAATTCGTGTCGTCGCTCCCGAAAGAGCCTTGCCGCTTAGCGCTCTTCGTCGGTCCGGAAGGTGGGTTTTCGCCCGCGGAAACCGAAAAGGCCCTGTCCGGAGGGGCGGTTCCCGTAAAAGCCGGGGAACGGATTCTCAGAACCGAGACCGCCGGTCCGGTGATGGCGTTCGCGCTTTTGCGGATGCTCGGGGAGTAGTTCCGCCCATTCCGCGATATGAAAAACGGCTCGCTCGGAGCCGTTTTTTTAGTCGAGTTTCACTCCCTGCTTCGCCGCTTTGAGGTTCTTCTTTTTCGTTTTGTTCGTCTTGGTTTCGGACGTTTTTTCGATTTCCGCGGACGATACGTAAATCGCCTCGTCGAACCACTTCGCCTTTCGGGAAAGGGATTCGAAATCGTCCTTCTGGAGCGTGCCGGACCTTCCTTCGTAGTACGAAAGTTCGCTGATGGTCCCGTCGTTGGCGATTTTGGCACCCACGATGACGCCCACGTGTTCGCCTACGAATCCGTTCACGGCTTTCCCTTCGGGGGTTTTCCAATTGAGACGGGAGAGCCCCCGAGAGGGATCGGCGCCCATCACGTACCAGAACAGTACGGGATTTCCCGCGGCGAGGGAATCGCGGATGGAATCGGAATCGAAAGACTTCTTCTCGACGTTCAATCCGTACTGCCTGAGTTCGCGTTTCACGTACGGGAGGATGCCGTCGGCATGGATTCCGTAGCCGGTGAGTTTTTGCGGATTGGCACTCTGGCGACCGTCGATGCGTCCGACGAACGTCTTGGCGGGATCGGCCCAAACGCGAATGCCGTTTTCGTATTTCGGAGGAGACGGATCGGACGGAAGGAGGAAGACGAACGAGGATTCTTCGGCCGCCTTTTCGCCGTTGCCGAGGCGGTAGTAGTTTACGAGGTCGCGCATCGAGTTCGCTTCGCACGAGAGGCTCCATTCTTGCTTGGCATGGGGGATTTCGCGAAGGAGCGAGAGATTTCCCGATCCGTTCACGAGGTTCGCGCGGGCATACGCGTAGGCTTTGAAATACGCGGTATCCGGTCAGATGCCCTTGTCTTCGATCGCCTGACGCATTTTTGAAAGGTCCGCGGACGACCAGGGGTCGTACGAGAGCGTTCGGAAAGTTTTAAGCGCTTCGGCTTTCGCTTTGGATGAAATCGTTCCGGTTTTTCCGAGCGTCGCGTCGCGGAGCGCGGTTTCGAGTTCTTTTTTTCGGTTGGCGGCCATGTCCGTCACGTTCGAACCGGAATCGCGAAGGCTGAGCAGTACGTGCGCGTACGCTCCGAAAACCGCGCCGTCTTCTTTGAATACGGGGTTCGCCACGATGGTCTTTTCGAGCGCGACCAGGTAGAAGGGATGGATTTCCGCCGAAGGATCGGTCGCCGAAACGGTCGCGAAATTCGCCGCGAAACGGTCGCGGGTCGATTTGGGAGCGTTTCCGTACCGGGAGAGCACATACGCCGCGAGACGCTTTTTCGCGAGCGCGTCGGCGGATTTCGAGAGGCGCTGGGCGGCGTCGAGGGTTGCCGAAGAAGCCGCGAATCCGGCGTTTTTCGCCGGAGCGGCGACAACGGAAGTTCCGCTTCCGATTTCCGCGTTCTCGGCAAAAGAGGGCGCAGAGGCTGCGGACGACGAAGCGAGAATGAAAAACGGTATGATGGCGGAAGCGGCCTTCCTCAGTCTGGCCATTGGTCGGTGCGGGAAATTACGTTCGGCGCCGAGTATAGCGAACGGGAAGGGTTTGTCGAGACCTTGCCTCCCGCCTTTTCCCGGGTAATATCCGGCCATTCCAGAAATATTTCCAGAAACGCTCCGAATGTCCGTCCAAGATTCCGGATTCCTCCTTTCCCGCACGCTCGAAATCCTCGCGAACCGCGACCGTTTGGTCCAGTCCGACATCGCCGAAGTCCGCGACCTCCTGCGCGAACACAACCGCCGCTACTACGTCGAATCCGATCCGGTCGTTTCCGATGCCGAATACGACGCGCTTTTCAAATTGCTCCAGTCGCTCGAAGAGAAATTCTCGGATTTCGATCCTTCTTCGCCGACCAACCGCATCGACGTGTTGCTTTCCCGCCAGTTCGAAAAGGGCGAGCACCGGTATCCTATGATCTCCCTCGACAACACCTATAATGCCGAGGATCTGTCGGATTTCGAAAAGCGCATCCGTAACATTTTGAAGACCGAAGAACCGCTTGCTTACGATATCGAACTCAAGTTCGACGGGCTCGGCGCTTCGCTCACCTACGAAGGCGGAAAACTCGTCCGGGCGCTCACCCGCGGAAACGGCCGCGAAGGCGAAGACGTCACCGTGAACGTCATGACCGTGAAGAACGTTCCCAAGACCATCGCGTACAAGGGCTTTCTTGAAATCCGCGGCGAAATCATCCTCCCGCACGAAGCTTTCCGCCGCACCAACGAAGAGCGCCTCCTTACCGGAGAAAAGCTTTTCGCGAATCCCCGCAACGCCGCATCCGGAAGTCTCCGTCAGCTCGACTATAAAATCACTGCCGAACGCGGGCTCCAGTTCTTCGCCTATTCGTCGCCGGTTTTCGAAGAATCCGGAGCGGATTTCGCAGTAGACACGTACCGCGAGTACGTCGCGAAGCTCCACGAATGGGGATTCGAAATCACGCCGTACCTCCATTTCGCATCGGATTTGGATTCGCTCCTTTCGGAAATCGCCAAGCTGACCGACGAACGCCCGTCTTTCCCGTTCGACATCGACGGATTGGTCGTGAAGCTCGACCGTCTCGACCTTTGGCGCGAACTCGGTACGACCGAGCACCATCCGCGCTACGCCATCGCGTACAAATTTCCCCAGGTCCACGTCCGCACCAAAGTTCTGGACGTCGAACATTCCGTAGGGCGTTCCGGTGCGGTCACCCCCGTCGCCCATCTCGAACCGGTGAACGTCACCGGCGTCACCGTCCGACGCGCGACCTTGCACAATTACGAGGAACTCGCCGCCAAGGACGTCCGCATCGGCGACCACGTCTTCATCATCCGTGCCGGCGAAGTCATTCCGGAAGTCGTTTCCAGCATCGTCGACACTCGCGACGGAAGCGAGAAAATCGTGGAAGTCCCCAAGGTTTGCCCGAGCTGCGGCGCCACGCTCATGAAAGACGAAGGCAAGGTCGCCGTGTATTGCCCGAACCGGCTCGAATGCCCGGCGCAGACCTCCGGCTCCCTCAAGACGTTCGTCAGCAAGCATGCCGCCAACATCGACGGAATAGGGGAGAAGGGGATTTCGCTCTTCCTCGAAAAGGGGCTCGTGAGCGATTTCGCTTCGATCTACCGCCTCCCGTTCCGCCGCGAAGAAATCTTGGAACTCGAAGGGTTCGAAACGAAGAAGACCGATAATCTCATCCGCGAAATCGGCAAAAGCCGCTCCATGGATTTGGCAAATCTCCTGGTGGGACTTTGAATCCCCGAAGTCGGCCGCAAGACGGCAAAGACCCTCGCGCAGTACGTCGCGGGAAAAATTCCCGAGGAACTCCGGGTGTCCGACGAAGAGCCGGAAGTCGTTGAAACCGAACCTTCGCCTTCGCAGTTTTCGCTTTTCGAGGCTCCGGCGGAAGTTTCTGCTCCCGAACCGGAAACCTCGAAAACTCCCGCTTTCGGAGAATCCCGCGTGCGGGGCGAAGACCTGCTCGCCATTTTCGCGGAACTCACTTCCGAAGAACTGCAGAACGTCGACGACGTCGGCCCGAGCACCGCGGAGAGCGTGGTTTCGTACTTCGAGGAAAACCGCGATTCGCTTTCCGAACTTTTCAAAGAATTGGCTCCCACCGTTCCGGAAGCGAAAAAAGAAGGGAAGTTCACGGGCAAGTCGTTCTGCGTCACCGGAAGTTTCGAAGGGGTTTCCCGCGACGAGATCCACGCGTTCGTCGAATCCCACGGCGGGGAAGTCCGCTCGTCGGTATCCGGAAAGCTCGACTACCTCGTCGTAGGCACCGATGCCGGATCGAAACTTGAAAAGGCCCGTTCGCTCGGCGTGAGCGATATCGGTCTTGCCGAACTTTACGCCTTGGCGGAGTAATTCGGGTATGAAAAAGGCGGCTACCAGCCGCCTTTTTTCGTTGGCCAAAACCCTTTGGGTTTCGGGAATTTTTCCGTTTCGCACCCCCGTTTCTTATCCGGAGGAAGTATCGCCGCCGCTTTCGAGGCGGTTTTTTCTTTCAGGCTCCCGGAAAGACTTCCGGGAGCCATGAGAGGTTTCGGTTTCGGGGTCGCTTCGGCGAGGGTCCAGCCGAGTTTCCATCATCAAGGAGGGGTGTCTTTCATGTGCGGATAAAAGAAAAATGGACGCGGAAATTATGCCGAAATTTCAAAAACGCAAGAACGGTTTTGAAAAACCGGTTCCCGATGGTCGGGAACCGGTCGAATCGGTGATGTTTGGAAGTTCTTCCGAATGGAAAAACTATCGGGGGATGTTTTGTGCGATTGGGGACGGGGCGTTCGGATCCTTGAGCGGAATTCCGAGTTCCCTCGAGCGCTTCTGGGCCGCGAGGATGGCGTTGACGGTTTCTTGGGTACTTTCGTTGAAACCGAATCCGGAGAGCTTGGTGATTCCGTCCGCGGTGGACTGCTCGAGGCCGGACACTTTGTGCCACTTGCTCGATTTCATCTCGTCCGGATTGTTGAACGAATTCCACAGCCATTCGCCGTTCTTGGCGTCGAACTTGAAGAATGCCGCACCAGCGAATCCGTCTTTGAGGAACTTGGTATTTACCACGTAGCCCCCGTTATCTTGCTGCTTGAGGTTCGCGAGGGTTTTTTTCTGAAGGGCCTCGAGTTCTTTTTCCTTCGCGGCCTTTTCTGCCGCCTCGGCTTCGGCCTTCTTTTTCGCCGCCTCTTCTTCTTCCTTTTTCTTCGCCTCTTCGGCCTTCTTTTCCTCTTCTTCCTTTTCTTTCTTGGATTTCGGTTTTTCAGTAGCGGAAGGCTTCTTACCGGCCTCGGCCGGCTTCGTCGCGGTTTTTCCTTCCGGTTTCTTGGTCGCTTCGACCGGTTTCTTGCCGCCGGCTTCTACGTATTTTTTCAGTGCGCCGAGGGTGATGGCTCCGAATTGTCCGTCCGCTCCGCCTTTCGCTCCCGCCTTGAGGCCGATTTCGGTCTGGAGTACGGTCACGTTTTCTTTCGTCGGCTTGTCGAGGAGTCCCGGGAAGGTCGACTTGGCGTTTCCTTCCGGCATCTTCGCGACGAGCGCGTCGATTTCCGCGCGGTGTTCCTTGATGAATTTCGCGGATTTGAGTTCTTCTGCCGAGGCTTCCTTTTCCGGAGTTTTCGTTTCCGCCTTGAGTTTCGCAGCAGGCTTTTCCACTACCACGGTTTCCGATTTCGGTGCGGGGGTTCCCACTTCCGCCTTGAGTTTCGCGGTAGCCTTGCCCGCTTCCACGATAACCGCGGCCTTTGCCGCCTCGCGTTCCTTCGCGAGTTTTTCGACGTTCTGGAGGTAGGTTACCAAAACGTAGGCGAGTTCGTCGTTCGCCTGGTTTTTCGACACGTTGCGTTCCTTCATTTCCGCTTCGATTTGCGAGCGGTTGCGGACCGGGGTGAGCTTGGCGATTTCCGCTTCGGCGGCGCGCTTCATGACGTCGAGCTTGAGGGCGTTGATCTTTCCGAGAACCTGCGGATTCTTGGGATCTTTCGCGAGTTCTTCGAAAAGGTCGTTCGCCGTCTGGAGATCGAACTTGTTGGTTCCGTTCCAAGCGAACGGCTTGAGTCCTTCCGACCCGGGTAGGGGGGCGGCAACTTCGGGAGTCTTTTCGGTGGTCATGATTCCGGTATTCGGGATATACTTTCTCATTTTCCCATATTTTTCGAAAGTCGTCAAAAAACCGCCCGGGGTAGGGGCGGGTTTCGGGTGGA
>JASDUA010000107.1:9795-14344 GCA_041891375.1 Patescibacteria group bacterium
TGGAGTACTTTCCGGTTTTTTTCGTTCCTCCGGCAGCGCCATCACCAGCGCCTCCGATCGGAGCCTGGGTATCGGCATACGCGACCTTGGTCGGCTCGACTTTCGGTGCGGCCTTCGCCTGTTCGACTACGGTCGCGGTCGGTGCTACGGTCGGAGCGTCTCCGGGCTTCGCTGCTGTTTTCGGAGCTTCCTCCGCCTTGGCTTCGGCCTTCGCGGTTTCAGGCTTTCCGTCGGCCTTCTTTCCGGTCTCCGCTTTTCCGTCTGCCGGCTTGCCTTCCTTTCCGGTTACCGGCTTTTCGGCCGCCTTCGCGGCTTCCGCATCGGTAGCGCCCTTGGCTTCGGCCTTCGCCGGTACCTTAAGCTTTTGTCCTACCTGGAGCTTCTTTTCGTCGGCGATGCCGTTTTCCTTCTTAAGTTCCTGCCAAGCGATACCGTGTTCCTTCGCGATCTTGCTAAGGGTATCGCCCTTCTTTACGACGTATTCGGCAGTCTTCGGAGCTTCTTTGGTTTCGGTCGCGGCAGGCGCCTTGGCTTCGGATGCCGGAGCCTTGGTTTCCTCCTTCTTTTCTTCCTTCGCTGCCGGTGCCGGGGCGACTGCCGGGACGTCGGCCTTCTTTTCGATGCCGAGGGTGGCTTCGAGTTTCGCGAGTTCTTCCTGCGTCGCGCCCTTCAACTGTTCCTTCGAACCTTCGTAGTTCGTTTTGAGAGCCGAAATCTGCGCGTCGAAACCGTCGAGAACGCCCTTGAGTTCATTGTACGCGCCGAGGTCGAGCTGGTACTGCTGCGCGGCTTCGTGGCTCGCGTTCGCATCGGGCGCCTTCGGCGGTTCTTTGCGGTTCGCTTTCACGAAATTCTTCATTCCTTCGAGATTCGTCGCGTTGAGTGCGCGGAGTTCCTCGAGCTTGACGGTCTTGTCTTCGTTAATGTTCTTGAGGCGGTCGGTTCCCGTTTGGACTTCGTATTTGTTTGCGCTGGATTCCATGCGGTTCGGAAGAGGGTATATTTGGCTTTACCCGGCAATCGTACCACGTATTTTTTTCTCGAGCAAAAAAACCGCCCCATTTTCGGAGCGGTTTCGATTGCGGTTTATTTTCCCGCGAGTGCGACGATGAGTCCGATGGCCGAAAGGACCATTCCGATGAGCCAAAAACGCATGACGACGGTTTCTTCGGCCCATCCGAGCGCCTCCAAGTGGTGGTGGAACGGCGCGATGCGGAAGACCTTTTTGCCGTTGCGGAGCTTCTTGGAAGTGATTTGGATGATGACGGAGACGATTTCGAGAACGTAGACTCCCGAGATGATGGCGAGGGTCAGAAGGGTATCCGTCATGAGCGCCATGATGGCGAGGTTCGCCCCGAGCGCGAGCGATCACACGTCGCCCATATAGAATTTCGCGGGCTTGATGTTGAACCAGAGGAAGGCGATGATTCCGCCCACGATGAGGAGGCAGAGCGCCGAGAGGATGAAAAGCCCCTTATCGTAACAGATGAACGCGTATACCGCGTAGTTCATGAGGAGCAAACCTCCTGCGAGCCCGTCGAGCCCGTCGGTCACGTTGACCGAGTTCGCCATCGCGACGATGACGAAGACGAAGAAGGGGAGGTAGAGGTAGCCGATGGATACCACTCCGAAGAACGGAATGTCCAGCCCGGTGCGTCAGAGTTTGAAGTGGAACCAGTACGCCCCGATGGCTCCGAAGAGGAGCAGCAGGGCCATTTTTACGCGGCCCGAGAGCCCCTTGGTACGGCCGATGCCGCGGACGTTGAGATAGTCGTCGACGATTCCGATCGCCCCAACGGACGCCAAGGTGAAGAGGGCGAGGTAGGTTTCTTTGCGTTCCCAAAGCGAGAATCGGATGTCGACGTTCAGGAATTCTTTCCAAAGCGGCGCGAATTCGCGGAGCACTACCGAGGCGACCACGAGGATCGCGATGGCGAGAAGGATGACGCCGCCTCCCATGGTGGGCGTTCCGGCTTTGTTCTTGTGGAGCTTCGCGAATTCCGTCGCCTTTCCTACGAGGGCCTCTTCGCGGATGGATTTTCCGAGTTTGTATTTCCAGAGGAACCGGAGATAGGGCGGAATGAGGACGAACGTCAGGAGAAACGAGACGATCAGGTAGGAGAGGAGGGGGACGACGTGGTTCATGGGCTTTGGAAAAATCGTCCCAAGTATATGCCGATGCCGTCGAAAGCAAGGCGGGAAGCCGGTCGTCGGACTTTTGTAGGAAACTTTGAATCCTAATTCTAATTAGGTATACTTTTCATACTTTCATTAACTCTTAAGGAAATATGAGCGAACAGCACGCGCCGCACGGCTGCGACATGAAAATGAACGGCAGCGTCGTCGTCGGCACCAAGGGGCAGGTGGTCATCCCCAAAGACGTACGTGACGAACTCGGCATCGTGCCGGGCGACACCCTTTTCGTTATGACCAAACACGGAAAAGCCATCGGCATGATCAAGGCTGACGACCTTCCGGCCTTCATGGAATTCATGAACCGGGAAATGGCTTCCCGATGAGGCGAACCCGAATCCCCATAACCGTTATCCACAACCGTACCCGTATGAACGCAACCAAATCCCTCGCGTCCGTCCTCGCGCTCGCGCTCGTCCTTTCCTCTTGCGGAAAGGCGGCCGATACCGCTACGACGGCACCTAAGAAGACCGATTTCCTCTATGAAACCAAGAAGTTCTCCGAATTCCCGAAGACCGCCGTCGTCGAAAAGATCGGCCGCGTGGTCGGCTCTTCCGCCGTGACCGTTTCTTCCCAAGGCGTCGGCCGCATCGAATCCGTGTTCGTCAAAGAAGGCGCGAGCGTCAAGAAGGGGCAGGTCATCGCCCGTCTTTCCGATACCGTAGCGAACTACGGCATCAGGCACGAACAGGCCGCCAACGGAATCGATACCGTGGACGCCAATTTCGACTCGACCAAGATTTCTTTGGACAAGGCCGTTTCCGATGCGGAAATCGCCCTCGACCGCGCGAAAATCGACTACGAAAAGACCGTAGCGGACTCTGAAAAACAGCTCGAAAAAGCCCGCCGCGATACCGAAAAGGCCTCCGTTTCCGCAACGGGATCGGATGCCCAAGCTTCGCTCGCGAAGGCGCAGCTCGACTATGAGAACCTCAAGGCTTCCAACGCGAAGACCATCGAGAACTTCGGTCCGAGCTACCGCGTCATGCTCAGTGACCTCAAGAAGCTCGTCTCGAGCGCGATGTTCGATTCCGACAAGCTCCTCGGCATCACCGAACAGAACCGCGCGTACAACGATTCCTTCGAGGCGTACCTCGGCGCCCGCGACGCTTCCATCCTTCCCCGCGCGCAGGCCGCGTACGCGAAGGCGTACGAAGTTTCGCGCTTCCTCGATTCGAAAATGGACGAAACCGTCACGTCCGAGAACGTCGTTTCGAAGCTCTCCGACCTCTCCGGCCAGTACGCGATCGTCCGCGGGCTTCTCGACGCCGACGTCCGCCTTTTGGAAAATTCCATCCCGGCCACGACGCTCACCCAGTCGTCCATCGACGCGCAAATCGCTACCTATAACGGGTACAAGGCTTCGCTCTCGGGTCTTGAAAACGCGTTCGTCTCGTTCAAGAACTCCGCGACCTCGTTCCTTTCGAACTACCAGAATAACGAAGCGTCCGCCCTTGCCGGAATCGAAATCCAAAAGAAGAACCTCGCCACCGGCGAATACGACGCGAAGATCGGATTCGAGCGCGCGAAGATCGCCATAAACGCCGGAATCGAAACCGCCGCACTCGCCGTCCGCACTGCGGAACTGAATCTCGACAACGCTACGAAAAACCGCGAAACCACGCTCCGCAAGCTCGAAGTGAGCCGTTCCGATGCCGAACTCCAGCTCAAGCAGGCCAATACCGAACTCTCCAAACTCCAGATCGTTTCCCCGATCGACGCCACCGTCGTGAAGGTCATCGCCCAGGTCGGGCAGGACGTTTCCGCCGGAACTTCCGTCGTGGAAATCTCCAGCCGCAATCCGGAAGTGCTCATCGACGTCGACGCCGATACCGCGTCCCTCTTGAAGCAGGGCGCTACCGTGGAAGTCTCCGCGGAAGGCAAATCCTACACCGGAACCGTCGTCGGAGCTTCGAAGGTCGCCAACTCGGCCCTCCTCTATTCCATCCGCATCGTCCTTTCGGATTCTCCGGACCTTCTCGGCGGAGCCGCGACCGTAAAGATCTCGCTCCCCAACCCGTACCCGGTCGTTCCCGTCGACATGGTCAAGATCCTTTCCGAACAGTCCGGCGAAATGACCGTCTTCTCGGGCGGCACCTTCGCTTCCGTTCCGGTCAAAATCGGACGCCTCTCCGGGGGTATGGCGGAAATCGTTTCCGGACCTTCCGCCGACGCGGACGTCGTCATTACCGACGTTTCGAATTTCGACGCGAAGACGGCCGAACCGAAGAGGAAATAATCCAGAACCGACCAATCCATGAAACCAGCAATCCCCGAAAACATCGCCAAAATCCGAGAGGAACTCGAATCCGGGTTCCTCGGGTTCTGGGTGAAGAAGTACCGCATATCCTACATC
>JASDUA010000108.1:0-14256 GCA_041891375.1 Patescibacteria group bacterium
TCTGGGATACGTTCGCGAGCTCGTTCCTCATCGAATACCTCGCGAAGATTTCGAGTCCGCAGATGGCGTACGTCCTTTTGGGCATCATCGCGATTCCGGCGTTCGTCGCGCAGGATTTCTTCATCGGCCTATCCAAGCGCGTCGGCATCCTTCCGATCGTTTCGGTAGGTATCGTCGCGTCCGGCGTTTCGCTCGTCATGATGTCGGTTTCGGACTCGGTCTGGATGTTTCTCGGACTCGGGCTTCTCAACAGCCTGGGTTACGCGGCGGGCATGGGCATTTCGCAGGGCGTGTTTCTCGACGTGTACAACGGATTCTACGCCAAGAAATTCAACCTCACCGAAATCGATTCCAACGCTTCGGCCTCGCCGATGAAGATCATCCAGAACCTTGCGAACGTCGTCGGACTTCTTCTTGGAGGCCTTCTTCTTGCCATCTTCGGCTTTTCCGGATTCTTCGTCGTCTTCGGTACCATGCTCCTTGCCGGAGCGGTCGCCAGTATCAAGTACCGCAAGCGGATTTCGACGGAGTAGGCGTTCGCTACCTCCATTCCAGACGGACCGTGCGGTTGCGGACGATTTCCACCCGAAGCGATTCCAAAAGGTCCGCCGCGCGCGGGCCTTTTACGACGATTTTTCCGATCCATTCGTCCGCGCGCTTCGTCAGAAGGGACGGATCCGACAATACGGCGACGCCGAACTTTCCTTCGGATTCGGCGATGGAGAGTTTGTTTTTCAATCGGGCTACGGCTTCTTCGGCCTTTTCGCGGGTACGTTCCGCTACCGTCACGTAGGCGATTTCCGAATAGGGCGGATACCCGAAGCGCTTGCGCTCGGCGAGCGTCCGCGTGAGGAATTCCCGGTAATTTCCTTCCATGAGCGAATTCGCGAGAGGGGAACTCGGCGAATAGGTCTGTACGATCGCTTCGTCCGCGTTCTTCGCGGCGTAGCGCACGTGGGCGTACACCTTTTCTTCGATGTCGTATTCGCTCGCTACGAGTTCCGATTCGAGACACGGAAAAACGACCAGTTCGAAATGTCCCGGGTCGTTCTTATGGTACAGGCTCGTCGAAAGGACGATGCCCGCCTCCGAAACCGTGGCGCCCTCGGATTTGGTCTTTACCGCATCGGAGTCGAGACGCGCTACTTCGGTATCGGGAAACGCTTTGCGGATTTCTTCTTCGAACGCCTGGATGCCGATTCCGGAACCCTTCAGATGGACCCCTCCGCATTTCGGACAGTTCGAAGGAACGTTTTCGCTATGGCCGCAATGGTGGCAGAGAAGGCGTTTTTCGGGCGATACGTGGAGCGCGAGGGCGAGGTCGCAACGGGGGCAGCCGAACGCGTACGAACAGTCTTGACACACGAAAGCCCGGTAGGCTCACCGGCGGTTGAAATACACGAGGACCCGGCCTTTCTTTTCGAGCGTCGCCGCCGCCCGGTCGAAAAACTCCCGACTGACGTAGGCCGAGAGTTTAGGGGAACGGGAAAGGTCGACGAGGGTGATCATTATTCGAATTCGCTCTTGATGAACTCGGCGAACTGCTTCACGTCTTCGAAGTTGTGGTAGATCGACGCGAAGCGCACGTAGGCGACCTGGTCGATATCCTTGAGCTTGCGGAGGATGTCCTTTCCGATGCGCTTCGAGGTGATGCCCTTCTTGTTGGCCGCCCATTCGTTTTCGAGATCGTTGAGCATGGACTCGATCGCCGCATGGTCGACGTTGCGCTTATAAACGGCTTTCTGAACGCTGCGTTCGACCTTGGAGCGGTCGTAAAGCTCGTCTTCGCCCGTGCTTTTGGTGACGAGGAAGTTCACGAATTCCATGCGTTCGAACGTCGTGAAACGGGATTCGCATTTTTCGCATTCGCGGCGTCGTCGGATGGATTTTCCGTCTTCCGCGATGCGGGAGTCGATGACTTTGGTGTCGAGGTTCTTACACTTCGGGCAGCGCATTGGGCGTGTGGTTGGGGATACGGCGGAGACCGCCGGGTTTCTTCGAGATTAGCGGTTTCGCGGCGTTTGTAAAGCGCTGGAACCCCGTTTCGGTAATCCGCTCAGCCGAGTCCGACGGAACCAGGCATTGACGTTCTTTTCGGATTTCGTATATTCCTAACGTCGCTTTGTAAAAAGGAGAGAAACGCGATGGTTACGATAGTGGGAGAATCAAGGAGGGTGGACGATGAGGTTCCGCAGGCCCAAGGGTCGGAAAGTGGAACGTCGGAGCCGATCGAGGCGGAAACGGTATGTTGCCGGGATCCCCACTGCAAATCGCCGATCCCGTGCTTCCGTCCTCGCTGCGACTATCCTGGAGCTGGCGGTTAAACCGTTTTTCCGCAAACAAAAAGCCCGCTTCATGCGGGCTTTTTTCCTTAGTATGCCTTCTTCACGACCGTCCCGTCGAGGTAGTACGAAATGATTTGCGGGTATTTCCACTCCATGTTGGTAGCGAAGTAGGTTGCCCCGATTCCGGAGATTCCCACGCCGTGGCCCTTGAGCGTATGGCCGACCCCTCCCGGATCCACGCCGCCCATGAGGTAGGGGACGTCTTCGCACTTCGTGTTTTTGGCGAGGGTACCGTTATCTACGCGGGCCTGGCAGTATTCCTTATACGAACGCACGCGTCCGTCGGACTCCGAGAAGTACCAGGGCTTGATGACCGCGCCGGAATACGTGATGGCTTCGCCGTTGGTTTCGTCGACGTATTTCGAGACGTTCGGCGAACGGAGTTCGTACCCGTACCCGAGGTATTTCTGGAAAACTTCCGGATCGTCGGAACCATCGTAGGGCTTGCCCGGGAACTTGCGGTTTTCCTTCTTCGAATAGAAGTACGCGTAACTGCGTGCCGCGACGACGATGGTTTTTACCTTTTCCACCGGGTCGCCGTTGCTGATTTCCGCCAATCCCTTGAGGTAGTCTTCGAGGGGGAGTTCGTTCACGAGGACGATCTTTCCGCCTTCGTTCAGCACTTCGATCTTTCCGCGGAACAGATTGTCGTTCATAGTACCCGATTTGTCCCATGAAGGCTTGCGATCCCAACTTTTGACGCGGAGCACGTCGGATTCGAAGAAGGCCGACTTTCCGAGTTTCACCGTCTTTTTCTTTACGAGCGTACCGATCTTCTTTTCGGAAAGGACGAGGTTGAGGTTTCCGCCTGCGGCGGCTTCGATCTTCAATCCTACGTTCTTGGCGAGCGTGCCGGAGATGGCGGAATTGCCGAACCTCGGGGCTTTCGAATATCCTTCGACCGTTACCGAATTCTGCGACGGGTACGAGAGGAGGATGCGGACCGTCGGTCACTTCGAGAGCGCTTTCGATTGCGACGAAGCGGTTTTGGCGGCCTTGTTCGCGAGATAGACGGCATACTTCGGGTTTTCCACCGGTTTGAGGCCGAGGGAATACGTCGCTTCCTTTTTCAAGTCCGGGAGCATCGCGTAGAAGTTCCTGCCCGTGCAGGAAGTGTAGCCCACGTCGCGGTGCCCGACGAGATTGGGAGTTTCGTAATCCTCGACTTCGCAAGCGGCGCTGCCCTTGCATTCGCGGTGAGAATACGAGGTTTTCGAGAAATCGATGCCGTATTTTTTCGAGAGCGACTGGAGGACGGCCTTAATGCCGGCTTCCTGGTCGGCATTCACGTTGTCCACTTCGAAGTTGCCGATGACGCTGACGCCGACGGTCGATCGGTTGTTCCAGGAGGCGTGGGCGCCCACTACGTAGTCGCCGCCGGCGCGGCCTTCGTAGATTTGCCCGCGCTGCCCGACGACGAAGTTGTACCCGATATCGCCCCATCCGCGGGTGACCGCGTGGTAGCGGTAGGTCGAACGGAGAAGGGAAGCGTCGTCCAAATCTTTGAGGTTGTTTTCGGCGGTATGGTGGAGAACGACCTTTTCGACCTTGCGGGTCTTTTCGATCGGCCATACGAGTTCGTGCCCGTTTTCGCTCTTTACCGTTTCTACGGAAAGGTACTGGTCTTGGAAACCGTTGGCGATATGCGCCTCGATCCGAGCCATTTTTTCGCGGTAGGCTTTGGTTTCGGCGCTCACTTCGCCTTCGCCCTGGCTTTCGAGTTTGTCGTAGTACGACTTCCAAGTGGCGGAATCCTTATAGCGGAGGCTTTCGTCGGCACCCCAATCGGCGCGGCTCACCACGTTCAGTCCGCCGACGGCCGCGGAGGCCGTGGGGGCGGCGGCGATTTCGAACTTCAGCGATTTCGAACTGACGTCCGTACTGATGATTTCGGTGCCTTTCGGAAGCGGGGTCTTGGTAACGATCCGGTAGGAGACCTTTCCCGTTTTCGGAAAGACCGCGGGAGCGGTGAACGTGCGTCCGTCGACGTTGACTTCGGCGCCTCCGTCCTCCACGTCCGCCAAGCGCACGTCGGTTTTTCCTACGGAATATCCCTTGGGCAAAGCGAGGACGAGGCTCGCAATCGAATCGCCGGTCACGATTTCGCCCACGGTCTCGTATCCGGAAACCACGTCCGCCGTGACGACGCCGTTCGACGCCGAAACCGCGTAGGCAGGGGAATTCTGCGGGGCTACCGGAACGCTCGATTCGGCATAGTCGTAAGCGTCGCGCACCGAAACCGCCGGAACGACCGACGAAAGGGGGCTGGCGACGACGGCGAGCAAAAGGAACGAGGCTTTGATTTTCCGCATTTGCAAAAAGGTTCTCCGTGACTAAGATTGCGGCGTATTTTAGAGACGCGAAGGGGTTTTCCGCGCGCGTTTCCACTGTCCACAATCGTATGGCTTTGCGCTCCGAAATCAAGGACTTCGTCCGCCGCGTACTCCTTCTCGGGGTGCTCCTTTCGTTCTTCGTGAACATCGCCTATACCTATTACCGTTCGGTTTCCACAGGCAACGAAGCCTCTGCCAACGGCAACGACGTGGCGTTCAAGAAAAAAGCCGTCCCCTACCTCGGGGATACCGCCGTGGCGCTTTCCCTCAACGTGGGGCTTTCCAAAAAGTCCGAACAGGACGCCCCGGTCCGCCTCTACGAAGACGTCATGCCCATCGCCGCCGCGCTTTCCGACAAAGGCGAAGGCCGCAAGAAGGTGATTTCGAGCAATATGGTCGCCGCGAGCGAATACCTCAACATCCTCAAGACCGACGTCAACAAGCTTCTTGACCAGTCTTCCGACCGCCAGGCGACCCTCGAAAGCTTCACCGACCAGCTCAAGTACCGCTACAAATCGACTAACTCCTACCTCGGCACGCTCTCCGCGCAGCGCGCCGAACTCCAGCAGGCGGTAACGGATTCCACCACCAAGATCGACGCGACCAAGGCCGCGCTCTCCGTCGCTTACAAGAACCTCGACTACGACAAGACCGAAGAGCTTCTCTCGCAGTACCTCGAACTTAAAGACCGCGAGACCTACGCGCGCACTTACCTCGTGTTCGTCGATAAGTTCGCCGCGACGTTCTCGGCTCTCAATACGTACAACAAGACGCTCCTCGACACGCTCATCAACAACCGCGAAGCCCTTATCAAGGACGTGACCGTCGTGCTTCCGGACAGCGGAACCGAGCTCATGAAAAAACTTTCGCTCATCAAGACCGAAGCCGAATTCAAGGCACAGTAACGACGCGCGTACATAACGCACCAGCAATTCCCGGAAACCGTCAAACGAAACGGCTTCCGGGAATTTGCACCTTAACGGAGGATGTGGTTCAATGGTGACAAGACCAAATTTTTGTCGTCATGCGTATGAATCTCCGAATGCGGATATCCGATCTCTTCCGCTCGAAAAAGATCCGTTCTACTTCCCTCGTCGCCGTCGCGGCGCTTTCTTGGGCCATGGGCTCCGGCATTCCGGAAGCCGTCATGACCGATGGACGGGGAACCGTGGCTTCCGCCGGATGGGTGGAGAGCGCGTATGCGGTAGGAAAGGAAGGCGAGGCTGCCACAAAGACTTCCGGCGCCGCTGCAGAAGTAAAATCCGACCAGAGCAAGGACGGCACCGAGGCTGCTCTCAAAGCCGTGAACGCGATCATCGAGTTGGTGAACATGCTCTTCCTTCCCGCGACCATTCTCGCGGGCTGGCTCCTTTCTCCGGACTGGACGTTCGGTGAAATTTTCGGCCTCCGTCCCATCATCCATAGCCTTTGGGTGCTCGTATCCAACGTCGTATACGTCATTTTCGCCTTCTTGCTCATCGCGATGGCGTTCATGAACATCTTCGGGCAGGGCGGTGAGCATTACGCGATGAAGAAAGCCCTCCCGCGCTTCATTACCGGCATTCTCATCGTTCCGTTCACGTGGTTCGCGGTGAGCGGAATCCTCTCCGTGACCAACCTTCTTACGGCTTCGGTGCTCCGTCTTCCTGCCGACATGCTCACGAGCATGTCGCCGGATAAGGCGGAATTCAAATTCAAGATGCCGAAAAGCTGTACTTTGAATTTCAAAAAAATCGCCAGCGGGGATTCCAAGGGCGAGAAAGCCGTTCCGGGAAAGATCCTCATTTGTGACAAGGGCGAACCGAATCTGGTTTCCCTGAAAGACGCCCTCGCGTCCGACCAAGGGGCGTACGGCGTTCTCAACATCTACGCATACGACATTTTCCGCGTTCAGGACATCAAGATCATCGACGACGTGAACTTGCAGTCCGCCGCAGGCGTGGTGGACATGCTTACGTCCGTAGGATTGTGGGGCATCTTCCTCATCGTATACGCACTTCTCGTCCTCGCGCTTACCTTCGCGCTCTTTACGAGGGCGTTCTATCTTTGGCTCATCGCCATATTTTCCCCTCTTTTCGGCCTCTTCTATTACCTTGAAGGGAAAGGCGGATTCGCTGAAGACTTGAAGAAGAAGCTCAGTTTCTCGACGTTCGTTTCGCTCGCGATGGTTCCGGTATACGTTTCCGCGGCCCTTGGTTTCGGCCTCCTGTTCGTAAAAATGGCCTCCGTAACCGAATTGAAGCCGGAAAACAGCACCTTCTTCGCAGAGGGCACCGAGCCGGGCAAGAATGACGGAGACGCCTCTTTCCGTATCGGTCCGAAGGATCCGAGCAAATCCACTCTTATCAAGATGGAGGGTATTCCGATCGGTATGGCAAAATCTGCGGGCACTGCCGAAAAGGTTGGGAAATGAGCCATCCAGCTTGGCGCTACGGCAATTGGAAAAATCATCGTTTCCATACTGGCCGTAACGATTCTCTGGATGTCCGTCATGGCGGCCCTCAATTCGAGCGATATTACGAAAACCGCCGTCGAACCTATTGCCAAATTCGGAACCGACATGGGCAAACTCATGGCGAGCGCTCCGAAATACATCCCGCTCCATACCACTGCCGATGGGCATAAGATGACGATGGCCGGCCTCTGAGGCATGGCGGGGAACATCTCTTCTTCCATACAGAATGCCGCTAACAAATGAGGTCTCGAAATGGGTACGAAGATCGGCCAAAGCATCGCTGAAAAGATGGGAATGGGGATGAGCGAAGTCGCGAACGAAATCGTGAAATTCAAAAATCAAAACAAGACCCTCGCGGATGATAAGAAGGTTCAGTGAGCCGACTTTACCGACATGCTCAAGCGCGTACCTTCGTTGTCGACGATTGCCCAGGATCGCCAGGTGGCGAATGAGATTTCCGAACGCGTCGGAAGTTACACGCAAATCAAGGATGAAAAGTTGCGCAAAGAAATCCAGGAAAAAATCAATTCTGGAAATGAGGCGAAAATCGCAGAAGGATTCAGAGATCTCGAACACGCCCTCTGAGCTGAAAACGTCTGAGGTGGCCATACCTTCAGTGGTATCCCGAAGGATGCGGATGATTTCATCAAGGCAAACTACCAGGGTTCGAAGGCAGCGGGAAAACCGTCCCCTACGGCTACGACCATTACCATCGGAAACAACGTGAACGTCACCTTCGATACGAATAGCGTCAACGTTCCGGGTGTCGCTTCGTTCCAAGCCGGCGCCATGAATGAGAAGGCGTTCAGCGACGCGCTCGGTTCCATGGACCCTGCTGATAAGAAAAAAATCATCGAGACTGCCAAGCAGAAGAATCCTGGTCTCTTTAAGAAATAAGATTCGGTACTCGTTCGAAAACCGCCCCATTCCCGGGGCGGTTTTCTTTTTTGTCGAAAGCGGATATCTTGGGCGCGTTTTTATCGAACGCCGCTCCGGGGCGATTACGCAATTCCCATGGATTCCCACACCCGAACGTTTCTCGAATCCCTCAAGGCCCGCAACGCCGCGGCCAACGTTCCCTCGATTTCCCCCGAAACCGGAATACTCCTTGCCGACCTCGTAAAGGAATTCGGCACCGTAAGCCTTCTCGAACTCGGTACCGCGCACGGATATTCGACCGTCACGCTCGCGTCGGCCATGTGGGAGGTCTACGAATCCCGAATCGCCGACGTCCGCTGAGGCGTCGTCGAGCCGTCGATCGTCACCGTCGATTTTTCCAAACCCTCGTACGAAGCCGCGCTCGCCAACGTCGAAGAAGCCGGGTATTCCCCGATGGTCGAACACGTTTTCGCCGACGCCTTGCAATTCGTTCCCACGATTGCGGACAGGCGTTTCGACGCCGTCTTCCTCGATGCGGAGAAGCGCTCCACCGCCAAACTCTTCGAACTCGCTTGGCCTCTTTTGGAAAACGGGGGATGGATGGTCGTGGACGACGTAGTCAAATTCCGTGCGAAGATGGAAGACTTCCATGCCATGCTCGAAACCTCGGGATTGGAATACGAAATCGTCATGACCGACCCGGACGACGGCGTCATGGTTTTCAGAAAGCCCGCATAGCGAGCCTTTACTTTTTCCCATTCGTGCGTACCGTCCGATTTCGTAACGCAAGCGCCAATGTTTGGGAAAACGTTCGGAAATACGGTGCGCTCCCAAAAGGAAGCCGCAACCGAAAGGACTCTCGGGTCCGTTTTTTCGGTAGTGCGCTCATTTGCCAAGAAGGTCGCCGGCATCGTCGGAAAGAAAGGTTCCGAATCGCCCTTTTCATTCAAGGAGGCGCCCGTTTCCGATATGGAAGCCTCCGATAAGGCCTTTTTCGCACGGTTGGGCGAACTTCGGGATGCGGCTGCCGACCAAAAGTATGCCGAGGCCGGACGCGTCAGGCTTTCGAGACGGTTGGACGGAATCGAATCCGCCCATGCCTCGGGCGCTTTCCCTTACGTTTCCGATTGGGGAGCGGTCATGGAAGAAGCTTCGGATCTGCTCGTCGACGTTTCCCCGCTTCGCGCCGAAGTCTGCACCGGACTTTCGGAGGCCGAACTCGCCGACCTTACCGATTCGGAAACGAGACTTTCGTATTACCGTACGCTTTCCTTGGCGCAGGAGGCGCTTTCCGATCCTGAGATCACCCGGGAGCACTCCGATACCCTGGTGTCGATGCTGAAGCGTGAAGCGTCGCGAATCCGTGCTAACGAACGGGTCCGTCGAACCCTCGGGCTCCGGGCTTCGTTCACCGACTTCCGCAAGGAAATCGAATCGATGGACCTCCGCGATTATTCGATCGACAGTCTCAAGGCCCTTTCCATCCATTTCAAAGCGGTTATCGAAGCTTCAAAAGACGAAGCCGGCGCCGAATCTTACGACGCCGCGGTCTCGACGCTTTTCCGCTCGTTTTCCGATTTGGTCCCACTCCGTGCTTTAAGGGATGCGGTCTCCGAAATCGAATCCCTTTCCTCGGATCGGAAATTCCGCTTGAGGTGGGACGTGTCCCGCTACGCGGACGTCGTTGCCGAATCCCGAAAAGCGCTGTCGAACCCTTCCGTAACCAAGGCCGAAATTGACGCTTTGACCCTCGAAGCCCATTTCCGTCTCGCCGAACTCCGCACCGCGAAATCCCGCGTCCGCGAACTCGACGATGCCCTCGTCGGTTTCTCCGGATTGAAAATTTCCGATTATTCCAAAGGCTCGTACGCCGCAATTCCCGTTTTCGTCGAAAAATGCGCCCTCGCCAAGGACCCCGCTTCGGTAGGGGATTTGGTTCTGGAGGCCGCGAAAATTCGGGATTCCCTCGTGGGCGTCCGACGTTTGCGAAAGGCCATGTTCGCCGCGCACCGCATCGTGTCTTCGAAGGATTTCCGCACACGGAACCCCGAAGCGTCGAGGGAAGCCGTCAGCCGCTTGGAATTCGCGTGCGACTTGCTTGAAAGGCCGGGCGTGAAACGTCATGACGTGAACTTCGTCGCGGCATCGCTCGAATCTTTCGCGAGTGATTGGAAAAAGCCGGAAGGACCGTTCGCGCGCTTCCGGTCGAGAATTGCCGACATTCTTTCTCCCATGAGATATTGACAATTCTGATTTAATAATTAATAAGGAATTACGAATTTTTACGGGAGTAACGAAAATGTCCGTCAGACTTACGGAAAGCGAGGCGATTGCCGCCGCGGCGACCATCCGGAACGATCCGGAAATGGCCCACGTGCTCCAATGCCTGAAGGAAATGGCGGAAAAATACGAATCCCAAGGGATTCCCGCCTGGTTGACGCAGAGCGTTTTCAACGAAAGCCTCCGCGCTTCCGAATTCAATACCGCCGTAAACCGGAGCTTGGCTTCCGGTTGAGGCCCCCTTCGAAGAAGGCCGGATCCATTCCGGCCTTTTCTTTGCTTGATTCCAAGGATTTTTGCCTATAATTCGCGGGTATTCCCGGATTTCGAACGGTTTTCGGACCGTTTTTCGATTTTTCGGACTTCATCATTCCCGCTCCCATGATCGACATCAAGATTCTCCGTTCGAACCCCGAAATCGTCGCCAAGGCCGTGCACGACAAGTGCGCCAAGGTCGACCTCGACCTCGCTCTCAAGCTCGACGCGGAACGCGTCTCGCTCCGCCGTGAGGTAGACGACCTCCGTGCCGAACGCAACCGCATTTCCGACTCCATGAAGGGCGGAAAGCCGGATCCGGAACTCATCGCCAAATCCAAGGCCATCAAGGAAGAGCTCGCCGCCCTCGAAGAACGTCTCGAAACCGTCGAGGCCGAATTCATGGCTATCTACAAGAAGATTCCCAACATCCCCACCGCCGACACTCCGGTAGGCCTTACCGAAGACGAAAACGTCGTCGTTCGCGTTTGGGGCGAACCCACCAAGTTCTCGTTCGAACCCAAGAACCACGCGCAGATCGCCGAAGTTCGCGGATGGATCGACAAGGAACGCGCTTCCAACGTCGCCGGTTCCCGTTTCGCCTACCTCAAGGGCGAACTCGTCCGTCTTCAGTTCGCCCTCGTGAACTGGGTGATGGATTCCCTCGGCGACGAAGCGGTCATCGCTTCCATCGTCAAGGAATACGGACTCAAGGTTTCCACCAAGCCGTTCACCCCGGTGCTCCCGCCGTTCATGATCAAGACCGCTCCGTACGACGCGATGGACCGTCTCGAACCGCGCGAAGACCGCTACAAGATCGAAGGCGAAGACCTTTGGCTCCAGGGTTCCGCCGAACACGTCCTCGGTTCGATGCACGCGAACGAGATCTTCGAAGAATCCGTCATGCCGGTCCGCTACCTCGGATACGCCACGAGCTTCCGCGGCGAAGCCGGAACCTACGGCAAGGACATGGAAGGCATCATCCGCATGCACCAGTTCGACAAGATGGAAATGGAGAGCTTCTCCACTGCCGAAACCTCCCACGACGAGCACCTGCTCTTCTCGGGCATCCAGGAATGGCTCATGCAGAACTTGGAGCTTCCGTACCAGAAACTCCAGAAGTGCACCTTCGACATCGGTAAGCCGAACGCCAAGGGCTCCGACATCGAAGCGTGGCTCCCTGGGCAGGGCAAGTACCGCGAAACCCACACCGCGGACTACATGACCGACTACCAGTCGCGCCGTCTCCAGACCCGCGTACGCCGCGCCGACGGTTCGCTCGAACTCATCCACACCAACGACGCTACCGCGTTCGCCTGTGGCCGCGCGCTCGTCGCCATCATGGAAAACTACCAGAACGAAGACTGCACGATCCGCGTTCCGAAGGTTCTCCAGCCGTACCTCGGCGGAAAGACCGTCCTCTAATCGAAATCGGCGCCGGATATCGAACCGGCGCTTTTTCGAGTTCCGCAACCGTAACCGAACCGACCGCATATGGAAAAACTCACCGTACTCGTCATGGCTGCCGGAATGGGCAGCCGCTTCGGAGGACTCAAACAGATGGAGGCGATGGATGAAGAAGGTAACCCCCTTCTCGACTATTCCGTAAAGAACGCCATGGAAGCGGGGTTCTCCCGCGTGGTGTTCGTCATCCGCCGCGATTTCGAGGCGCTTTTCAAGGAAAAAGTCGGCAGCAAATACGAGGGGATGCTCGAAGTCGAATACGCGTTCCAGGATTTGGACGACTTGCCCGAAGGCGTCAGTCTTCCGTCCGACCGCACCAAGCCTTGGGGGACCGGGCACGCGGTACGCGCTGCGCGGCACCTTTTGAACGGTCCTTTCGCCGTCATCAACGCCGACGACTACTACGGCAAGGACGGGTTCGTGAACCTCGCGGCGCAGTTCGCCTCGAGAGGGGAGGGGATTCCCGAATACGCTCTCGTCTGTTTCGAGCTCGCGTCGACCCTCTCGGAAGCCGGAACGGTTTCCCGCGGGGTGTGTTTCGCTGACGAAAACGGCTATCTCGACCGCATCGTCGAATGCGGCGGCATCTCGCTCTTGTCCAACGGGAACGTCGGAAATCCGAGCGCCGGTACCGAATTCGCTCCCGATACGCTCGTTTCGGTGAACTTCTTCGGTTTCGACGAACGTTTCCTCTCGATGCTTGAGGAGAAATTCGAAGAATTCTTCCGTGAACCCGACGCCCTCTCCCGCGAGTTTTTCCTTCCCAAGGCCATGAGCGACCTCTCGAACGAGGGGCGGATCAAAGTCCGGGTCGTACCTTCGAAAGACCCGTGGTTCGGCATGACGTACCGCGAAGATTTGCCCAGCGTCAAGCGGATGCTGAAGGAAATCCACGGATAGCGTTCCTTTTCTTGGCGATTGGGTCGCGTTGGGACGTCTACGGAAACCATTTCCACCAAATCGAATCGAAATCCAACTGGTAGTCCGCTATCCGTTTTTTGAAGTCCGAATATCCCGTACGGTCTTTTTCTTCGTCGTCGGACCGAAGGTGTCAGAAATCCAGGTACCGCAATCCGAGCTTGGCGGAATCGGAAAACCAACGGTCGATAAGGCCGGTTCAGGCGTTGAGTTTCTTTCAGCGTTCGCTAAGAAACGCGCAATAGTAGAGGCTGCACGTTTTCAGGTAGTCGACGAACGCGGCTCACCCCACGCATTTCCCCGACGAATCTTCCGCCAAGTACGCCCTGAATCATTCCGAATGTTTCTGCGGAATGATCCGCAAAGCTTGGACGAACGCCTTCTTGAAATCGTGGGACACGGATGCCGCCCCGTATTCGCGCGCGAATTCTTCCGTTCCGACTCCCCGAATCCGAAGTTCGCCGTTCGATACGTGCTCGAGGGCTTTGCGCCTGGCGTAACGCGCCGATTTCTGCCAATTCTCATAGTACTTGCCGCTTTCGTCCAGAACGGAAAAACAGGTTTTCCTCCATGCCGTGAATCCGGGAAGAATTTTCGAAGGGAACGTTTTCCACCCCGTGGGTTTCCCGCCAATCCGCCAAGGGGTCCATACGACGAAACACCGCACCAATCCCGCCTTTCGAATGTCGGAAACCGTCGGAGGATTTTCGGTTTTTTCGAACCTGGCGACCGAAAACGCTCAAAATAAGAACGTTCTTCCCCATCCGTATTGCCCGGAATTTCCAATGTCGATTTTCCGGATGTTCGGATTTTCCGAAACGTCGAAATGCGCGAACGCCTCGACGGACGATCGGAAATACCGGTAATCTTCGGGGATTTCAGTCGTATCTATGCGCCGCACCGGCAGGGGGGAAACACGTAAACCAGCTCGCGCGAGCAAGCTTTTGCTTTCCGGCATTGTATTCGGTATACTGTGAAAAACACGTTTCTTTCGATATGTTCCTCCTCTCGACCGCCTCGCTTAAGGGCTACGGCCTCCATAAGATTTTCAAAATCGCGAAAGAAGCCGGGTACGACGGCCTCTGTCTCGACCTCGATCCGACGAATTTCGACACCGAAAACGCCGAATACGTGAAAGAACTTTCCGAATCCGTAGGCGTACCGGTGGTTTCCGTGACCGCGTACGAACGCAAAATGGACGACGAAACCGTCGAAGCCGTCGCGAAACTCGCTAAGACCGTCGGGGCCAAGACCATCAACTTCTACCCGCCCCACCGTCTCGATAAAGACGGCACTTGGTTTAACCAGCACATCCCCAAGGTCGCCA
>JASDUA010000109.1:0-1773 GCA_041891375.1 Patescibacteria group bacterium
GATTTTCCCGTGATTTCGGCGATGTCTTCGTACGCGAGGTCGTCCCAAATCCGGAGAATCAAGATTTCCTTGTATTCGGGGTTCACGGTTTCGAGGTAACCGAGCACTTTTTCCACCGCGGCGCGGTCGTCGATGCGGGCACTATGGTTTTCGCTATGGCTGATTTTTCCCATCGAGTCAGCGTCGTCGAGGTTGTCGGTGAATTTCTTCGACCGGTAGCGGTCGATGACGGCGTTCTTCGCTACGGCGTAGGCGAAACGGCGGATGGCCGCCCATTCTTCCGGAAGCTTTCCGCTTCGGAGAATCTTGAAGAAGACGTCGGAGACGATTTCTTCACGTTCTACCGTGTCTTCGATCCGATACCCTACGTATCGGTAGACGTCTTCGGAGAGCGCGTCGAAAACGGTGCCGAACGAACTTCGGTCGCCCCGGTTGAAAGATTTCGCCGCTTCCTCGATTTTTGCGGTGTCGGTCATGGTTTTGGATATTTCGTGCGGTCGCACCCGATATGACGGAAGAATTGTACCGAACGTGACGAAAAAGTCAGAAAAATCCCCGGAGGCCGGGGATTTTCCAATCGTTCTTCGTGAATTACTGGGAGGTCGAGCCCGAATCGAAGATGGAATCGAGGATTCCCGAATCTTCCGTATCGGTCGGACCGACCACGTCTTCGATGATCGCCATGACGGCCTCGAGCTTGGCTACGAGTTTCGGTTTGTTTGCGGATTTAGCCTTCTCGATCTGCGCGCCGATGATGGTTTTCGCGCGCTCGTAGAACGCGTCTTTTTTCTCATCCGGAATGGCGCGGAGCGTGGCGTCGAGCGATTTGCGGACCTTCGGGGTAAGCGGGTTGGCTTTCTGTTCGACGCGGGGTTCGCGCTTGTCGGAAGTTTCCGAGCCTTTGCGGTTGGGAACGTTTTTCTTGCGCTCCTGTCCCTCGTTCCCGCGGTCTTTGTTCTGTTCGCCGTTAGAAGGAGGCGGCGGCGGAGTCATTCCGGATTTCAGGCTCTTGCGGATGTATTCGGCCATTTCGGCGAGCTTTTTTTCCGATTTCGCACGGAACGCGTCGACCTTTGCCGGATCGACGTATTTGGTAGCGAGGGTTTCGGCGTTCGCTTTCTGTATCTCCATGATTTTCGCGACCTTCTCGTCAACCGAAAGGTTCTTGTCGTTCAGGGTTTCTCCGATGGATTTGCTGACGCCGGCCATGAGCGCCGCAAGGGTCTGGTAATCCTCCGCCGTGAGGTCGGTACGGAGGAATTCCTTGAGCTCCCCGCTGGAAGAGGAAGTTCCGGCGTTCTGCGAAGAACCGGCGGCCTTCTGAAGGTTTTTTACCGCGGTCCAGAACTTTCCCCCGTCGGCGATGACGTCGTCGGTAATCGACGAAACGTCCACGCCCTGCGCCTTGAGTTTTTCGAGGTATGCCTTTCGCGACTCGATTTCATGGGCGTTCATCGCCGCCTTAGCGGCTTCCCAGAAGGCCGATTCTTCGGTTTTGGTTCCGTCGAGGAGGTCTCCGGTAACGTTCGAGACGTCGATGCCCGCGGCGGCCATTTCAGCTACCTTCTTCACGCGCATTTCCGACGACTTCTTCTGCATTTCGAGCTTACGTGCCTGCCAGTACGACGAGTCTTGGGTCATTGCGGACGAGGCGGATCCGGAGGTTTGGGATTCCGAATCGTTTGCCGAAACGCCGGCGGCGAACGTCGAAGCGGCGAGGGTGCCGACGAGTAAGAGGCTTGCGTTTTTCTTGTGCATGGTAACGGAGGTTAA
>JASDUA010000109.1:1783-2238 GCA_041891375.1 Patescibacteria group bacterium
GTATTTTCCCACGGTTTTTTCGAAAAACAAGCGCCCGGGTTCCGGGCGCTTGGAGGGGTTATTTGCGGATGAGCACTTCCTTCAGCGAAGAGCGGCTCTTGGGGCGCTGGACGTCTTCGGCGGAACGGTATCCGATGGGGAGCACGAGCGTGGGGAGGAGGTTTCCCGGAAGGCCGAGAATCTTCGAGTATTTTCCCGGACGGAAACCTTCGAGCGGACAGGAATCGATGCCGAGTTCCGCACAGGCCGCCATGGCGAACCCGAGATGGATGTAGGTCTGTTTGGCCGACCAGGAAGTCGCCGAGAACGTGAGATTTTTCAAAATGAGAACCGCGCGTACCACCGATTCGAACTTCGAAAGGGCTTTGCGTTTTTCCGAGTCGCCGCCGGAGAGCCTTTCGAACTTTTCGTTCTTCACGCGGAAGAGGTCCTTGCGGGCACAGAGGACGATGACG
>JASDUA010000110.1:0-2233 GCA_041891375.1 Patescibacteria group bacterium
ATCGCGGGCCTGGTCGAACTTCGCCTTTACGGAACGGAAAGTGGGAGTGTCGATGACGGTATCCTTATTCGGGAGCGAAGCGCATACGGTGCGGACGTACGAGGTCAGCTGTGCGTCCGTCGTATCGAAATCCTTCTGGGAATACTGTTTTCCGGTCTGTACTGCGGCGTTGGAATAGTTCTGCTGGCCGACCTTGGACACGTCTACGAAATTCGTGACGGAGTCGATGTAGTTCGCCTGGTGCTGCTCCAGCTTCTTCTCTTGGCGGAAATAGAAAGCGGCGAGTACTGCCACGAGCAGTACGAGCGCGGCTGTCGCGGCCCGGATGACGGTATTGGAAGGACGTTTCATGCGCTTATGTCATTACTTTTTAAAGGAAAAGTCAAGTTTCGTTTTCACGGGTCCGTCCAGGTGTCGCGACACGTTGAACACGTTGATCATGCCTCCTCAGATTTCCGGACTCAGGTATCTCATGCGGCGCTGCGTCGACCACATGCCGCACGCTTGGCAGACGCCGAGCATCTTCCCTTGCCCGTAGTCGGTCTGGTCGTCTTTTCCGAAATACGCGAGAAGGTAGGTCTTGAGACGGTACGCCTCGATGTCCTTCTTCATTTCGCCCATGTCTTTTCCGTTGGCCATCTTCGCGAGGATGAGATCGCGCTTGTCGTCGGTCTGGTAGGCGTCGTCCATTTCGTCGTTGCGCCACTTATGGTCGAGCGGGATGACGCCGTCGATCTGGTATTTTTTGCGGAGGGCGTCGAAATCTTTTCGGACGAGTTCGGCGAGCTGGTCCTGGGTTTCGAAGCCCATGATCTTTTTCGTCCGGGACTGGAATTCCGCCTCGGTAATGCCGGATTTCTTCAAGACGACCGTGCGGAACTTGTCGTGGACGTAGTTCATGAGTTCGAATTCGGATTCGTCGGGACGGAATCCGACGCCGGTCTTGGACATGTCCTGGCGAATGGAGAAGTTCTTATAGAACGCTCCGTCGCGGGGGTCGAGGAAGAACTTTTCAAAATCCGTGTCTTTCTTCAGGTCGATGCCTTCCGGTACTTTGAAATTGGCGAAATAGGCGTTTTCGACGTAGGCGAGATATTTGTCGGCCATGCGGAGCTTTTCTTCGTGCGTGAGGAAGTTCACGCGCTTGAGCGCCTGGAGGATGAATTCCGCTTCGACTTCGTTGGTCTTGTTCGTCTTGACCCATTCGTCCATGACCATGAACGGGATCATCTGGTTGAACATGTAGTCCAAAACCTTGGCGTTCTTTTCGGCGCCTTCCTGTTTGAGGCGCGTAAACTCGGAGCGGATGTCCTTGGCGAGCTGCTGGAACTGAAGGGATTTCATGAGCTCGTTCGGATCCTTGTAGCCCTCGGAAATACTCCGGAAACGCTCGCGGAACCAGCGTTCCTGCGGATAGCTGACGCCGGCGTCGAGCTGGTTGTTCACCGTAATGGATTCGATGTCCTTCGGATCGTACGGAGGGCGTCCGGAAACGTTGAAATCCGGCAATTTCGTGCCGGTGGCAGTAGCGGCGGGATTCGTGACGTCGGAAGCTCATCCCCAGGAGCAAGACGAGAGGAGGAGGGGTACGGCGAGAATTCCTGCGGTTATTTTTTTCATACGGACTTGGCGTTGGAAAGAAGCGTTTGGCAACGGGCCTTCATCGTATCCGAGGAGAGGTCGGAACAGTCGTAATCTTTCTTCTGGAGTCATGCGTACATCAGGAACGCGTCGACGCAAATGGTCTTCCCTTCTTCCACAAGCGACGAGCAAGCGTCGGCGGAAGCCGCCGAAGACCCCAATGCCGCGGAAGCGGCCTTTACGCAGGCTGCGCGGAATTTCCCATCCTTTACGGCAGAACAGGCTGAGGGATTTTTCGACGAGAACGCCGAGTTCGAAACCGCGGCGTCCTCGCAGTGGGCCCGAAAATCGTCACCGTGAAACGCGGAACACGCCGAAGGGTCGGTAACGTCTTCCGCGATTTTGGAAAAGTTCGACACGTCTTCTTCGAACTGAAGTTTTTCCTGCCATCGGAAACCGAAAAAACCCGCTGCGGAAACAAGCAGGACGACAACGGAAGCCGAGGCGATTTTCGTTTTCGAATTCACGGTTGGCGGGTAAGCGTTTCTTATTCGGCAGTATACCGAGTTTTTCCGCTATCGCAAGCCACGCGCCGGGTATCCATAATTATGGAACGGACAAGGAAAATGACAAGGGGGCACCCATCGTGAAG
>JASDUA010000111.1:0-13978 GCA_041891375.1 Patescibacteria group bacterium
GCAGCGGGTCATAGGTTCTAATCCTATATCACCCACCATAAATAATAAAAACAAACGACCGTTCCGTAAGGAGCGGTCGTATTTTTCACTTTCAAACATGATCGAAATAACCGGGAAGGACCTTCCGAAGGATCATCCGTATTACCGAAGCAATTCGATCGCGTACCGCAAATACCTCGAAATTTGCGGACTCAGGACCGTTCCGACTTCAAAGGGGTTCGGTTGGCTGAAAAACGTCGGAGGCCTTTTCGACATAGCGAAATTCGAAAGGCTTGAAGAAGAACCGAACATAGCGGAGCTTAGGGCGAGCGGTTTCGAGTCGGGTTTCGTGATTTGGATTCCCGCAGGAAGGGAATCCATTCCCAAGGGTTGGAGAAAGATGTGGCTCCGTTCCCATTTTACCCAAACCGGTTTTACGGTCGTCGATTCGCCGGACTATCGGAAAAAGTGGAACGAACGCTCGCGTCGTGCGGCGAAAAAATTCCTCGCTTCCGGTGCGGAAATCGTCGAAGTATCGGATTTTGAATTCATGGAAGCTTTCCGCAATACCCCGGTAAAGCACTTGTATAAGAAGGACTACATCAAGTATTATCGCACGATGGCTGCCATCGCGCCGAACGATGTAAAGAGCTACGTCGCCCGCCATGACGGCAAGATCGTCGCCGGCCTCGCGGTTCTCAACTACGGGGGGAATTCCAGTGCGCATCTCGTGGCGTTCACCTGACCCGATGCGAAGCCCATCCAAGCTGGAACCGGCCTTATCGACCGCTGGTTCGCGGATTCCGTGGCAAACGGTATCAAATACGTGAACTTCGACCATCTTCGCGATTCGTCGATGACGCACGACCAGCAGGGATATACGGATTTTAAGAAGAACTTCATGGAGTATTCCCTTTCCTACCCCGATTCGTACTTCAAGTTCGTTTGGTAAAAGAAAAGCCCCGATGCGAATCGGGGCTTTTTCGAGCGCGCTTATTTGTCGCTCTCCGTACTTCTTTCTTCAAGGTTCTTGCGGATGGTCTCGATGCAACCTTCGGGGTCTTTCTTCAGTTCGCTCGCGAAGAACCGTATGGGTCGGATGCCTTTCGCGAGGAGTTCTCCGAATTGCCGTTCGTCCCGTGCCATATTCGTGAGGATCTTGTTCTGCCAGTATTCCGGAAGCTTCTCGAGCCGCCCTTCTTTCAGTTTTCCGTGCCAGAAATCCCCGTCGACGAAAACGGCGATTTTTTGCCTCGGAAAAAACACGTCTGGCGTGCCGGGGATGCCCCTTCGGTGCTTCCTATATCGGAATTCCGGCCAGAAGCGTTTTATGAGCGAAAAAAGCTGTTTTTCGGGCCCCGTGTTCTTGGATTTGATCCGACGCATGACGTCGGACCGTTTTTCGGGCGTAAATATGTCGGCCATGGTTCGGTATCGTCTTTCGAAATGAAAACCCCTTCGGGAAGTCGGAGGGGTTCTTAAGGGATTCGATGGTGCTCCCGGCAGGAATCGAACCTACATCCTAGCCTTCGGAGGGCCATATTCTATCCGTTGAACTACGGGAGCGCGTGGGGGATTCTGCGGAATACCCGTTGAAAATCAAGTCTTTTTCCCTTTGGCCCGAAGTTTGGTTGCCATGTCGCCGTTTCATGATATCATCGGTCAAATTTCCATTATGGCAGATTTCGACTCCCCTTCCGTACCTGAAACGGACATTTCCCTTTCGGTAGCAATGAAAACGGCGTTCCGCGTCGCGATCATTTTCCTGTCTTTCTATCTCCTCCAACGATTCGGGGATTTCTGAAAGACCGTTCCCCCCACTATCGAAGCGGTATTCCGCATTCTCGCGGTCGTGCTCGTTTCTGGCCTGGTGGTGCGGAGCGAACGTAAAAAATATCCGAACCAGGATCTCGCGTCCGAGGCGTTCATGTCCACCGCGTTCTTTTACGGCATCACTCTCGCTTCGGTCTACGCCATCCAAATAGGCGTTATCGCCGCCGAACTCTTCGGTGGAGGAGGAATGACGTTCAACGAAGAAATCCGCTTCGTTCTCGGTATCCATGACTTCTCTACGAAGGGTATCGTCATGACGTTCTTCCTCTCGCACCTTCCGTACCTCGCGTACTACGGAATCGTCCGCGCGGCGAAGTAGTTTTCCGGTTATCCGACGCGTTCCTGCTGAAAACCAAAAAAACACGACCCTTACCGGTCGTGTTTTTCAGTATGCGATGACCTATTCGAGATAGAGGAGGAAGCTCTTGAGATAATCGCCTTCCGGGTGGTAGATCGAGATCGGATGGTCTGCTGCGAGGCGGTGCTTCGAGAGGATCCGCACGTCGCGCTTCGCGTCGCGGGCCGCGAGGAAGAGGGTCTTTTTAAAAAGGTCCTCGTCGACGAAATACGAGCAGGAACACGTGAGGAGGAAACTCCCTTTGGGCATCTTCCGCATGGTAGTCGCGTTGATTTCCCGGTATCCGCGCACGGCGTTTTCGATGTCGTTCTTTTTCTTGGCGAATGCCGGAGGATCGAGTATGACCACGTCGTAGTCGAGGGGTCGGTTGCGGAGGAAATCGAAGGCGTCTTCCGCGAAGAATCCGTTCTTCGAGACGTCGAACCCGTTGGCCGCGACGTTCCGCTTGGCAAGTTCGACAGCTTGTGCGGAGATGTCGAGCGTGTCCACTTTGGCAGCTCCGCCGAAAAGCGCACCCAGCGTGAACCCGCCGGAATAGGCGAACGCGTTGAGTACGCGCTTGCCCTTCGACATCTTGCGAACGAGGTCGCGCTCTTCGCGTTGGTCGAGAAAGAATCCGGTCTTCTGACCATCGAAGCGCACGATGAACTTCATGCCGTTTTCGAGTACCTCGACTTCTTCCTGCACATCTCCGAAAAGCGTTCCTTCGAACGGCTTCAATCCTTCTTCTTTGCGCGACGGGATATTGGATTTCTCAATAATCGCCCGAGGGGCGAAGGCTTTTACGAGCGCATCGACCAATACCTGCTTGCGCAGTTCGACGCCGAGGGTGGAAATCTGGACTACGAGAACGTCGGCATAACGGTCTACGACGATTCCCGGCAATCCGTCCGCTTCGGAATGGATGAGGCGGTAGGCGTTGGTAACGGCCGAATCGAAGAGTGAATCGCGGAGCTTCTTCGCAGAGAGTACCCTTTCGCGGATGGCGTCCTCGAAAGAGGTTTCGGTAAACGCGTGTACGCGGACGGAAATGGAGGTTTTGGAATGGTAGGTTCCGCGCGCGAGGAAAACGCCCTTCTCGTCGGAGACGCGGACTTCGTCGCCGTCCCCCGCGCCGTTCGCGTTGGCGATGGCGCCGGAGAATACCCAGCGGTGCTTGTTCTTCAGCGAAGTTTCTTTGCCCGGCTTGAGACGGACGGTAATCATGTTGGACACGTTTGACAGGGGTGATTGGTTTGGATTGAGGGGGATTACGCTATGATGACTGCCGATCCGACGAGTTCGTCCCCTTCGTAGGCGACGAAGAATTGTCACGGTGCGACGGCGCGTTGCGGCGAATCGAAGACGGCTTCTATGGTTCCGTCTTCGCGTACGCGGACTTCGACTTCCTGATCTGCTTGGCGATAGCGGATCTTCGCCTGGCCTTTCCAGGGGAACGACCGGTCTTGGCGGAGCCATTTCCAATCGGAGAGGCAAAGCCGGTTGGAAAAGAGCTCGTGCTCTTCTTTGTTGCCGACGGTTATCCGGTTGTTCGCCACGTCCTTCGCCACGACGTAGAGGGCGTCTCCGCCTCAGACCCGGATGTCCCGGCGTTGTCCGATGGTGTAGAACCACGCGCCCGGATGTTCGCCAATCTTCTTTCCCGACGTGTCCACGATGTCTCACGTCTTTTCGGGAAGGCGTTCGCGGAGGAATTCCCGCATGGGAATCTTTCCGATGAAGCAGAGACCTTGGCTGTCCTTGCGTTCGGCGTTCGGGAGTCCGGCTTCGCGGGCGATTCTGCGGACTTCGGACTTGGGAATGTCCCCGACCGGGAAGTACGCCTTTTCTATCTGCGAGCGGTCGAGCCGTGAGAGGAAGTACGTTTGGTCTTTCTCCGGGTCGATCCCTTTGAGGAGCCTTGGAAACCCTTCGCTTCGGTCGATCCTCGCGTAGTGCCCTGTGGCGATGCCGTCGAACCCGTACGAGAGCGCTTCTTCGAGGAAGAGGTCGAATTATACCAGGTTGTTGCATAGGACGTCCGGATTGGGGGTCACGCCCTTTTCGTAGCCTTCGTAGATGCGCCGGATGATGCGGTCTTCGTATTCGGCGACGAAGTCGAAGGTGTGGAGGGGGATGCCCAAGTACTTCGCGACGCGTTCGGCTTCGGCAAGGTCGATTTTGGTCGTGCAATTGTCGTCGTCGCTTTGGAAGTTGACCATGAAGCCCGCATGGACGTCGTACCCCACTTCTTTGAGGAGGTACGCCGAAACGGCGCTGTCTACGCCGCCGGAGAGTCATACGAGGATCTTCTTGCCGTTTTCTGACATGGTTCGTTACGTTCGCGGGTATGGAAAAGCCCGCCTAAGCGGGCCCATCCTATCCATTCTTCGTAATCTGTCTAACGCGAGCCTTCGCGGAACTTCGCCGCGATTTTGGCCGCCGCGTCGAAATTATGGACGGAGTATTCCGGTTCGGGGATTATTTTCGCTCTCTTGAGGTATCGGCTCCATGTGCGCTTGGCTTCTTCGAAGGCGGACTGGTTTTCGGGTACGGGGTCTCTGAATCCCGATCCGCATACCCAGGCGAACATGCCGGTTATCGTCTCTGTCCGGTCTTCCAAGAACGCCGCGGCGCTCGGGATTCCGGCTTCGGCCGCCCGGACGAGGACGTCGATCTGGTTCTTGAACACGTTGTGCACCGCCCATTCGGAATGCGCGATGGCTCATTCGCCGTTCCCGTACGCGGCGATTGCCCCGTTCACGTACGAGTATTTCTCGTAGAGCTTGAATACGCCGTGGAGGCGGTGCGACTTGTCGTGGTCGATGGCGTACGAGGCCATGACGCTCCGCTCAAGGCGGCGCTTCCTTCTCGGATCGAATTCGTCCAACGATTTGCGGACGAATTTCCGGGTGGATTCGATCTCGTCCTTTACGGTGTGTTTGACCGTGTGTTTGTCGTCGTAGACGGTGTCCCCGTGTTCGATTTCGGCTACGTCGTGGACGAGAGCGGCGATACGGAGCCGGAAGAAGTCGGTTTTCGAGACCGGTTTCACTTTGGCGAAACCGGTGCGCACGAGCGCCTCGGAGCCGATGTCGAGCTCCCCGTATTCGCGGATGAGCTTTTCCTGTACGAGCTGGTGGTCGAAAACGTTGCCGTCGCCTGGGACTTCGCCCAGAAGCCGTCCGTCGGAGCCGCGTTCCATCTCTTCGGCGGTCATGCCCGAGGGGACTACGTATTTTTCCCAGCGGTGGGCGGGAATCCCCGCTTCGAAACTGCCTTTTTTGAAGGCGTCGAGAGGAGAATCCCGAAGGATGGGGAGCATTTTCGAAATAAAAAAAGAATACCCGAATTGGATATTCTTTAATGATTTATCGGACGAAGTCAACTTCCAAGCGATTCCAGGCATGCGGAGAGCCGGGCCTCGGGCGTTCCGGTGATGCGGACGTAGGGCGTGCCGGTCCGTTCGAGAATCTTGAGGAGTTCGGTTTCCACGGCGAGCCGGTAGTCTTCGTCCTGGCTGCGGATGTCGTCGCCTTCGAGAGGGAATTCCACCGGAAGGAAGAATATCCGGTCGTACGGACGGGGCGCCGCGTGTTCTTCTGCTACGCAGTGGAGGTTTTCGTACGACGGGGTGTCGAACGCGTAGGCGACGGCGTCGAAGACGGAGCGGTCGGAAAGGAACGATTCGGCCGCGAGCTCCCTCCGTATCTGTTCGCGGAGGATGCCCATCTGGAAATCGCCTCGCTCCTCCGCGGTCATATGGTGCGGGAGCTTGTCGCTTTCGGCGATCATTTCCCGCGCGACTTCCGAAAGCGTCGAAATCTCCAAACGTTCCGAAAGGAGGCGGAGAAGGGTGGTTTTTCCGGTGGAATGGCTTCCGACGATGGCGATGCGCATGCTATCGGATTTCGTGGTCGTCCATATCGTGCGAAATCCGCTCGATGAAGTAGTCTTCGAGTTTGGTTCCGCCGAGGTTCTTCACGTATTCGTCAGCGACGATCTGTCCTTTGTGGATGATGGCGAAGTGGTCGCAGATGGATTCGACGTCGGAGAGGATGTGCGTATTGAAGAACACCGTCGCGCCGCGGGCCTTGAGTTCGAGGATGAGGTCTTTGACCATCTTGCGTCCGAGGGGATCGAGTCCGCTCATCGGTTCGTCGAGGAAGACCATGTCGGGATGGTTGACCATCGCCTGGGCGAGTCCTACGCGCTGGAGCATTCCCTTCGAGTACTTCGAGAGGAGACGGTCTGCCGCCTTGTCGAGTCCGACTTTGGCGAGAAGCACGTCGATGCGGGCTTCGAGTTCCGCCTTGGGGATGTTGAAGAACTTTCCGCTGAAACGGAGGAACTCGCGTCCGGTGAGGTACTTGTAGAGGTAGGTGTTCTCGGGCATGAAACCGATGCGCTCCTTGGTCGAATCTGGCAAACCTTCGTTCCCGAGCACACGGACGACCCCGTCTTCCGGGGAAATGAGGGAGAGCACCGTCTTCATCGTGGTGGTCTTTCCGGCGCCGTTCGGTCCGAGGAATCCGAAAACTTCGCCCTGCTTCACTTTGAGGGAAACCCCGCGGAGGACTTCCTTTCCGTCGAGGTATTTGACGACGCCGTCCAATTCGAGGGCGTAGGTTCCGGCAGCCGGCACGGAAACTTCCGCGACGGCCTTTTCGGGGGCGGCCTTCTTTGCGGATGCCGGTTTCTTGGCGGGATCCTTTTTTGCGGCCGGCTTTTTCGCCGGAGCTTTCTTCTTGGTTGCCGAGGCGTCGGCTTTTTGGATTTCGGAAGTGGTTTTCGGCATGGTTCGATAGGTTTTCTTCGGCGCGCATTCTAACCGTTCGTCCGTATTTCGCAAGACGCCCGAGGCTTTTTAAAAAGTCCTTGATTTCAAAACGAGAATGATTATCATTGCCAGTCGTCCTCAAACGGGCGCATAAAACAGTACCATTTTTCTTTTTCCCATGTCCGAACACGAATGCTGCGGAGGCCACTCCGATTCCGTTAAGATCGACCTCCCGGCTCCGAATTTCGACCTCCCGGCTTACGATCCGGCCAAGGACGACACCACCCAGGTTTCCCTCGCTTCCGTCGAAGGGAAGTGGACCGTCCTCTTCTACTACCCGGCGGACTTCACCTTCGTCTGCCCGACCGAACTCAAGGACCTCGCCGATTCCAAGGCGACCTTCGACGAGCTTGGCGTAGAAGTCCTCGCGGTCTCCACCGACACCGTCTTCACCCACCGCGCGTGGACCCAGCACGAAGGCCTCATGAAGAACTTCAAGTTCAAGATGCTCGCCGACCACACTGGCGAAGTCGCCTACGCCTACGGCATTCTCGATACCGATACCGGCATCGCCGGACGCGGAACCTTCATCATCGACCCGCAGGGCATCGTCCGCGGCATCGAAATCACTTCCGGCCCGCTCGGACGCAACAGTGCCGAACTCCTCCGCAAGCTCGAAGCGCTCCAGTACATGGCCGAAAATCCGGGTACCGCTTGCCCGGCTCGCTGGACTCCGGGCGCAAAGACCCTCACCCCGTCCATCAAGATCGCCGGAGAAGTCGAAGCCCAGCTCAACTAGTTTCCGTACGTTCGAAACGCGCCCCCTCATCGGGGCGCGTTTTTCATTGACGGCGAATTTTATCGTTCAGGGGTACCTCGGGGGCATTCCTCCGCTTTGACAAACGCCGGAAAAGCGTATACTGGCGACCGAAATTCCCGTTATCCGGAATGGCTGGCACGTCCGGAGGTTTTTCTCGAAACCTCCCGCGCCGGCCCCTACTCGTTTTTCCTCCACATTTCCTTTTTCAGATGGCCGAAGTCAAGAAAACCGCCAACGTCGACGATTACTACGCACATATCCCCGCCGCAAAGCAGGAGGAAGACGCTTCGAAGAAGTCCGCCCTGAAGCTCAAGATCAAGGCGAAGAAGCCCGCTTCCGAAGGCGAAGCCCCGGCAGTAGCCGCCCAAGCCCCCGCCGCTCCGGCGCCGGAAACCCCGAAGGTCCAGGTCAAGAAGCCTGCAGCCATTTCCTTCGAACCGGCTCCGGTAGTTCCGGTACGCCCGGCCCCCGCCGCCCAAGCTCCCGCACCGGCCCCCGCCGCGCCCGAAGCCCGTCCGGCCGGGGTTATGAAACCCGCGTCCGCTCCGCTCTCCGAACGCCTCTCGGGGTCTTCTTACGTATCCTCGCCGGATCGTCCGAAGCGTCCCGCGATGACTCCTCGCATCTCGTTCGAAGCGTCCAAGCCGTTCAAGCCGCTCGAAAACCGTCCGGTCGTTTCCGGCGACGTGAACCACGTCAGCCGTCCGGCCAATTCCGGACGTCCGGGTTACCAGGGGCAGCCGCAGAACCGCCGTCCGGCGGCTCCGGGCGCCGCAGGCACCGCTCCGGCAGCTCCGGGAGGAGCCCGTCCGGGTGCCGACCGCCTCGCCAACTACAGCGCGAAGCACCGCGAAGACCCCAAGAAGAAGGGGCACGACGCGCACCGCCCGGGCGATAAGCGCGGCGCTCCGAAGGCCCGCGGCTACATGGAAGACGACGGAGGTTTCCGCCGTTCCGGCAAGCTCGCCGCACAGAGCAACAAGAAAGAAAAGAAGGTCGAAGACGTCAAGCAGATCCTCGTCGACCGTACCGGTCAGGAAGTCGAAATTCCGGCCATCCTCACCGTAAAGGAATACTCCGACAAGATCGGCGTGCCGCTCCCGAAGGTCATCGGCGAATTGATGAAGAACGGCATGCTCGTCAACATCAATACCAAGATCGACTTCGAAACCTGCTACCTCATCGCCGAAGCCTTCCAGGTCAAGGTCACCCGCGAACGCAACGCCGACGTGTCGGCCTCTTCGCTCCTCGAATGAAACATCGCCGACCTCCTCAAGAACGACGATGCCGAGAAGATGGAAGAACGCGCTCCGATCATCTCGATCATGGGACACGTCGACCACGGTAAGACTTCCATCCTCGACTACATCCGCAAGACCCAGGTCGCGTCCGGAGAAGCCGGAGGCATCACCCAGAAGATCGGCGCCTACCAGGTCGACCGCAACGGCAAGAAGATCACCTTCCTCGACACTCCGGGGCACGAAGCGTTCTCCATCATGCGTTCGCGCGGAGCCCGCCTCACCGACCTCGCGGTCATCGTCATCGCGGCCGACGAAGGCATGAAGCCGCAGACCATCGAATCCATCAACCACGCGAAGGAAGCCGAAGTCCCGATGATCATCGCGGTCAACAAGATGGACAAGCCGGGAGCCAATCTCGACCTCATCCGCGGACAGCTTTCCGAACAGGGTCTCCAGCCCGAAGACTGGGGAGGCACGACCGTCGTCGTTCCGGTTTCCGCCCACACGGGTCTCGGAATCGAAACGCTCCTCGACATGATCGTCCTTTCCACCGAAATGATGGATCTCAAGGCCGTATCCGACCGCCCGGCGGTAGGTACCGTCATCGAATCGCACCTCAACCCGAACCTCGGTCCGCTCTCGACCGTCCTCGTCAACGCCGGAACGCTCCGCAAGGGCGACTACGTCGTCTGCGCCAACGCCTACGGCCGCGTCCGCGCCCTCAAGGACTACCGCGGAAAGAATACCGACGAAGCCGGAGTCTCCGTTCCGGTCCAGGTCGTCGGCATGAGCGCCGTCGTCGAAGGCGGGGAAATCCTCCAGGTCGTACCCGATGCCGAAACGGCGGCGGCCAAGGCCCACGAGTACGAACTCCTCAAGAGCACCAAGAGCGTCCGCAACTTCGAAAGCGCGTCCCTCGACATGCTCATGAACCGTATCAAGTCCGGCTCGCTCAAGCAGCTCAAGATCGTTCTCAAGTGCGAATCCAACGGTTCCCTCGAAGCGCTCAAGCACGCTCTCGCGAAGCTCTCCACCGACGAAACCCGCGTCACCTTCATCCACTCCGGAGTCGGCGACATCAACGATTCCGACGTACTCATGGCGGGCACCTCCCAGGCGCTCCTCATCGCGTACAACGTCGGCGTCAACCACCACGCCCGCTCGACCTTGGCCAACTCCAAGATCGAATTCATCGACAAGAAGGTCATCTACCACGTCATCGAGAAGGTCGAATCGATCATCACGGGCATGGTCGACATCCGCTACGACGACGTCGATCTCGGCGTCGCCGTCGTAAAGGCCATCTTCTATACCGGCAAAGACAAACTCATCGTCGGTCTCGGGGTCAAATCCGGAAAGGTCGAGAACCGCGCGAAGGTCCGCGTCGTCCGCGACGACCGCAAGGTCGGCTCCGGCGAAGTCGCGAACCTCAAGCAGGGTCCGCTCGACATGAACGAAGTCGAAGAAGGCAACGATTGCGGTATCTCCTTCAAGGGGGACGTCAAGATCCAGGAAGGCGACCGCCTCGAATTCTACAAGATGGTATTGCGCAAGTAGTTCCTACTCCTCTATCTTATGGTTATGTTCGAAGACATCGGCCTGTTCGCCGAACTGACGGCCCCCGAAAGGGAAACCCTCGCGATGTTCTGCCAAGAACGCCTTCTCGAAGCCGGCGAACTCCTCTTCTCCGAAGGGGATGACGCCATCGCGATGTACGTAGTGAAGGCGGGGTCGCTCAAGGTATATAAGGAGCGGTCCACCGGCAGTACCGTTCTCGGATACGTCGGACCCGGCGAGACGGTAGGCGAAATGGCCATCTTCGGTCACGAACCGAAAGTGCGCATGGCTTCGGTCCGCGCGGTCGAGCCGACCAAGCTCCTCGTCATCGTGGATTACGCGATCGTGGAGCTCTCCAAGAAGTACGCCGACCTCTACGCGAAGATCGATGCCGTCATCGAGCGCCGCAAGGCGATGAATGCCGAGAAATAGCATCAGGAAAGGCTTCCCAACGACTTATAAAATAAATTTGATTGGGTTTCATTTTTCCATACAATACGCTGGCTTTCTTTTACGTACGGTCTGTACGTTACTCCACGCCATCCCATGTCCAAAGAGGATAAGATAGAAGTGGAGGGGGTCATAGTTAAGACCCTCCCATGAGCTATTTTCGAAGTAAAAATCCCAGAAGAATTCGGCGGGTACACCATTCACGCCTACATTTCCGGGAAGATGCGCAAGCATTTCATAAATCTCATCGAAGGGGATACGGTGCTCGTCGAGCTGACGCCCTACGACCTTTCGAAGGGACGAATCGTGTTTAGGAAGAAATAACCCAACTCTCTCATGAAAGTCCGTCCGTCCGTCAAGAAGATCTGCGACAAGTGCGCAGTCGTTCTTCGCAAAGGAGTCGTTCGCGTCATCTGCGAAAACCCGAAGCACAAACAGCGTCAAGGCTAGTTCAGAACACCGCCCTTTGGAATGGGGCGGAGTTCCAGTTTTAATTTCCCTTCATTTCTAAGAATACCTATGGCACGTATCGCCGGAGTCAACCTTCCCAACGGGAAGCACGTAGAAATCGCCCTCACCTACATCTACGGTGTGGGACGTACCCTTTCGGGCAACGTTCTCACTAAGGTGGGCATCGAGAAGAACCGCAAGATCGACGATCTTTCGGAAGCCGAACTCGACCTCATCCGTGAAGAGCTCAAGAACTTCCTCATCGAAGGTGACCTCCGTCGTGAAGTGTCCGGAAACATCAAGCTCCTCCAGGACATCAACTGCTACCGTGGTCAGCGCCACAAGAAGCGTCTTCCGGTTCGCGGTCAGCGCACCAAGACCAACGCCCGCACTCGTAAGGGTAAGGCGGTCGCAATCGCCAACAAGAAGAAATAAGCCTTCCAGATAATCTCTCAAGACCGATATGGCAAAAGTCCTCAAGCGCTCCAAGAAGACCCGCAAGAACATCGCGGAAGGAGTCGTTCACATCACCGCAACCCTCAACAACACCCACGTCGTCGTAGCCGACAAGGACGGTAACGTCCTCACCTGGGCAACCGGCGGAAGCTCCGGCTTCAAGGGCGCTCGCGAAGCGACCCCGTACGCCGCTCAGATCACGAGCGAAAACGCCCTCAACAAGGCGAAGACCCTCCACGGCCTCGAAAAGGCAGTCGTGTACGTCAAGGGTATCGGTGCAGGTCGCGAACAGGCGATCCGCGGCGTTATCAGCGCAGGCGTAGACCTCCTCGCGATTTTCGACATCACTCCGGTTCCGCACAACGGATGCCGCCGCAAGAAGACCCGCTCCCTCTAAGAGAATCCCGTCCACACCTTACCTTAAGACCAAGAACCCATGCGTTACACCGGACCGAAAACCAAGCTTTGCCGCCGTGAGGGGATCAACCTCTTCGGATCGGAGAAATACGATCTTTCGCAGAACCACCGCAAGCCGCTTACTTCCCGTTTCGGAAAGACTTCCGACTTCGGACTCCAGCTCCGCAAGAAGCAGGCGGCTAAGCGCATGTTCGGTCTTACCGAACGTCAGTTCTCCAACTACTACAAGAAGGCCGTCCGCATGAGCGGCGTCCTCGGTGAGAACATGCTCTCCCTCCTCGAACGCCGTCTCGACAACGTCGTGTTCAAGGCGAATTTCGCCCGCACCATCATGCAGGGCCGCCAGTTCGTCGGGCACGCACACCTCCTCGTCAACGGCAAGAAGGTGAACATCCCGTCCTACCAGGTATCCGTCGGAGACGTCATCTCCATCCGCGAACGCCTCAAGGAATCCCCGGTCTACAAGACCCTCGTTCTCGAGCTCGAAGAATTCGTAAAGACCAACACCGGAGGTACCGTTACCGCCGCCAAGTGGCTCGAAGTCGATGCCAAGAAGCTCACCATCACCATCAAGTCCCTCCCGTCCAAGGAAGACTTCGACCAGGTCATCGACGTTCAGAAAATCATCGAATTCTACTCGAAGTAGTAGGCCAAAGAAATCCTAACCGTCTCCCCGAGCTATGCACATTATCCATAACACGATCGGCGTTCCGAAAATCGTTCAGGAAAAGATTTCCGAAAACGAGGCGCGCTTCGTCGTCGGACCGCTTCCGAGCGGATACGGCGTCACCGTAGGCAACAGCCTCCGCCGCGTTATGCTCTCGAGCATCCCTGGATGCCGCGTAACGGGAGTCAAGATCAAGGGCGTCAGCCACGAATACGAGACCATCCCGGGTATCAAGGATTCCGTTCTCGACATCCTCTTGAACCTCAAGAACCTCGTCGTTTCCAAGCCGGATTCCGGTGCGGAATGGATTCACCTCGTCAAGAACAAGGCCGGTAAGGTTACCGCTGCCGACATCAAGTCGTCGTCCTCCATCAAGGTTCTCAATCCGGAACTCCACATCACCGAAATCGACCGCGACGGATTCGTCCTCGACATGTCCATCCGCATCGAAAAGCACGTCGGATACCTCTCGGTAGAAGAACTCAAGGAACGCGAAGAAGACGTGAACGTCCTCCTCGTCGATGCGAACTTCTCCCCGGTACGCAACGTTAAGTACGAAGTGAAGAACCTCCGCTTCGGAGAAATGACCAACCTCGACTCCCTCGAACTCACCGTTCTCACCAACGGCGTCATGGGACCGCAGGACGTCATCCGCTTCTCGGGCGACATGCTCACCTCCTACTTCCGCCTCTTCAACGAAGAAGGACTCCAGATCGAAGGCGAATTCATCGGCGATATCAAGGAGATCATCGAAAAGGAGAAGCTCGAAATCAAGAGCGAACTCGAAAAGGAGACCTACACTCCGATCGAAATCATGGGACTCTCGCCGCGCACTTTGAACGCTCTCGTCAACGGGGAAATCCTCTCCATCGAACAGCTCACCAAGTGCACCGAAGCCAAGCTCTCTTCCATCAAGGGCTTCGGAAAGAAGGCGATGACCGAAGTGCGCGACGCACTCAAGGAACGCGGTCTCAAACTCCTCGGCGACGAC
>JASDUA010000112.1:0-1196 GCA_041891375.1 Patescibacteria group bacterium
GCTGTTTCTCAAGCTCGGCGCCTGGAACTCGAAGATCCAGTCGCTCCGCGGAAAATATTCCCGCTCGAAAGCGTCGGTCGAAGAAGTTCGCGCTACGACCGCCGACCTCGTGAGCGCCGTCCTCTCGTTCGTCCCGGAAGCCGATCCGGCGGCCATGCTCGCCGACACCGTTGCCAAGTTCGAAAGCCGCGTCGACGCCTACTTGCCCAAACTCGACCTCCGCGACTTCGTCAGCGCCCACACCGATTTCCCTAAACCGGGAATCCTCTTCCGCGACGTTTCCCCGATGCTCGCGAGCCCGGAAGCCATGAAGGCCGCCGCGCACGAAATCGCCCTCCGATGCGAAGGCGCCGACGTCGTCGTCGGACTCGACGCCCGCGGGTTCCTCTTTGGCCTGGCCGCCGCCGAAGTCCTCGGCAAGCCGTTCGTCATGGTCCGCAAGAAAGGAAAACTCCCGGGCGAGACCATTTCGAAAGCCTACGCCCTTGAATATTGAAAAGAAGTCATTGAAATTCAGAAGCGCGCCGATATATTCGGAAAGAAAGTGGCGATCGTCGACGACCTCCTCGCGACGGGCGGAACGGCCCTCGCGGCGGCGGAACTCGTCGAAAAAGCCTGAGGAACCGTAGAAAGCGTCGTGTGCGCCATCTCGCTCGACGACCTCGCCCACCTGCCCGGACGCGAAGAACTCCAATCGAAATACCGCGTAGACTGCGTGCTGCGCTACGAATAATCCCCTTCCCCATGCAATCCCTTCTCACCCACCCGAACTTCGACGCCCTCGGCGACGAAGTCGAAGCCCTGCTCCCGGGAAAAATCCAGCGCGTGAAGATGAAATTCGAAACTTTCGACGACGGCTGGCCGAACTTCTTCATCGAAGACGTAAAGACCACCGTCGAGCACGAAGAAGTCACCTACGTGGGCGATTTCTCCCGGCCGGAAGACGTTTTCGCCAACTACGCGGCCATCCGCGGCATCCTCGACTACTACGCCGAAAAAGTCCGCGTCATCGTGCCGTATTTCCCGGTAGGCACCATGGAACGAATCTCGAAAAAGGGCGAAGTCGCCACCGCCGCCCACTACGCCGACATCCTCTCGCACATTCCCGAAGGACGTTCGGGCAAAACTTCGCTCCACACCTTCGACATCCACGCGCTTTCGGAACGTTTCTTCTTCGATTCGTTCAAGGTCAACCT
>JASDUA010000112.1:1206-13969 GCA_041891375.1 Patescibacteria group bacterium
GCGAAACGCTTCGGCGACACTTTCCCCAACCACGAGAAGATCGTCTGCATTAAGATCCGCGAAGGCGACAAGCGCATCATTTCCATTAAAGAAGGCGACCCGGCCGGTAAAGACGTCGTCATCGTCGACGACCTCATCCAGACGGGCGGAACCCTCCGGGAAGCCGCAGATCTCCTCCGCGCCAAGGGCGCGAAGTCGGTCACGGCGTTCGCTCCCCACGGCGTGTTCCCGAACGGCGCGGAAAAACGCCTCGCGAGCCACGTCGACCGCCTCGTAGTCACCAATTCGCTACCGCAGAACGTTGCGCGCGCCGAATCGGTGGCGAACATGAGCGTCCTCTCGGTCGCTCCGCTCGTAGCCAAAATCATCGGACGCGCGGCAAAATAAGCGCAGAACGAGAAGACCCCCGGCGAATCGCCGGGGGTCTCTTTTCATATTCGGCCGTCCGAAACGCGTTAACCGCGTTCGGGAGTGCTCGAGACGTATTTGCGGGTTTCGTTCGTCATCAGCCATGCGCATCCCGATAAGGCGAGCGAGGCGAGCAGGAAGAAACCGGCAGTATGAGTATGGCCGTTCGCAAGTAGTTCCGCGAAAACGAGCGCATGTATGAAACCTTCTATCCAGTACTGGGCCGGATTGGAAGCGTTCGCGAATTTCTTCGCGCCTTCCGAAAGGTAGAGTTTGTCGGCTAAGCGCGGGTCGGTTCTTGCCACGAGGGCCAAGATCGCGACGAACGACGCTGCCATAACGTAGAGTATCGTTACGAGTTCGCATGCGGTGAGCGCGGCCGAACCGAGAGTCGGCTCGTACGGAAGCGCGTCCACGACGACGATGATGGCGAAATACGATGCCAGAACCGCCGCGATGAGGAACTTCCACATCCAACCGGGATCAAGCCCGCTGAAGACGTTGCGAAGAATACCGCCAGGCCTTTGGTTTTTCATTTCGTGCTCCTTTTGAGCGCAGGACGAAGTTGTCCGAACGGAAAATACTTACGCTTAAGGAATTGTCAAAGCTTTAAAAAACTCCCCCGTGAGGGGGAGTTCGAACCGGAGAGAATCATTTCCGCGGAACTTCAACGAAGTCCGCGTCGACGATTTCTCCACGGCCAAGTCCGAGTCCCGAAGGACGGCGGATCGGTTGACTGACTTCTTCCGCTTCCGCGAGTTCGCCGCGACGTTCCATTTCCATGAGGCCGTCGAGCAATTCGCCCGTTCGGACGTCCATCGCCTTCATCGCCACGTGGATGACGAAATACGCGATGGCGAGGAACACGGCAGTGGGAACCATGTCCGCAAGCGAGAGCCCGACGATGGCGCCCAGGTGTACGGCGTACGAAACGTAAGCAGCGGAATTGCGGGCTTTCGCGTAACGCCGGAGCATGACGAGCGATATGTGGAGTTTGCGGTCTCTCACGGAAGCCGGATCGACCCTCGGAAGCGCCAGCATGGTGAGCCCGGCGTAAACGTACAGTGCGACGGCCAGCCAAACGACAGTCTGACCGATACCGAAGTATTTGACCATGCCCGGGTCGAACAAGCCGGAAAGAAACAGCGCGGCCGAAGCGGAGAGCAGAGTTTGCGCCAGCGGCCCCTTCCATTCGCCGGAGCGGTCTTCGTTTTTCAACATCTTGAGCACGAGGCGCTTGGTACCCATGCTCAAGCCGAACGAATCGATGACGCGTTCGTCTTTCTCAGTGATCTCGGACATTCTCATGCCTCCTTTTCAAAAATTCAATCGAAGTGTGCCGATGTCTTCAAAATATTCGGATTTTAAGAAACGCAAAGAGTATTTGACGTTTTATGTTTCGTGATTATTAAATATTTAGCCCAACTTTCTCAGGAGGAAAAGGAAATGGCGAAGGAATCTAAAATCGGTTGGTTGGTGCTTCTTGGAAAACTCGGGCCAAAACTGCTCACGGTTTTCTGGAAGCTGCTGAAAACCGCCAAGGTCGGCAAGGTCGGTCTCGTCGCCGCTTCGGCGGCGTCGTACGCGTACCTGTTCACGTGGCAGTTCGCCGCCGTGATCCTCGTGTCGCTTTTCGTTCACGAATCCGGGCACGCCTGGGCGATGAAACGTTGCGGCATGCAGGTGAAGGGAATGTATTTCATCCCCTTCCTCGGTGCCGCGGTCGTCTCCGAAGGCTCGTTCAAGAGCCGCTGGGGCGAAGCGTTCATCGCGCTCGCGGGCCCCGTCTGGGGGATGGCTTTGGCAATCGCCGCGGCCGCCGTATATGAAACGACCGGAGAACCCATGTGGGCCGCTTTGGCGGGCTGGATGGCGATGCTAAACCTGCTGAACCTCTTGCCCGTCAATCCGCTCGACGGAGGCAGGGTATGGAAATCGGTGGCGTTTTCCATCAACACCAAAGCCGGGCTCATGATGCTTTTCGGCGGCACGCTCATCGCGGCCGGCGCGGCACTCCTGCTCAATTCGGTGCTTTTCGGAGTGCTGGCGGTCATCGGCGGGCTCGAACTCTGGGCCGAACGCAAAGCGGAACTCAAAAAGCGGGAACCGGGGCGCTTCGAATCGGAAGACGAGGATGAAATCGTCACCGCATATGCCGAGAAGGAAATGCCGACCATGACCAAATTGGAACTCGCCGTTACGGTGGCAGCGTACGTCGTCGTGACCGGAACGCTGTTCTACGTCATGGACGTCATGAGCCACGAACCCGGTGCCGAAATGGCCAAACAAGTACTCGTCGACAAGTAAAGGAGATGTCGACAAACGAATCCCCCCGATTTCGGGGGGATTTTCATGCACGCTTATTCTGAAGGTTGCGCGGTTTTCGGTTCGGCGTTCTTTTTACGCCAAAAACCGGCGGCGACGATTACGGGAAGCAGCCAAGCGAAATAGACTACGATATCCTCGTACGCCCAGTGGAGCGTGATGAAGCGGATGACCTGCGAAGATAGCGGAAGGTATGCCAAATAGACCAAGGCGGCCCGAATCCAAAATGATTTTCCCATATTCTCCCCATGGCCGGAGGAAGCATATCTTGCCAGCGTTTCCGCCATCATCCATAACGCGCCGAAAAACGCGAAGAAAAACCAAACGTACATGACTTCGAAAATAAAACTCCATGCGTTCCCGACCATGAGTCAAAAATCCGGAATCCCGTATCTCATAACCAAGTAGAGAAACGGACAAATGACGATCGTAAGGAGCGGTTTTGAAAATTTTCGGAAACCGAGATGCCAAATCACCGCGGCTATCGGATAGAACGGAAGGAACGTCGCCGGTATGGTCAGGATTCCCCATAAGAATCCCCATGCCAAAAGCGGGAGGGCGAAATACAAAATTCAAGAAAAGAGCGAAACGTCGCTAAATTCGAATTGAGCCGACTTCTTGGCATCGTCGATAACCTGGCGATCACAACGCGGAAGCCCTTTCGAATTTCCGTGTCCGTCGTCGTCATAACAGAAATACGAGCCGTCCACCCTCCATTCTCAAAAAATCAGTCATCCGTTCCCGGCCGATTTCGCCAATTGGGACGCTTTCCTTGAGAATTCCCCAACGGGTTCGGTTTGAAACCCGTATTGGGAAAGAATCGACCTCGTTTCCCCAGTGCGCACGTTCTTTAATGAAAACGCGTCATAGCCCTGGCTGAAATTAATGGCACCCGCTACCTGAACGGAACAGCCGACGGCTATCGCGAGGCAAAACGCACTCACCGCATTCTTCCGAAACATATGACCGAACATGAGATGGTAAGACGTCCTGGCGAGTCTAAGTGACAAAACGACGGTTCGCAAAAATATCAGAGAAAATCAGCTTAAAATTTTAATATTTCTTTAATATTTCGACCACGGGTTTCTTTTTGATTTCGCGCGGGAGTCCGTAAAATCCGGTTTCTTCATTTCCACCCATGTCCGAACAGCTCTCCCCCACCCTCGTCCCCGTTCCCGATTACGTAAAGGTCGTTTCCGCCGCCCTCGATCTGAAGGCGTTCCAGGTCGAAACCGTGCTCACGCTCACCGCCGAAGGCGCCACCGTGCCGTTCATCGCCCGCTACCGCAAAGAGCGCACCGGCGATTTGGACGAAACCCAGATCCGCGACGTCTTGGAACTCAAGACGAAGGAAGAAAACCTCCACGCCGCCAAACAGACGGCCGTGACGGGCATCGAAGAGCAGGGCAAGCTCACTCCCGAGCTCCTGAAGAACCTCCTGGGCGCGAAGACCCTCAAGGAAGTGGAAGAAATCTACAAGCCGTACAAGCTCAAAAAGAAAACCAAGGCGATGCTCGCCATCGAAAAGGGATTCCAGCCGGTCGCCGATTCCATCAAGGCGAACGCGCTTTCGATTCCGGCAGAACTCCTCACGCAGTACCCGAAAGAAGAAATCGTCGAAGGGGCAATTGAAATCATCGGCGCGGAAGTCTCGGCCAATACCGAACTCCGCCGCGAGCTCATCCGGTTGCAAGAATATTCCGGCACCATCGCGTCGAAGACGAAGAGCGAAAAGATGCTCGAAAAGCTCAATGCCAAAGACCGCGAACAGGTTCCTAAATTTGCGATTTACGCCGATTTCTCGGTGCGCGTTTCCAAGGTCAAGCCGTACCAGATCCTCGCGCTCAACCGCGGAGAAAACCTCGGCATCCTCACGGTGAAGATCGAAAAGGACGACGAACACCTCGAAGCCGTCCGCGAACGCTACAAGGCGCTTCTGAAGCTCCGCGGAAACTTCATCGACGAGCTCGAAGCCGGTTTCAAATCGGGGTATTCCGCCCTCTTCGAATCGGTAGAGAACGAAATCCGCTCGACGCTGAAGGAAATCGGCGAAGACGACTCGATCCGCACTTTCCAATCGAACCTCAAGGCCCTGCTCCTCACTAAGCCGGAATACGGCAAGACCATCCTCGCCGTCGACCCGGGATACCGCGCCGGCTGCAAGATGGCGGTCATCGACGCGCTGGGAAACCCGGTCGAATTCCAAAAGATGTTCCTGCACGAACGCGGCAACGCCCTCGCGATGCTCAAAAGCATTTTCTCGCGCCACAAGATCGAAGCGGTCATCGTGGGCAACGGCACCGCGTGCGACGAGGCGTGCGAAATCGTGGCGGAAACCTTTGATGGCGAAACCTTCGTGGTCAACGAATCCGGGGCGTCGGTCTACAGCGCGAGCCCGGTAGCGGCCGAAGAGTTCCCTGATTTGGATTCCCTCGACCGCGGCACCGTCTCCATCGGACGCCGTTTCATCGATCCCCTTTCCGAACTCGTGAAGATTCCGGTGGGCAGCATCGGCGTGGGCATGTACCAGCACGACGTAGCGGAAAAGAAGCTCTCCGAAAAACTGGGATATGTGGTGGAAGACGTGGTGAACGAGGTGGGTATAAGCGTTAACAACGCCTCGGTACACGTGCTTTCGCACATCTCCGGCATCGACAAACGCGAGGCGAAAAAGATCTACAACCACCGGCCGTACAAATCGCGAAAAGACCTGCAGAAGGTGCTTTCCGCCAAGGCGTACGAACTCGCCGTAGGGTTCCTCCGCGTACCGGAAAGCGCCGAACCCCTCGACCGCACCGACATCCACCCTGACCAGTATCCGGTAGCTAAGCGCATCGTCGAAAAGGGCGTCACTCTCGAAAATTTCAAATCGCACGAAGCCGAACTCGTGGGGCTCTACCCCGATTTCAACAAGGGCACGCTCGAATTCGTGCTCGAATCCCTAAAGAACGCCGGACGCGACAAGCGGACCAGTTCGACGCACACCAAAGCCAAATCCAAAGCGGGCGCCGAAGTGAAAGAAGGCGACGTGGTGGACGGCGTAGTGCGCAACGTGGTGGCATTTGGCGCTTTCGTGGACATCGGACTCAAAAACGACGGCCTCGTGCACGTCTCGCAGCTCGCGGACCGCTTCGTAAGCAATCCCATGGACGTCGTCGCCGTGGGCGACCGCATCAGGGTCAAAGTGCTTTCTATCGACAAAACGACCGGAAAGATCCAGTTGAGTAAGAAGGGGGTGGAGTAAGGAAAGAGCTGGGGATTCGTTTCGGAACTATACCGAAGGCGAATCCTCTTTTTTCATACCCTCTTTATCCTGTATGAACTGGGCGATTTCCTGGGTGGTTTTCAGTATCCGCTTTTGCGTCTCCAGGCTTTGCTCCAAAAGGGATACGCGTTGGTTGATTTTCCAATACCAGCAGAAAATTTCGCGGACCAGGAGAAAAACGAGGAGCGAAAGGAAGAACCAAAAGAAAATGGCATCATCACCCTTTGGTACCAATTCGGATAACGGCATATGCGACAGATAAGAAAGTAAATGTACTTATTCGTGTTTCGAAAATTCGAGAATCTACGATATTGAAATCATTCAGATGGGCGTGTCTGGAATGCTTTGAATTATAATCAATTCGTTTGAATGTAGATTTTGGCGTCCTTATCGTCCGGAGAAATGAGGAGCCCCGATCCATAAATGATGCAATTACCGTTTTTATAGTGGACTTGGCCTATTTTCTCATCCTTCGGTCAGAGTTCGAAAGTCGTTTTATAGATTCCGTCGAAGAACACTACCGACAGGGGCGCGAAAATCATATAAAATGAAATTATTCACCCCATCATCGCGGAAGGAAGAAGCCACACTGCCAATGTTCGGTTTTCTAAACGTTCCTTATTCTGAAATTGCGGAAGGAATTTTTCAGAAAGAGTCAGCGAAATATGCAAAACGCCTCATAAAAGGAACGAAGCGACGAGAAGCACTGGGAAAACACCCCCATACCCAAGAAGATCGGATAAAACAAGAAGGAACACTCAGATAAAAAATGTCACCGCGAGCCTCCCGATGTCTTTTGCTATTCACGGTAGCCCTCAAAACGCAATCGAGAAATAACCAAGCAATAAAGAACAAAACGGAAAGAACAATATGGACGTATCTCCAGCCACTTGTCACCAATCGAAACAACTCAAGGCATTGTATTTCGAAAGAACTCCGATTTGCGCAAGAATGCCTATCGTTAAAACGAACGGCACGGCAGCAATTGCCCAAGGATGCCGTTTGAGCGACTTAAGCAAAAGGCCAGATACGGATATCGTTTTCAAGGGTGAGTCGGCTATGTTGTAACATTCGCTTCGTTAGTGTAACGATTTTTATCGATCCGCACGATCGGCAATTAATAACCGATTATAAGAATGCCCTTGAGAGGGAGTTTCAGCCTGCTACTCGCGTACATCGTTTCGAAGAAGGCTACCACTTTTGAAAAATCCTCGCTATCACGATAAATATTACGAACCGCGATAACCAAATAATCGACATCATGCATTACGCACGCCTGAAAGAGGTCCTTAAGAAATTGATAGTTGGCCACGGCTCTTCAGGCCTCGACTTCTAGCACCGTTTTGATGGAAGCATTATATCAGTCAGCATCGAAATACTTATCCATTTTTCAGTTCATCCCGAACAAAACGGGAACCTTGATTTTTCAGGCAGCGGTCTTGTCTGATTCCACTACATATCAAATATCCTCCAGACTCTTTCTCAAGTGTCATAAAACATCGTTGCTCGACAATTGAAACGTGGCGGAATCGATGAGGTAACTTTTTTCCGAGAACGTTTCCACAATCTGGCACAAGTGGGCCGGTACTTGGTCGGACTTGGGAAAATACATCCAATTTATCATGGATAGGTGACATATTTAATGAAATAAATACTGCGGGCATTTAAAGACCCAATTCTCCAATGAAAGGCCAGTCGTCAGTAGCAGGAGTAGCAACCGAACGCCTTGTGGATTCCATTTCTTGTAAAAAAGCATCCGACCAATCATTTCGAATAAATGATATTCCCGCATTTCTCAGATAAGCATAGAAAGCGCTGTATAGTGTATCTTCGAACTGAATTCGGGAATGAAATTCATCATCGTCGTGCAGATACAATTGGTACACATAAAGCCACCATTCTTGTTGATCAACCGACTGAAGTTTTTCGTAGAAAATAGCGATTGGCAATCCAAAAGTATTACTGTACTCAAATGCGAGCAGCATCGGGATCGGATCGTCTATTTTATTGATTTCAATCAGAAGATTCGGAAAATCATTCAGAATTATTTGGTATTTCACTGCCAAAAACAATGAGATGGCAAGCACATCTGATCGGTTATATTGAACGTGTTCGGCAATTATCGAGGATAAGAAATATGCTATTTCTTTTCGAATCTCATCTTCGTGATTCACATTGGAAATAAAAAGATTGTGAATCAAATCATCAAATGAGTCTATGACGTAAGGATGGAGAAAGGCAACGCCACAAATATATGAAAATATGCCAATATGGTCTTCAAAAGACCTGAACGTAATATTGGAAATTCTTTTTACTGCATACTTAAATGGGGAATATTCACGCATATCGCTGGAGTATTCCGCCGCAATGTCCAAGAAATCCTGGCATTTTGCGAATTGACAATTTTCCGTGGGTAAGTCGAATCGCCTCAACTCCCGTATCCATTTTTCACTCATAGCCTCGGGCAGGGGCGATATCTGAGTCTTCCTGTCATTAAGTTGAAGTTGGAACTTTCAAAGCTCGGTACTTAAATCCTTAATGAATGATTCGGCCTCTTCTCTTGTTTTACAGTGGCATGCATAGTCATCTATATGTCGCGTGTAAGAATATTTCTTATAAAGAGCTTTGTCGATTTGGGAAAGGATAATTTCCGAAATTATATGCGAGCTATCTGGTCAAATGGGAAGTCCGTTCGTTTCGTTGTTCTTTAACCAACGAGAGGCGGTATCTAGTTTATTAAACCATCTGTCTGCTCATCTCTCCCGCTTCGCTAAACTTTTTGATACCAATGCCCATGAAATGGCATGGGAATACATATTGGGGAAGCATTGCGAAATATCCGTCTTAGCGATAAATTTTGCTCGGAGGGATGTCTTGAGGCTGGAGCCTCTTCTTTTGGCTCATTCGGTATTCCGATTTATAAGTCTGTGTTCGTACTTTGTTCACAAAACGACCAAACGGAGATCGTCTGAATTCGTCGGAAAAATTTTGCTAATATTCGCATACTCTGGATTCCCTTTTCATATCCTTTCGTCTATCTTGTCCCAATTCTCTTCGAGGATAGAGCACAAATTGACGTATCAAAGTGGATGCGGAACACCCATCATCCTTGGTACATTATTATTTCTTGTCAGCCTATAGGACAAAAGAGAGAATCGGTCGTCTTTGGTAACTTTCAATGAGCCATTGCTTCTATCTGCCATTACCAATTCGCCAAATTCACGAGAAGTGAAAACGCTATCCAATGAATCGGGAAAGAGTCCGTTGCAGAGAAGTTTTCGGAAAACTAATGCGGAGTCCAAATCCGGATAGGCGAATGCCATAAAATAAGTGCATTATCGATACTAAACAATTCCGAAGTGATTCAACGGAGCCCATCATGTGGACACGCTAATGCATTAACCCAATAACTTGCAATTATCTTGGCATTCAGGCAAAGATAGAAGATTGTCATTCCATTTTCCATCAGCATAAGTCCTTATATATGGCAACTTTCAATTTTCTCGTACAACACCAACATAAGCCTTAAACCTTCAATCAGGACTCAGCACATAGAACGCTTCTAACTGAGCATCAATTCTTCTGATCACCTCCTCTCTTGATAATTTCCAGGTATTTCAATCTCAGATGTGAGTAATGTGCTCGTGCAAACTTTCCCTATTTGGCTTATTAATACATAATATGCGGAATTCAGCCATACAGTTATGATAAAGAACTATTCACCACGATTCATATTTACTTCAATCCCAGTATAAGCTCAAACATTAAGAAAATCTTAAATTTTCGAACGATTTTTGTAAGCTGGCGGAATATACCCGAAGCGAATTCGAAATCAAGCCGATTTTCAGACTTACGCGTGCGTTTCGGCAAAGACTCCCCTGCCCTTTTCGATGTTTTCTTCGATGCGTTCCAGCATGATTTCGTTGATCGTTCCGCTCTGGTCAGAAATCTCCAGGCAAGCGGCTTCGTCCAGTACGAGGCATTCGGTGGGCTCGACCGCCTTGATGGTCGCGGTGCGTTCGCCTCAGGCGATGAGCGCGTATTCGCCAAACAGGCTTCCTTCTCGAAGAACCGTAAAAGCGTCGCCCTCGATCGAGACTTCCACCGCCCCGTTCATGATGACGTAGGCTTCGTCGTTGCAGGCGTCGTGCTCGGCGAGCACCGTTTCGCCCTGCGAAAATTTCCGCATCCGGCTTCTCGAGAGGATTCCCGATACCGTCGCTTCATCCACTCCTTCGAAGAGTTCATACCCCTTGGCACGTTCGGCAAAACCTTCGCCGATTCCGGGAGCGCTCGGCTGCGGAGCGGTTTCTGCGGGCTTGTATCCCAGGCGGGAAAGCGACGAAAGGTCGATGGGCATAACGCGAAGTAAACTGACGGAGGGGAAGATACACCTTTTAAAAACCGTTCGCAAGCATACTTTTCATACCGTCGCACGACGGAAAACCCCCCGCTTTCGCGGGGGGTTTTTGGCTTTCAAATGGCGGAGAGAGGGAGATTCGAACTCCCGGTGGGTTGCCCCACACACGCTTTCCAAGCGTGCGCACTAGGCCACTATGCGACCTCTCCGTATCTGACTGAAAGCGTGGATGAGTCTATAGAAAATCCCGTTTCGCGCAAATCGAAATTCGCAATTTCCGTTTTTGTCCGCTTTACGTATAATCTCGCTCGAATTTTCGGTTCTCACGCCTACCGTATGCAAGAACAGATCGAACAAATCAGCCTCCGGTTTTTCACCCTCATGGGAATTACCGTCGAGTCCGTTTCCGCCGAGGCGGAAGAAGAGAAGCGCCGCATTTACCGCGTCGCCGTTAAAACGCCCGATTCCAAGCTCCTCATCGGCATGCACGGGCAGACGCTCGAAACCGTCCGCCACCTGCTCACCCGCCTGGTCGAACGCACCATCGGCAAGTCGTTCCTCATCCACCTCGAGGTCAACGACTACCTCCAATCCAAAGACGACCGCCTTTTCCGCCGCATCGACGAGAAGATCGCTTCGCTCAAGTCCGTCGGCTGAGAAACCACCTTGGGCGAACTCTCCAGCTACGAGCGCAAAAAGGTACATGCCTACGTGGCCGAAAAGAAGATCGAAGGCCTTACCACCAAATCCACCGGAGAAGGCGAATCCCGCGTCCTCCACTTGGCGTACTCGGGCCCGATCGAAAAGGTCCACGTCCATGCCAAGGCTTCTTCCCTCGCCGATCTTTCCGAAGACGGGGTCGGAATCTAAAACCAAATAATCACGCCATACGTAATGAGAACCGTCGCGCTCCTTCTCCTCGTAGCCGCATCGGGCTGGTTTTTCCAGTTCGCGTCGAACGAAACGAGAAACGTCCACCTCAATATCGAATACCGCCTCGTCCAGCATCCCGAATTCATTCCCAAAGCCGAAGACGTCCGCCTGATAGCTTCGGGATTCGATAACATGATCGCGGATTTCTACTGGCTCTCGGCAATCCAGTACGTCGGCGAGAACGCCCTTTCCGCCGAGTACAAGCGCTTTCTCTACGAAATGCTCTCGCTCGTCACCGACCTCAACCCGGCGTTCACCACCCCGTACGAAGTAGGGCTCCTCCTCCTTCCCGACATCAACCCCAACTACGAGAAGTTCAACAAGACCGAAGCCGAAATGAACGTCCAAAAGGCGGTATGACTCTGAGAAAAGGGCATGAAGACCTCGTGCGACGCGAAGAAGATCGAAAAGATCCTCGCCGAACCGGTGCTCGCCAAGGTCTGGACCGATCCGCAGTACGCGAACCCCTGCAGCAACTCGATGGTTCCGTACTACTTGGCCTACGTCGAGTACTACAACCGCAAAAACGCCGACAAGGCGAGCGATTACTACCGCATCGCCGCAGCCAACAAAGACGCCCCCACCGGCGCACGCATGATGAGCGCCATCATGAAGGGCAAGTCCGGAGGACGCGAGAAATCCATCCTCATGTTCCTCTCCATCGCCGAATCCCTCGAAGCGGGACAAGCGAGCGCCGAAGCTTGCCGCACCGTCTCCCGCGAGATGCGCGACTACCTCATCAAGCCGTTTTCTTCGGAATCGCAGGGCGAAATCCCCACCGAATTCGTAAAACTCGCCGAAGCGTACCGCGCGGATGCGACCAAGGGCCTGAAGGAAGAAACCGCCAAGGCCGAGTCGATGGACGCCCTCTGTTCGACCTACCTCGGCAAGGCGATGCGCGAGCTCAACCTCGAATACATCACGAGAAAGGACGCGACGTTCGTAAAGAAAACCGGAAAGCAGGTCGTCGACGCCAAAGAACTCTTCGACTTGGGCGGATTGGATTACCTTCCGCAAGACTACCAGAAGCTCGACGACGGACTCCAGATCATCTACGTCAAAGACGACGGAAAATGGGACTACGTCGGAGGAAAATACTAAACGAAAACCGGCCCGTTGGGGCCGGTTTTTTAGAGCGCTTTCGAAGCCGGACTAGTTGTCGGCGTTGAAGAGGCTGTAGCGGAGCGCGTCGAAGTGGCGCGAGCGGTTCTCTTTGAATTCGAGGTTGGAAATGGCGTTGCCGGCCTTCCCTACCGCCGATACCGACATGACCGGTTTGGAGAAGCCGTTGGACGAATCCACGCGGTATTCGATGGGCGACGATCCCGGATTGGTGACGGCCAGGTACGCGTCTTCGTAGTTTTCAAGGAAATCGGCGAGGTTCACCGTCACGTCGGTCGTGTCGTCGTTCTCGTCGACGGAACGCATGTTTCCGGAAGTGACGGTAGCCGCGGAGCCGTTGCCCACGATGG
>JASDUA010000113.1:0-3053 GCA_041891375.1 Patescibacteria group bacterium
GAAGAGCACGAGCACCTCCATCGCGTCCCGGGCGGCCTGGGCTGCGGCGCCGTCGTGGCCAGCTTCGGTTGCGGCCTGCTGCGCCGCCTTGTAGCGCCTCAGCAGCCGGTCGGCCACCGGGGCGAGGGCGGCGCTCAGCTGGGCCTGGGTGCCCCTCGGGTCGGTCTCGATCTGCGCCACCCGCTCCACCTCGGCCGCGTCGTAAAAGCCCGTGGCGTCCAGCTTGGCGCGCAGGTCGAAGACCAGGTTGGGGTCGGTGTTGGCCTCCAGCCGGGCCGTCTCGTAATAAGTCTTGAAGGCGGCCAGCACCTCCTCGGCGTCGTTCACGAAGTCGAGGATCGCCGGAGTCATGTCGTTGATCGTCTCGATGAGTCCGGCCGCCCAATTCCTCAGCTTGTCGAATAGGCTGCCTACCCGAACCTCGCCGGTCGTGGATATCCCGACGATGTTCCTGGAGAGGTTTCCGAACGTGTCGGAAAGCGTCGACCAGAGGCCGCCGAGCGAGGTCGACTGTTTCGCCATCATGTTGTGGAACTTCCCGCCCTCGGCCGTGAGCGATTCGAGCGCGCGCTGGACGTCCGGGAACCCGACCTTTCCTTTCTCTACCATCCCCTTGATTTCGGAGCTGCTCTTCCCGAGCGTCTTCCCGAGCGCTTCGATGATCGGGATTCCGGCGCTCGTGAACTGGAGCAAGTCCTGGCCCATGAGCTTGCCGGCCGCCTTCACTTGGCCGAACACGTTCGTGAGCTGCCCGATCGGAACCGATACGCCCGATGCGATGTCGCCGAGAGTCGTGAGCGTACCCTTGATCTGGTCGGCGGAGATGCCGAACGCTAGAAGCTGCTTTCCGGCAGTGGCGATTTCCGGGAATTCGAACGGAGTGGCCGCGGCGAAGTCAGAGAGCTGCTGTAGGAGCGCCTGCGCCTGCCCGACGTCCCCGAGCATCGTCTGGAACGAAATGGAGGTCTGTTCGAAGTCGGCCGCCGCCTTCACGGCGTTGAACGCCGCCCCGATGCTTAGGGCCGAAGCGACGACCCCCTTAATCGCAAAAGAAATCCCTTCCATGGACGATTTCACCCCGGAGGAATTCTTTTCGACGCTTTCGCGCATCGACGACACGTTGGTCTTGAGCCGCTCGATCTCCGTGGACGCGAGGTCTTCGGCCGTGACGACGACGCCTATCCTACTTTCAGCCATTTGCGGAAACCTTAGATTCTATTGATATCTTCGAGACTATGAGATCCACCACGTCGGAGGGCTGTTCGAGGTATTCCTGCCAAGTCCAGCCCATCCGTTCCATTACCGTTACGGCTATCCATTCGGGAGAGAGGCGTCCGCTTCCCCGGTTGAGGAAGGTTTCGTACTCGTATTCGAGATCTCACTTTTTTTTTGATCCGGGGTGACGATGGAATTCATGGCGGCCACGAGTTCCTGGTATTCGCCCGGAGTGACGTTGTCCAGGACAGTCTGGAACGACGCGGGGTCGGTATTCCCGTCGATGGATACGGTGATGGCCTTGAGCATCTCGTCGCTCACGTCCATGTCGTCGATTTCGCCCTTCTCGCGCTTTTCGTAGGTCTTCACGAACGAATGCACGTGCTTCTTGAGTACCTGGTCGACGAGGACGAACGTCTTGTTTCCGATGAGCTTTTCCATGGGGGTTATTCGGTGATGGGAAGTAGGGTGCAGCGGCAATTGGGATGGAGCGGGGGAGCGGGTATGTCCGTGTAGTCGATGTGGAGTTTCTGCCCGTCTACCTCGAGGACGTCGCCCTTCTTGAAGAAGTCTTCCTCCAGGGCGATGATTTTCCCGTGGAGCGACCGGTCGAACGGCGCGACGCGCTCATCCTCGGCGGTCCACCATTCCTTCGCCTTCACGACCCCGGTCTGTTTCCATCCTTCCACGCTGGCGTCGTTGCTGGCGCGGACGGTTTCGGTACGGACGATGGTCTCGATACGCTGTTCCTTGAGGTCTGAGAAGACCGCCTTGACGCGTTCGACTATCGCGGAAGTACCAAGGCCCTCCTCGATGGCCTGTGCGTAAATTTCGACGATTTTCGAGTTCGTGGTTTCGTCGAGTCACTTTCCGAGCGTCCGGATGGATTCCCGGATGAGCTTCGTGACCGCCGGATCCCCGACGCGGAACGCGAACCCCGCGGAAACTTCCTCGGCAGCCGCCTGTCCTTCCTCGTCGAAGATCTCCGCGTAGGCGTCCTTCAGCAATGAGAGGTAGATGACCTGGTATTTGGTCGGGTCGAGCGTCGGAACGTCCGGAACGGCTGCCTTGGTTACGCGCGACATGACGTCCGCCTCCTGTTTCTCGAAGATCCCCTTGAGGATTCCTGAAAGCTTCTCCTGGTGCTTCGCCAACCGGACGTTGCGTCTTTCCCACCGGGCTTTGGCGTATTCTTCGGTTCCCTTGACGGATTTCCTCACGATTTCCGACACCTTCGAAGCGAAGTCCCCTCCGGATTTGGAAGGCGGTGCGGCCGGCGCGGAAACCTGCGGCTGTCCGGTCTGTTTCATCGAGTCGCCGCCCTTGACCGGCTTGAGTCCGCGGGTGGCGCGGATTTCGTTGACCGTAATGAATCCGGAGTCGAAGTCCTTCCGGGTCTCCTCGTCGTCGTAAGGGATGACGTTGATGAATTCGAAGTATCCGAGTCCGTTGAAGAGTCCGGCGTTGAGGACCTCCTGTATCTTGATGGCGAGCGGCTGGACGGTCTGTTCCGCGAAGACGGTGTTGAACGCTTTGACGTTGCCGACGTTGACGCCCTCGCCGAGGCCGATGACGGCCTTCGGAACCCCGAAGATCGCGAGGATCTCGTCGCGGCTGAGGCGGCGACCTTCCGCGAAGTCCATGTCCTTCTGCGTCGGGCTGAGGTTGCTCGCCTTCAGTCCCCCGTCCAGGATCACGAGCTTGTGGGCGTTGTTCACGTTCTTGAACTTCGCGTTCCAAGTCTCGGTGATGCGTTCGCGGGCTTCCGGAGTGATGGGCTTTTCGGATTCGAGCACCATTCCCGGACGTGCGGAGTTCTCGAAGAACTTCCAGTTCCA
>JASDUA010000113.1:3153-12242 GCA_041891375.1 Patescibacteria group bacterium
GAGCCGTTGAGCTTGATAAACGACGCGATGCTCTCCAGGAGGTCGTATTTTACCAGGGCGAGGTATTCGTGCTCGAGCTGCTTTCCGGACTTCGGATCCACGAGGTGGAAATTGAGGCTGGCCGTCTTCGAAGCGATCGTGGAGACCGCGCGGAACACCCACCCCTTGTACTCGTCCAGGTACTCGCGCCGGCTCATGTTCCGGAGCTGGAAACTTGTGTACTCGCCGCCGAGCTTGAATACGTCGTTGTACCGTTTGCCGGTCACGACGTCCGCTATGTCCCTAAGCTTGCGGAGCAGTTTCATTTTTCTTGGCCGGTTTAGGAGGATTGAGGATCTCGTCGAGTTTCTTATCGGCTTCCGACTGTGTTTCCGCGGTTACGGTGATCCCGTGGTCGGGGTAGAAGAATTCGCGCATGGAGCGGAAGGGGTTAAGGTGTGACTTTCTTCAGTACGTTGCAGCGGATCATGATTTTCGCGTAGGCGATGACGGAGTCCTCCGTCTCGATCTCCCCGAATTCGGCCGGGGCGGCGTCTACCATGTCGGCCGCTCATCCGAGGTCGTAATCCGCGTCGAACGCGTCGATGACGGCGTCGCACACGTTCACGAGCGAGGATATGGCGCCCTGCCTCCCGAGATTTTCCATCTCCTGGTGGATGACGACGTCGAAGGCGTAAGTCCTGTAGTTCGAATCCGTGGTCTCGATTCGGCTTTCGACCGCCGCCGGTTCGAACGTCGCCGCCGGATACCCTTCGACCCCGAGCTTGTGGTAATCGTAGACGAACGCGATGGGCTTCCCGGCTCCGGAGAGAGTCCGGAGTTTCGCGTCGACCGCGGATCTGAGTGCTTGGAAGGACATTTACTTGAATGATTTGGTAGCGAGCGAACGGATCTCGCCCTGTATGATCGCCCGAACGTTCGCCTCCTCTTTCTCGGCCGTCCTCGTCATGAACGGGTTGGCCTTGGTTCATTTCCGGGCGATCGACCTAGCGATGACGAACGCCGGGATCCCGATTCATTTGCGCTTCGCCCATAGGGCGATAGGGGCGAGGGGAGGGAACTTTCCGGGCTTGCGCCCGTCATGCACGAATAGGGCGTAGAGCTTCGTGTTCCTGAGTTCCCCGCGCAACCCCGTGAACGACGTCCGGTAGCCGTTGCGGAGCATTCCGGACACCCCTACGGGAGTTTCCGGCTTCGCCCTGGCCTCGAGGGCGAACACGCCCTTCCGGATTCCGGCCTTCAGTGCGGCGGCCACCTCGAATTTCGAGAAGCTCGCGACCGTTTCTTTCGCCCCGTTGACTTGGATGCGCATTATTCCCTGACGATTAGCGCCCTGGTGAACGTCACGCGGATTCCCTGATGGGAACCGACGCCCTTCACCCGGTATTCGATGCCGTTGATCACGAGCTTGTCGGCCGGCTGGATGTCGGACCCGAACTTCGTCACGAACGAGAATTCCTTCCCGTACTTGTCGATGCTCGTCTGCTGTTTCTCCGGGGACAGGACGCGGAGGTATCACTTGTATGAAACCCCGGTAGGGGAGTAGGACGATTTTCCGTCCTGGTACGTCTGCCGGCTTACGGTGGCGACGTCCCGGAAGAGCCTAAACATCGATGGAGCGGTAAGATTCGATTACGTCGATAGCGTCCTGCGGGACGGCTTCGGAGGAATATTCGATTTCCGCCCCTTCGATCTTCTCACGCTTGATGCCGTCGGAATTCCGGCGGTTGTAGACCGACGCCGCGATCCTCACGACCGCTTCGGAGAGGTCGGCCGGTACCGGGTCGTAGCCTCCGAGGTAGGTGACGCGGATGTTTCCGAACCCGCGTGGAACCTGCGAGTAGGGAAACCGGATCTGGCCGGTCTGTTTTTTGACCGAATAGAGGGCCGGGTCGAACGGGATCCAATCGATTCCCCCGAAATATTCGACGGACGCGACCGATATGATCGGGTAATTGCGCACGTGGATGACGTTTTCTCCGTGCCCGTCGAGTTCTTCCACGTAGTTCGCTCCCGGCTTCTCGATGTCCCGACCGATGATGCTCTTCGCCTGGGCGATGGCCCGATTGAGGAAAACCGTAAGAACGGCGTCTTCCGAATTGTCGGTGAAGCCGAGGTAGGTCTTGAGATCCGCGAGGGTTGCGAGCATTACTTGGTTGCGTTAGGTTTCATGGACGCGTTCTTTGCTTCCTTGAGCGCCTTGTCTTCCGCTTCCTTCTTCGCTGCCTCTTCGGCGGCCTTCTTTTCGGCATCTTCGGCTTCGAGTTTCGCGGCTTCTTCCGCGGCCTTGGCTTCCGCCTCGATACGGGCTGCTTCCGCCGGATCCTCGGTAGGTTCGAAGTAACCGGGTCCGTAGGAATCGATGACGTGGTCTTCGAGTTCCACGGTTTCTCCGACGCTACCGAACGGAACGGCGGATACGATCTTTACGTGGGGCATGTACGGTTAAGGTGAGGTAATAAGCACCGCCAGACCCCGCCGAAGCGGGGCATGAGCGCTGCCGATTAGGTAGCCGAGTTCTTGAGTACGGCGAATCCCTTGCCGGTGATCGGTCCTCCGCAGAGGCGCTGTTCGATCTTGATGGACTGGCGTCCGGATTCGAAGTCTCCGGTTGCGAAACCCTGGGTTCCGGTGAGCGCGCGGCGGCGGATCATGCGGAAGTAGGATTTCACGTCTCCGATGATGGTATGGATCGCGTTAGCGACGTCTCCGGCCTGGTTCTGTACCGGAACCTTGCTCGAGAGGATGACGCGGTACTTTCCGTTGAGCATCGGGGCCTTGTCGCGGAGTTCCGGGTACATGAACTGCCCGTTCGCGTTCTTTTTCTTCTTGTACTGCGAGAGCGTGTACTTGGACATGATCGCTACGAGGTTTCCCGGAATGGTCTCATACTCGGGAGCGATTGCCGCTTCGAGGTCGATGAGCGCGTCGTCGACCGCGGTTGCGGAGGCTCCGCGGAGGTTGGTGTTACCGGTCGCTATGGAAACGGTGACGGTTTCGGAGTGGGGGATGATGCCTTCGATCTTTCCGGAAGCTCCGTTGATCACCCCGTCTTCGGTAACTGCCGCGCTGGAGTTGGCGGCCGCCTTGACGATGAGGTTGAAGAGGTCCTCGTCGGTCATGTTGTCCTCGAACATTTCGTCGGTGACCGCGACGAGAGCCGCGAGCTTCTTGACGTTGTAGACGACCTTTGCGGTGGTTCCCTTGGAAGCGGTAACCGGAACGCCTTCGTCCGTCCAGTACGCTACGACGGAGTTTTCGAACTTCGGGAGCGTGATGGAATTGCTCTTGATGTTGACGAAGTCGAGTTCGTTGATGAGCGGGAAGTCCTTGAAGACGTAGAACACGCTGCGGTCGAATTCGCCGAACACGAATTCGGCACCTTCGGTCGCGGTTCCTTCGTTCTGGAACGCGGACTTGATTTCGGCGTCGAGGATGGTTCCTACGGCTTCGTCGGAAGTGGCCTTGGCGGCGAAGATCTTTCGGAAGGACTTCGCGATGATGGAGTGCGCTTCCTTGAACTTCTCGGATTCGGTCTTGGCTCCGGATGCGAACTTGACGCTGGTGGCGAGTTCGGAGAGCTGCTTCTGCATCTCGGCGTTCGCGGTCTCGATGTTGGCGGTAATCGCCTTCATCTTTTCGTCGACTACGGTTTCGACGGCTTCCGGAAGGGAGGTCTCGATAGCCTTGACGATGGTCTCGGTGATTGCTTTCTGATCCATGATGGATATGGGAAAGTGGATAAAAATGCGACTACCGGTTTTTCTTCGAAACCCGGAGGGCTTCGTTGATCGCACGGACGGCGATTTGCAGATTTTCTTTTTGCTCCTTTTCTGCGTCGGAGTAGGTCTTGCCATCGACCAAAAGCTTCTTTACCTCGGAGAGTTCCGAACGGAGTCCGGTAACCGCTTCGAGGACTTCCTTCATGGTAGGTTCCTCCGATGCCAGGAGCTTCGAAGACTTGATTCCGCGCTTCTTGAGGTTGTCGAGCGCCTCCGGATTCGCCGGTACCGGAACGAATGAGAGTTCGAGGAGTTCGGCTCCGGTTATGACGTCCCGGTTCGTCTGGTCCCACGAGAGCGGGATGAATCCGACGGATACAGTCTTGAGAAATCCGGCTTCGTAGAGGAGCTGCGCTTCCTGTCCGGCCTCGTTCGGTGCGAACACGCCGCGGACGATGAGCTTACCGTCCTCGATGCGCACGTCGGTCGCCTTTCCGGCGATGCAGTCCACCTCGTAGCAGTGGTCGACGAGCACGACCGGATTCTTGAGGTACCTTTCGAGCTGCCATCCGTTCTGCCGGATGATTTCCCCGTGGCGGTCTACGTCTTCCGTCGATGCGATGACCTCGAACGTCCCACCGGTGTCCGGAACCTGCGCTTCCGCCGCCGCCTTGGCGACCTTGTCGGCGATCTCCCGCGTGTATTGCTTGAACATCGTGAGGTGGGTTAGAGGCTGGTGACGGTGTTGTAGAGTTCCGCGATGATCGCCTGGGCGTCGGAGAGCGAGTAGAGGCCCTTGAACCCGAGGGACTGGGTCACTACTTCGTTGTTGCCGGTCTTGCGCGACCATTCCTTGAACTTGGCCTTGGCGAGGTCGATGCGGAGCTGCGGGTTGGTGGACGCCCCGATGGTGGTTCCGGAGTCGATGACGTCCAGGCGGATGGACTTCTGGCTTCCGGCGAGCGCCACGGCCTTGTAGGTGGCCTCGTCCTCGTAGAGCGCCTCGAGGTTCCCTTCGATGGAAACGACGGTGTTGATGAAGTCGGTCGGGTCGGTGGTGCCGAGGCTTTCCTGCGCCTCGACCTTCTTGGAGATGGTGAGTTCGAAGGACTTGACCGCGAGGGCGGTAGCCCCGGTGAGTCCGGCAAGGTTGGTGGCGACCTTTACGGACGCGTGCTTGGCGGCGAGGACGTAATCGGTGGAGAACGACGGGGTGAGGGTCGCGGTTTCCCCCTTCTTCCCGACGAAATCCGTGGTGACTTCGACGAACTTTCCGGCCTCGACCTTGATTTTCATCTTGTCGACGACCGCGTTCGGGAACTGGTAGTCCTGCACGCCGTCGTCCATCCCGATCGTGATAGAGGGGGACTGGTTCGTGTTTCCGAGCGTGAAGGCGTGCTTGTACGCTCCGGCGGACGGGGAAGTGGTGGTGACCGCCCCGAAGAGCGAGAGGAGCGGGAGCGCGATCGCGTTGACCGCGAAGTGCCCTTCGACGGATCCTTCGGAGAAACGCTTCACGATCTGCTGGTCCTGCGAGTCGACGATGACGCCGATGGAGGACTCGTCCACGATGGTGTCGATCTTCTCTTCGACGGAGAAGTTGGTTTTCGGATACCAGGCCGTCGGTGCGACGCCGGTTCCGCGGACGGTTTCCTTTCCGAAACCGACGCTGATCTTCCTTCCGATGAATTTGGCCATGGCCGAAATGGATACGAGCTAAGCATTCGTTCCGGACTCTCCGGAAGTGGGAACGTGAGCGCAAGGGGAATTTCGCATTTCGTTTCAATTTGGGACGTTGCCGCGTTCGTGCTCGAGCTTCACGACCTCGGCCATCTTCCTGCGCATCCGCCAATAGGACGTCTTCGAGGGGATGTAGAGCGCGCGCTGGATCTGCGCCCTGGTGAACTTCTTCGAATGGACGAGCACGAGGAAATCCTGTTCCTTCCAAGTGAGGGATTCGAACGTCTCCGGCGATATGAAGTCCGGGACCTTGTACGATCATTTCGGCAGCGCGAACATTTCCGGCGGCTTATCAGAAATAGATTCACGGCTCGGCGTCTCCCTTCCGCATCTTCATCGTGACGACGTAGCGCGAGGCGTCGATGGCGTGGTTGAACGCGTCTATCGGGCGGTTGAGGCTCTTCCCCTCCTTGTCCTTCTTCCAGACGTATTTGCGGAGTTCCTTCTTGAGGTTGACGGATCTCTTCGTCACGAGGATCCGGTACTGTTTCATGAGGTTGATTCCGAACATGATTGAGTCCGGCCCCTTCTCGGCGCCCTGGACGTTGAACCCGTGGCGGTAGATTTCCTCGATGGACTTCGGCTCGGACGAATCTGCGAAGACGTCGTCGTACTGGCCGACGCCGGCATCCCTGAAAAGGTTCGCTATGTCGGGGTTGGTAAGGCCGGTCCGGTAGAATTCCTCGTCGAGGATGATTGTTTGGTCGTACTGGTAGGCGCCGACGAACGCCGACGGGTCGTTCGTGAAACCGAAGTCGAGGCCGTACCCGAGAAGCTTCGCCGCCTCCGGAACGGAATCGATTTCCTCGAAGGTGAATATGAGGCCTTCGGCCGGCTTTCCCCATTTCCCGAGCGCGTAGATCTCCCACGTGCGCGGATCCTGTTCCTTCAGACGGTCCATGACGCGCTGGTACTGTTCGCCGATGAATCGGTTGTCCAGGTACGTCGTGTGCAGCAACGCGACCTCGTCGGTTTCCCCGTTCTGCCAGAAGTCGGTATTGAGCCAATGCTCCTCGTCGATGGGGTTGAAGGTCGTCGTGATCTGCATCTCGGATTTTCAGCGGACGCGGAGGTCGATCTGGTCGAAATCCTTCTTGTTCAGTTCCGTGCCTTCCTCGATCCAAACGCGGGACACGCCCTTGATGGACTTGATTTTCTCGGGGTCGTCGATGCCGCGGAACACCATGTCGGACGACGTGAGGCGGTTGCGGACGTACATCGGGGACTTGGTCACTTCGAAGTGCTCGGTCAATCCCCAGTCGGATATGACGCCCTCGATTTCCGAAAAGACGGAGTCCTTGAGCGTGTCCTTGACCTTGCGGACGGCCATGAGGCGGTTTCCGGCATCGTAGGACTTGATGACCTCCTTCTGCGCCTGGAACTTCGATTTTCCGCTTCCGCCGCCCCCCATAAGGAAAACGTACCGACGCTTCTCGTGGAGCAGCGGTACGTAGACGGAGTTGTAAAGCTCCGGGTTCGAGAAGTCTATGCGGACGGTTTCGGCTATGGTGCTTCCGGATTAGGTAACGGCTTGGGCTGGGGGGCTTCGAGCTGCGGGAGTCACACGACGACGTTGATTCCGCCGCTTCCGCTGAGTTCGGTCTCCGTCTTGTCCTTCCACCCGAAGTTCTTGAGGGCGAAAATTGCCCCCGTAGGGGAGTGGTCGCCGAGGCGTTTCTCGTAGGAATTCTCGACGCGGAGGTAGGCCTCTTTTATCGGTCGGAGAAATTCGTCCTTCTCGCTGTAGCTTTTGATCGTGTCGACGTCGCATCCGAGGAATAGGGCGAGACCAGTAATCGTCGGCCTTTCGTACTCCAGGCGAACGGTTTCCTTCTCAGGTTCGTCACGCTTCCATTTCTCCTTGTCCTCATCGTCAAGGCAAAGCTTTTCCAGTTCGAGCCATTGTTTGTACTGGTGCTCGTAAAGCTTGTTTACCTTCGTTACCACGTGGCCGTCGCACCAGTCGAAATACTCATCGATCCTTTTCGTGAGTTCTTCGACGTCCTGGAATTTCAAAGGGCGGCCTGCGGGCATTTGGTTTGGGATGGATACTCGCGCTTCAATTCCAACTCTCCGCCGGAGGCGGGTCCCCGCCAATAGCGCAGGCGGTGCGGAGGGTTGGAACCGAGGCGCGAACCTCGGTGTTTCGGAACTTCGTGACTCGTAATCTTCGCAATAGCTCGTTCCGCCTCCATGGGAGGGTTCCGGATTGTTCGTGCTAGCAAACGCACGGGGTTACCCGCTCACGCACAATCCGTAACTCTCCCGAAGATCTTCGACCGGTATTGCGGTTGGCGCGATGCACCCGAGGGCTATTCGCTCCAGGAGTTGCGCCTGGATTCACGGTCGATTCTTGGTTGAGTCCTCCATGGGAGGGCATTGACTGGGGCTTGAACCTCGGGTGATGGAACCCGGCCATCGGTCTGCATACTCAGTCAATGCTCTCCCGAAGAAGAGCACGCTTGTCGCTGCGCGCGCTACTCGCCGTAGAGGCTTCTCCAGTCTGAACCTTACGCCGCACGCCATTTCGTTGTTTTCACACTAGTAGGCTGGCTTCTCGGGACTCCATAGGAGGGTTCCGAACCGATACCTGTTTGCCCCTGTTTCTTCGGCGCGCGGGACGTATCGGAGATTCGGAACTCTCCCGAAGAAGAGTCCGGGTGCTTTTCATCCCCGGTTGCGGTTATGGTGGAGAGGTCGGATTCGAACCGACGACGCCTTCGGGGTTTTTACGCCCTCCAGGTATGCTCTACCGCTGAGCTACGTCTCCATGGTCGCGCGTGCTGGATTCGAACCAGCGTTCTTCGGATTATGAGACCGACAAGATGACCGCTTCTCTAACGCGCTGCGTGATTTCTCGGAAGGGTCGGGAGGTTTCCCAAGCCTCCCGGCTTCCAGGTCAAAGCTTTAACCCCCGGATTTTCGGATCCGGGATCCTGCCGGCGAACGGGCGGACGTTCGGTCGGCGGAACCCCGGCCCCGAAGGGCTTGGGCGGGTTTTCGTTGTGGCACGGTCGATACTCCGGAAGTGGGAACGTGAAGTCAAGGGCTTATCCTCCCTTTTTCAAAAGTTCGGAGCAAATGCGCGTTACCGTCCTGCGGCCTACCGTCAGGCGATTCGCGATCGACGTCTTCGGTTCTCACCTGTAGAACGACGTGACTATCTCGTCGCGCACGACTTCCGGGATCTTCCCGGTATGTTTCGAGACTCGCATGGTTTAATCGGGTTCTGAAGGTTCTCACTTCATCGCTAGTCCGACGATCACGCCGACGATGAAGCAAACGAGGTAAGACATGGGGTGGCGGTTACTGCCTGCCTGTTCGGTAGAACTCGGCCTTCGCTTCTGCGATCGCGGACGCGTATCCGTTTCTCGTCCAGGATCTCGGCATTCGTTTCGCCTTTTCTTCGGCGCGGCGCTCCGCCCGGTTCTTCGGTCGGGGGGCTGGAGGGCGTTCTTCGATGACGGCCTCCGGAGCCGGTTCTTCCGGCGGGAGGTATTCGGTTTGTGGTTCGAACGACATGGTCGCTTGGGTTACGGTGCTTCGGAATTGATGTACTTCTCGAGGATCTCGCAAGCCTCCTCGTGGCCGTAGGCGAAATGCGCGGCGACGTTCGGGACTGTGTTC
>JASDUA010000113.1:12252-13653 GCA_041891375.1 Patescibacteria group bacterium
CCGGTTCTTCCGGAGGGAGGTATTCGGTTTGCGGTTCGAACGACATGGGTGGTGGATGGATTATTGCGGGTCTACGTACTCGCGAAGGTCGAAGCCCTTATTCTTGAGCACCTTCCGGAAATATGCGGTGAGTTCGTCGGGGTCGGCGCCGAGTTCGATCAGGAGCCAGTAGTCGCGTTTGATAATTTCGACCTTGTCGGGATCGTACACTTTGCACACTCAGCGCATCGCCATGAGTTGGTCGGAGGTTCCTTGTCCGTACATCCGGTCGATCGCTTGGCCGTGCTTCCAAACCTCGCCGTTCCCGATGTGCTTCGCGTTGCACGATGGGCATTGCCCATGCGCATTGATATGGGTCCACCGCGTCGCATACTCGCCTCGAGTGACGAAATGACCGCATTGGTGCCCGCCGCCGGTATCCGGGCAGGTGACGCAGGGTTTCCCCTCGTCGCGCTTCCGGATGTAGAGAGAGAACATCGTGTCGGCGACTTTCGTGAGGCGTTGGCCGGAGAAATACATTCGCTTATGCCTGGTCGCCTTTTTTCTCTCCTCGGCCTTGGCTTTCTTTTCTTTGGCTTTCTCACGGTCGTATTGCGCGAGCTTCTTCGCGCACGGGATTGAGCACGTTTTATCCGTCGATCTGAACGGAAGAAAAGAAGCGCCGCAGATGCGACACTTCTTTTTTTTCGGTGCGGACATCTACCGGTGCGTGAGTAGGTAGACGGCGGCGGACGCGGTTGCGATCGACGGGAGCGCTACGACGAAAAGCACGGCGAGGAACGCGGACTTCCAGCGGATCACTTGGCGGTTGAGTTCGCCCATGCCGATGTTTATTTCGCTGATCTTCCGGTCAGTTTTCTCAATATGATCGTTGCTCGATTTGATTCGTGTATTGGCCGCTTCGAGGTACTTCGTAACGATGCCCGAATGGGTGTTCGCGTCGTCGCGCTGCCGGCGCGCGGTTTGGATCTCCGATTTGAGAAGCGTGATTTCGGAGCCGTTTTTCCGAATGGTCTCTTCGGCTACTTTGACGCATTCCCGTTCGAGCTGGAGTTTTTCGGAGAGTTCCGATCTAGTCCTCAAAACGTCGATGACGCTCGATCATCTGATGGCGTACATTCTTTCGGGAACCGGTTCGCCCGGTCAGAACACGGCTTCCTTCTCGTTCTGTAGGTCGTACTTCGGCGCTTGTTCCGAACTGGATTCTGTTCGCAAATTGAGTTGGATCGGAACGTTTACGCCCTGTCGGGACATGAGCACGAGTTTTTGGAGTTCCTTCCTGGTGAGCTTTTCGAGATCCGTCTGTTTCATGGGAACCGTGACCGGAGCGATGGTGGTCACGTTCTCGGAAATGGTCCGCCCCCTCTGTTTCTTCCGTTGGTACGCCGCACGGTCGTATAC
>JASDUA010000114.1:0-13579 GCA_041891375.1 Patescibacteria group bacterium
CATCCGCATAGAGTATATGTCTTTCGCAAATTTGGAGCGGGGGACCGGGTTCGAACCGGCACACCCGAGGGTTGAAGCCTCAGTACACTCGCTCTTTTATGTTACCCCCGCGAGGAGCACACTTTGCGAAGCGGGGGCATTCTATAAAAAACGGTACGAGTGTCAAAGGAAATTTGGCGCTTTTCGAGCATCGGCTATACTCCCGGGCGTATGAAAAGCGTTCCTCTCGACGTTCTCGACCGCATCCTTTCGGCGCTTTTTGCCGATCGGGGCATTTCGACGAAAGCCGCCATGGCGAAGGAGGTGAACCGGATATCCGGTGAAGCAGGCCTCTCAGGAAGCGTACCCACGCTGCTCCTTTCGGAACGCTACCGCAACCTCGTCAAAGCCGGCGAAATGGCCGACGACGCCCGTATGAAGCGCCTGCTGCGCCGCCGCGCGGTTCGCAGCTTGTCGGGAGTTTCGGTGATTTCGCTCCTCACGCCCAATTTTCCGTGTCCGGGAAAGTGCGTCTACTGCCCGGACAACCCCGGACTTCCCAAGAGCTACGTTCCCGGAGAACCGGCCGTCATGCGCGCCGAGGCCAACGCGTTCGACCCCGTGAAGCAGGTGTGGAACCGCCTCCGCGCGCTCTCGATTACCGGCCATTCCCCCGAAAAATGCGACGTCCGCATCATCGGCGGAAGCTGGGGGGCCTACCCGAAGGATTTTCGGGAAAATTTCGTCCGCAAGATCTACGACGCGCACACGCTTTTTTCGGACGTTCCGTTCGAAGACGCCGACACGTCGTCCACTTTCGGAAAGCACTTGCCGTTCGTATTGCCCAAAAACGTCCCTACGGACTACTCCGAAACGCTCGAAGAAGCGCAGGACCGCAATTCGAAATCCGAAAACCGCGTAGTCGGAATGGCTGCCGAAACCCGCCCCGACCTCGTAACGCCGGAGGAATTGGCGTTTTTCCGCGAATGCGGGGTGACCCGGGTAGAAATCGGATACCAGACGACCTTCGATGAAATCAACATCGCGACGGGCCGCGGACACGGGAACGCCGAATCCGCTCAAGCGACGCGCGACCTCAAGGATGCCGGTTTCAAGGTAGTGGCGCACATGATGCCCAACCTTCCCGGTTCGACGCCCGAAATGGACCGCGAGTCGTTCGCCAGAGTTTGGAATGACGAAGCTTTCCGCCCCGACGAAATCAAGATCTACCCCACCATGGTCGTGGGCAACAGCGCGCTCGAGCGGCTCTGGAACGCCGGAAAATTCCAACCGTACGAAGACGGCGTCCTCGTGGGCCTGATGGCGGATTTGGAATCGATGATTCCCGAGTACGCGCGCCTCAATCGGGCGTACCGCGACATTCCCGCCTCCGAAATCCTCGCGGGCTCCAAAATGGCCAATCTGCGCCAGGTGACCGAAGCCGCCATGCACGAGCGGGGAGAAGATCGTAAAGACGTGTCCGCCCGCGAAGTCCGCGATAAGAAAAACGATCCGTCTCAGGCGGTTTTGGAAATTTTCGAATACGCCGCTTCCGGCGGGACCGAATTCTTCTTCCAGTTCGTCGATCCGTCGGACCGTACCCTTTTTTCGGTATTGCGGCTTCGTATCCCGTCTTGGGTTTCGAGTGGCGGAAAACCGCTTTTCGAAGCGCTCGAAAACGCGGCGGTCATCCGCGAAATCCATACCTACTGAGACCAGATGGGTATCGGCGAAGCGGGCGAGGCTTCGCAACACCGCGGTTTTGGAAAACGCCTTATCGAAGCGGCCGAGAACCTCGTCCGCGAACGCTATCCGACGCTTTCGCGCGTCGCGGTCATCGCCGGGGCCGGAACGCGCGAATACTACCTCAAGCGCGGTTTCTCGCTTGCCGATTACGGCTACATGGTAAAAGAAATCCCCCGGTAATCGGGGGATTTTCAATCTCGGGCTTCGGTAAAGGATTCGGTCAAATCGGACTAGCCTCCGGTTACGCTGCCTACGAGCGTTCCTCATGCCGTTCCGGCCGCCGTTCACGACGTACCGCACGAAGAGAGTCCGCACGTCCAGATGGTAAGGGTGTTTCCCGTGAGTTGGGCACGTCAGTACGCGCCGTAATTGGTGTATACGTACGATCATCCCGAGGGGGCGTAGAACCAGCATCCGTTGACGGATCTGGCTTCCGCCGCGTTGCAAACGAGCGATTCCCTCGTTCCGGACGCGTAGCTGCAGCAAGAATCGACGAAGTCCGTGAGGTAGAGATTCCCCGAGGCGTCGGTACGTCCTCAGACGATTTTGCGCTGCGCCGTCGTATCGTACGTGTTTCCACCCATGTACCAGTTCATGGAGAACGTCATGGCAAGCGAAACGGGTGCCGAACATGTCATATTGGATCCTCCGGCCGCTCAGGCACAGGTCCAATCGTAGTATCCGTCCGAGCCGGCTGAGTCGATCGCGATGGCGTTTCCAGGAGAACAGAGGTTCGCCGTAGGGTATCCTACCGACGCCGCGCCGCTCGCCGTACCGCAAACGCCGTTCACTACCGGGGAACAAGCGCTGCCGTCCCAAGCGTTTCCGCCGGAACAAGGCGGCGCCACGCCTCCGGATTCCCCGTCGACGAGGGCCGATACCGTGGAGCCCGAAAGGGGGTTTCGAATCAGTCATGCCGTTCCGGGTTGGTTTTTTGGAAAATTCCCTACGACCACCGCGGTTTTCGAGACGGGGAGGAGCCCCGCCACCTGTACGAATCCGCTCGTGCGCTTTTTTCAGGCCGTTCATGCGGTCGTGAAATCGGCCGCTCCGACGATGGGCAACGCCGGATCGGAAGTTCCTGCGGCGAGCGAGACGGAAAAGAAACCGGAAGAGGATATGCGGAATTTGTCTTTGGAGAGCTTGAGTTTCGCCCAATCCGGATTTCCGGCCGAATAGTTGGTGCCTGCTTGGTTCCAATCGCCTCAGCTCAGCGTCGAAGGATTGCCGTCGACGAACGCGAAGGCGCCTCCCGTCAAAGCGAAATTCTGATCGTGCACTACGTAGTACCGCGGGGAATTGTTGGTGATGGCCGATTCCGAAACGATCGAAGAATATACCGACCGCACGTTGGTTTTCGCCGCCGAATCCTTGGCGTCCTGCGAATATCCCGAAAGGGCCAGGAATCCTATCGTCGCGAGTATCGCGAGAATCGTGATGACGACGATGAGTTCGGCGAGCGTGAAGCCCATCCAAAGTTTATTCGCGAACCTCCGACGCATGACCAAACAGTGAATGATACTCGAACACTATACGGCGTATTTTTAAAATACAAAGCCTCTTCTAGGCAAGAAAAATCCCCCTGGTCGCAGGGGGATGGAGCACGTCCCAAACCGTTAGGCGGACACGTTGACGCGCGTGCCGACGGTTCCGGACGTAGCGAGCGGAAGAGGACCGGTGCGTTCGTTCACCGGAGTTTCCCGCGCTTGGTTTTGCCGGTTGCTCTCGATGATGCGCGCTTCTTGAGCCGCTCCCGATTGTTGAACGTACGCGGCCGCGGCCGAACTTCCGGTTTTGCTGACTTCCAAGTTGTTCTCCTTTATGCGTGATTTGCGGAATGCGTTTCGAAAATTCGTCGAAAACACGAGTGAAAATTACCTAAGGAATCGGGTTTGTCAAACGTTTGGTCGTCCGAACCGGAGCACATCCCGTATTAGCGGACGAAGAGGTAGTACGCCTGCGCGGTTGCCGTACAGTCGGACGGGGCATCGCCGTTGCACGCGTTCACGTCCTTGTAGGTGATGCCGTCGGAAGTGCGGTTGGTGAAGCCTCCCAACCCCCGGGGCGCGTCGACGTTGGCCGAGAGCGAAACGGTGGCGTTTCCTACGGTAATCGCCGTACGGTCTTTGTTGCCGTCTTGCTGCCCGTCGGCCTCGCCCCATTTGAATCCGATCTTCGAATAGGAATTTGCGGTGAAGAGCGTGTCCGAGAATCCGAAATTCGAATAATTACAGAGGTAGGCCGTACCGTTCGTCGACCAGTCTACGTCGCTGCCTATCGCGTTCCAGGTGAGCCCCTGGAAGAGCGTCGCCATGTTTTTTGATTGGAGACAGTTTCCCGTGGTTTCGAGAACGTTCTTCACGGTCGTTCCTCCGTCCGCCGAATTGGCGATGAGGAGTTCCGATCCCGCCAATCGGGAGTAGGCTTCGCTCTTGTAGTCGGCCGTTTTCCAGCTGGCAAGGCTTCCCAGAGTGGTGGAATCTTCCCAGATTCCCATGTTCTGGGGGGCGTTGAACATCGAAGAGAACGAATTCGCGTCGCCGCCGTTCACCGTCATGACGAGCGTCCATCCGCCCCCGTCGGTCGACATGTCGCAATAGGCGTTGAAAGCCGCGTTTCCGCCGTTTCCGTCCGGGTCGATGAGATAGGTTCCGCTCGAGGTCGACCCCGCGGCCTTGACCGCTTGGCAGTTGACCGGAGTCGGTGCGGAGGCGGCGTTGGAAGAAGCGGTTCATTCGACGAGCGCCCCCGTCGAACTCGAAGATTTCGGGTCTTTGATGAGTCCCGCCACGGAACCGGACGCTGCCGGGTAGTTTCCCGAAACGGTCACCGAACCGCTCGCGGGAGAGATTCCCGCGACCTGGAAGTACGACACGGCGCGTTTCTTTCCGCCGTTCGTGGATCCGGCCAAGGCGTCCATCGCGCCGACCGTGAGATAGCGGGAATCGTATGCCGCGAGGGCTTTTTCCAAAATGCCGTCCAAAGCTGAAACCTTGAACTTCTCCGGGTTCATCTTCAGCTTCGCGTAGTCGGGGTTCCCGGCCGAGTAGTTCGTTCCGGAAACGTTCCAGTCGCCGCCCATGAGCGCGGTCTGGTTGCCGTCGACGTAGACGAACGCTCCAGAAAGCGCCGCCCCCGTGTCGTGGACGACGTAGTACCGGGGCGAGTTGTTGGTCAGCGCCGCTTCCGAAGAAATCGCCGTCTGTACCGACCTCACGTTCGCCTTGATCGCCGAATCCTTGGCGTCCTGCGAGTAGCCCGAGAGTGCCAAAAACCCTATCGTGGCAAGAATCGCCAGAATCGTGATGACCACGATGAGTTCGACGAGGGTGAAGCCGCGGAAATGTCGGACCGAATGGTTTCTCATAGGGATGGGATGAATTACCGTGCTCTAATTTAGCGTATTTCTTGACGGATGGAAAACGGGATTTTCTTTCCTGGATGAGCGTCAGGACCACCAAGCCGCTGATATGAAAGCCAAAAGGAACGCCACATACCAAAACGCACTCCCGGTACGTACGAAAGGGGTGATTATGGAATTCGCCTCAATCTCTATCGATATACCGTTTTCGAACGACCTTCTTCGCCCTTCGGAATCCGCGACGTACGAGGGGATCCAGTCTCCTGCTACCAGTATGGGCCTATGGGTTTCCATCGCACGCATCGAAACGATGTTTTCCGAAAGATTTCGCAAGGTCTGCGATCAGTGGAATATCTGGTGTGACGTTGGATTGAAAAGGAATTCCGCTCAGGAAAGAACGAGGCTTTCCACGTACCGGGAGGAAGCGTGTTCCGCACACTTCATGATGCCGGCGCGCACTTCTTTTTCGGTGGTCATGACGGCTGGCGCATGTCCGGCGGCGTATTGCTGGCGGTATTTTCAGAAAGAATCCACCCATGCGCGCTTTCCTATGGCAACGGCTGCGGCGGTAACGGCATAGGGAAGGTATTCGCCTTGTGGGACGAGTACGTTTTTCGGCTTGCGCTCCGTGGTGACGCCCCCGGTTCCTCGAATGCTGACGGTGGCATTGCTGGAAAACGCCGAAGCCCCCTTGTTCCTGTCGGAATCCAAAAACGTCTGACCCGGGGATATGACGTCTTCGAGCGTTTTTCCCGGATTTTCCGGAGACGGGTATTTTTTGAAGCAATCGAAAATAGCCGCGGCTCAAAAATCCTCCGGAAACGCCACCAAGTCCGCTCTGGGAATCGGCCACATCCCCTTTCCGAAAACGTCGTGGAATGCCGCGGATTGCTGAAAACAAGGATGTCGAACCGGATCGTACGGAGGAGGTGTCGAACTCTTCGTGCCGATGGCGTACGCGCTCAATTTTACCATCCCCCCGTCCTCGCTTTTCATCCAAAGCGTTCCGGCCCAAGAAAAGGCGGCGTACGTTAGGGCGGCAATGAGGATTCCCGTGCCGAAACGTTTTCCAACCCTTTCGCCCTTCCCGAACTGGAGGAGCGTTTCCGTAAAGAAGAATGAGGCGTATGCAACCAAACCTCAAACGAGGACGCTTCATCAGAAAAACGCGATGGGCGAAACTGCCGGATAGGCGAAGAGGTATCCGACGCTGCCGTAGGTAAAATCTAGACCGATTCTGGATTCTTTCCCCAAGTAGGCGATTGAGTGGAAGACGCTTGCCAAGGCTTCCGCCGTGACGATTCCGCTGGCGAGGAGGAATGGGCGTCATAATTCGGATCTTCGCAAGAAGCGTCCTACCGTACCGGAGAGCAGCCCGAAGGCCGCAGCTCCAACCAAGACGTATGCCGCATATATGCCGAACATGAATAATGCCGAAGTGATTCCGGGTTCGACGTTCAGCCATTTCAACGGATAGGCATCAGGAATCATTTTTCCTATGCTGAAAAAATAGCCCGTTCAGAAAAAGAACCCGAAGGAGAATCTTCTTCCTTCGCCTTCCGCAACTCGGAACCCCATGTAGAAGGCCGATAATCAGGCTATCGCCGCCGGCCAAAGCCAATGGGAATATAATGGACAAGACGTCAGGACTCCCGTTCAGAAGGCAAGCGCCGCTTTTCCGCCTGCGGATCCGAAGAATTTTCGGAAGCCACCTATTTGGTAAATACGCACGCGTCGACGTTGATGTCGTTAAAATGGGAACATGAAACGTTCTGTCATCCGTAGATGCCGTTACATGTCCAGGTTCTCGTGTTTCCGCAATTGTTATCGCCGTTGTCGTTCGCGAGGGTTCATTGGACGCAGGAAGCTATCGCTCCGCATACCCCGTTTATTGAAGCCTGGCATGACGATCCGCTCCACCCGTATCAGGAAGCGCACGCGTATACGCAAGAGGTGGTCGATGCCGTAGTCCCATATGTCGTCGCCGAATCCGCCGGAGCCCAAGCTGATCAGTTCCAAACTTGGGGATAGCTGGCTACCGTGTTCCAAACCGTCCCGGTGGCGGGTTTCGCTGCGCACGTAAAAGTGCGTCCGCTTCCCGAACAGTTTCCTCCAACGCCCGTAACGTTCGAAGAAAGTGAGGCCGGGCCGTTGGTCGAAGTGGCGCATGCGTAGTTGGTTTTTGTCGCCGAGACGTCATTGCACGCGGTACCGGCAAGAACGCCGGTTTTCGTAAAGCTTCCGGAAGCGTCGGCGGTTACCGAATAGCCGCAAACCGTTACGGAAGCTCATGCGGCGTTCGTTCAAAACGAACCGGAAATCGAATAGTATTCCGGTCCCTGGGAAGCTCCGACCGCCGTTCCGTCCAGCAAAGCTCACGTCGAACTGACTGACCCCTGGTCTCGTATCAGTCCGTAGGCGGCTCCGAAGGTTCGCTCCGGTGCCGAGGGGGAAGGAAAAGTTCCTGATACTACGGCGACTTTCGTAACGGAATCGATTACCACAACTTGAAATGCCGATCACGCTCCGGACCTTCCCGAAGGTGATCTCGATTTCTGGTAATCTACCGCGCCGACGGTTATGTCTTTGGAATCGTAGGCGGCTTCCGCTAAAAGACCGATCCATTGACGCAATGGCCCTCTTGCGGCCGTGCGGAATTTTTCGGGATTCAGCTTCAATTTGGCATAGTCAGGGTTACCTGCGGAATAATTCGTTCCCGGAGCGTTCCAATTGCCCCCCGTGAGTACCACGGGACTCCCGTCCAAGTATGCAAATGCGCCGGAAAGCGCCGCACCCGTGTCATGAATGACGTAATATCGGGGGGAGTTTCCCGTGACGGCGGATTCTGAAGAGATGACGGTTTGGACCGAACGCACGTTCGCTCGAGTCGCAGAGTCTCTCGCATCCTTAAGATAACCCGAAAGCGCCAGGAACCCGATGGTCGCCAAAATCGCCAAAATCGTGACGACCACGATGAGTTCGACGAGGGTGAAGCCGCGGAATGAACCGGTTCGGCTTTTACACGCGTTGCGGAGGTTCATGGAATTTCCGTGAGTGTTAATATTTCGTTGGATTCTATCAGTCTTTTCGTTTACGTAAAGTTGAAAACTTCTCATGCGCGCAATGGATTTTGACAAAACTCAATCCATTGCTATAAAAATATGAAACGCGTTATTTCAACCACTTGTCCGCATGAAGCTTATTCCGGATTTTCTTGCAGAAAGACTGAAAAGGAAGCCGTCCGAAAATTTCATCCGCGCTTCGGAACGCGCCAGGCAGAGGCAGGCTCGGGAATTGAATTTCGACGGGCTTTTCCAGGATACGTCGAAAAATAACGAATCCCACCAAGACGAGAAATCGTCCAAATCTTCCCGGATGGACGTGAAAACCCTCGTCATGGCGGTTTCGATCGTAGTGAACGCCGGACTTGCGGGCGTTCTTTACGGCAAATCCTCGTCTTCCGACGAAAATGAGCGCCTGAGGAGCGAAGTCGCTTCCCTTAGGGCGGAAAAGGCTAAAATCTCGCGCGCATCCGAAGGAAAAATCACGCTCGCGCCGAACCAGAGGATCATTACCGTCGAAGAAATCCAGAATTTTACGACGGCGGCGCAAAGCACCGTCGACTCCACGAAGACGCTCATCGCCCGCGTGGCGGAACTCGAAGGACGCCTTGCCAAATACGGGGGAAAGAAACGGGCGTCGGCAACGGAAAGCCCTTCCGTATCGAACGAACCGGCATCCGCTCCCGTTCCGGCACGCGATTCCGCTACGTATTCCAAGGCGCTCGAAACGGTGAAAGCGGTCTCGCAAGACCTTCCCGAAGGGGTTTTTCTCAAAGTCTCGCAGAACGGCGGACTGACGACCGTGACGTATTCCGACACGAGCGGATTCACCCGGTACTTCACTGTCAACCGCTCCGAGAACGCGTCGAAGCTGACTCCGAAAGGACTGCGTACGTGGATGAGCGAAAAGTACATGGCTTCCCTCGATATCCAGGCTGCCCAGGTCCGAGCCTTGCGTTAGGTTTTAAAACTCCCCCCGGAATTTCCGGGGGGAGTTTTCATGCCGATGCGACTATCCGATATTGGGTTTCTTGGTCATCTTGTGGGCGAGCGCCTTTTCCATGACGTGCGACACCTTGAATACGGCTTCTTCGCCGAGACGCGGGCCGAGGATCTGGAGTCCGACCGGGAGTTCGGTCTGGTCTCCGGAGCCGTCTTCGGTCTTGCCGTAGCCGACCGGGAGCGAGAGTCCCGGAAGTTGGGCGAGGGAAGCGTTGACCGTGAAGATGTCCGAAAGGTACATCTTGAGCGGGTCTTCGGCCTTTTCGCCGATCTTCCATGCGACCGACGGGGAGGTGGGAGTGAAGATGACGTCCACTTCCTTGAACGCTTCGTCGAAGTCCTTCTTGATGAGTTCGCGTACGAGCGACGCCTTCTTGTAGTACGCGTCGTAAAAGCCGGAAGAAAGCACGAACGAACCGAGCATGATGCGGCGCTGCGCTTCTTTGCCGAACCCTTCGGAACGGTTCTTCGCGATGTCGGACGGAACGGCGGACGAATGTCCGAAGCGGAGGCCGTCGTATCGGGCGAGGTTGGTGGAGACTTCGGCCGGCATGACCACGTAGTAGACGGCGAGGCCGTACTGGGTGTTGGGGAGGGAAATTTCCTTGATTTCGGCGCCGAGTTCGCGCGCCTTTTCGATAGCGGCATTGATTTCGCGCTTCACGTCGGCCTCCATTCCGTCGACGAAGTATTCCTTGGGGATGCCGATCTTCACGCCCTTGAGGTCGGTGGCGTTCCAAATGTTCGCATCGAGTTTCGCCGGAAGGTCGAGGGAGGTCGAGTCGAGCGGGTCGTGGCCGGCGGCGATTTCGTAGAGGGTCGCGCTATCGCGGACGGTGCGGCTGAAGAAGCCCGGAGTGTCGAGCGAGGACGCCATGGCGATGATGCCGTAGCGGGAAAGGCGGCCGTAGGTCGGCTTGAATCCGACGATTCCGCACATCGAAGCCGGCTGGCGGATGGATCCGCCGGTGTCGGTTCCGAGCGCCGCCGGAACGAGTCCCGCCGCTACCGCGGCCGCGGAACCGGAGGACGAGCCGCCAGGAATGCGGTCGAGCGCCCAGGGGTTCTTGGTAATGCGCACGGCGCTGTTTTCGCCAGAACCGCCCATGGCGAACTCGTCCATATTGAGCTTGCCCATGCTTACCGCCCCCGCGGCCTTGAGGCGGGCGGTGACGGTGGATTCGTACGGAGCCGAAAAGTTCGCGAGCATTTTGGAGCTGGCGGTGGTCTTCACGTCCTTTTCAGAGAAAACGTCCTTTACGCCGATGGGGATTCCGGCGAGCGGGAGGTTCTTGTCGGTTTCGGGGAAGGATTCCGAAACGAGATTGAACGCTTCGATTTTGGGATCGAGGGATTTTACGCGGTTCGCGAACGCTTCGCGCACTTCGGACTGTGAAATTTCACCCGAGCGGATTTTTTCGGCGAGTTCTGCGATGGAAAGGGTTTCGACGTTCATGGTGGTACGAAAAAAGAACGAATCGGAGTGTATACGAAAAACCCCGGAAATCGAGCGTTTTTCACGTTTTCGATTTCCGAGGAAAAGTCGGGCGGCTATCTGTTCCCGGAAGCCGCGAACATTTCCTGGAGCGCGTTGACCCAATTCGAACGGCGGTTGTTTTCCACTCCTTTCTGTACCGCGGCAGCCGCTTTTTTAGTTTCCGGTACCGGAACGAACTCGTCCGCCGCGCCGTACTCCACGCGGTTGCGTCCTCCGGTTTTCGCCCGGTACAAGAGCGCGTCCGCACGGTCGATTACTTCTTCCACGCGTTCCGAAGGCGTGCGGCATTCCGTGACGCCGATACTGGTCGTGACGGCGATTTCGCCCTTGTGGGTCATTACCGGTTCCGCCGCGATGATCTTCCTGAGGCGTTCGGCGATGGCGACGGTTTCGTGTTCGCCGGGATTCTGGCAGTAGATGACGAATTCTTCGCCGCCGAAACGGGATACGACGAGGTCTTTCCTCCACGAAAGCGTTTCGCGGAGTTTCGAAGCGACGTGCTTGAGGACCGTATCTCCCGCCTCGTGTCCGTGCTGGTCGTTGACGGATTTGAAATGGTCGAGGTCGATGGTGATGATCGAAAAGTTCGACCCCGGGTGCTTTTTACGGAACGACGAAACGTTCTCGAAGAATCCGCGGCGGTTCGAAACGCCGGTAAGCGGGTCTTCGCAGGCGAGGCGGGTGCGCTCTTCGATGAGGAGCATGCTCTGCACCCGTTCGAGGCGGGCCTTCATGGCGCGCATGACCTTGCGGATCTGTTCGTGCGGGGCGATGGAACGTTCGGTTCCCGGTTTCGGGGGCGGAAGCTCGACGTATCCGATAGTGACGTCGACCGTGCGTCCCGGCGTGCCCCCGAGGACGGAGTTTTCGATCGTGATCGGATAGTATTCGCGGTCTTGGCGCTTGTTCTGGAGGGCGTCGAGGTGGATGTCGAAGTGTTTCTGGTATCCGTTGCCGGTTCCGGATCGGCGGTCGAAACGGTTGGTGAGGTATGCGGAAAGCGCGTTTCGGAAAATTTCGCCGAGGTCGGTGACCTGCGGATTCCTCCGGTAGGCTTCCGATTCGACGGCGAGGCATTCCGCCATGTCGACGAAATGGAGGCGGGTGCCCTTGCCGAGTTTGAGCGGAAGTTTTTCCAGTACGTATTCGAAAAGGTCGGCAATCGAGTCGATGTGGTCGATGTCGTAGAGGACGTCCTCGATGCACCATTCCGTGCTCATGGCCTGTTCGAGCGAATCGCGGTTCTCACGCTCGAGTTCGAGAAGGACGCGCAAACGGATGACCTCCTGGATGAGTTCGGCCTGTCAGAGTTCCGAGAGGCTTTTCGGAATTTCGGCGGCACTCGAAACGGCTAAGCTGGCCGCTTCCGAAGTCGTCCGCCTGAGCGCGGCGGTACGGGCGGATGCCGGAACGCGCCTGCTGGCGGAAGTGGGGGATGATTGGCTGTCGAGAGGGCTCATTGCGAGAAAGTTCGATCGGTACGTACCGATGCTAACATATCGTCGCGAAAAGGTAAAAAAATGGCCGGTTTCGCCGGTATTTTCTTTTTTTTCGGGCGCTATTTCCCATATCATGCGCGTATGTGACCGCCCAAAGAGCCCCGTTTCGCGGATTCGTCCGCAACGGAAACCTTCGCCGGTCTCCTCAAGAACCCGTAATAAAATCCGCATATGAAATTCGTCTCCTGGAACGTCAACGGCATCCGCGCCTGCGTTTCCAAAGGCTTTCTCGACTATCTCGCCCTCGAAAATCCCGACGTCATCGGTCTTCAGGAAGTAAAAGCGAAAGAAGACCAGAATCCCGTTCCGCTCGAACTTGCGGCCATGGGATATCAGATTTTCTGGCATGCCGCGGAGCGTCCGGGATATTCCGGAACCGCCATCCTTACCAAGAAGGCGCCGATTTCCGTAATCTACGGAATGGGCGGAGTCATCCATGACGACGACGAAGGCCGGGTTACCACCATGGAATTCGAAGACTTCTATTTCGTCACGGTCTATACCCCCAATTCCAAGCGCGAACTCGAACGGCTCGAATACCGCCAACTTTGGGATTCGTTCTTTTTCGACCATCTGAAAAATCTCGAAGAAACCAAGCCCGTCATCGTCTGCGGCGACCTTAACGTCGCGCACAAGGAAATCGACCTCACCAATCCCAAGGCGAACCGCATGAACGCGGGCTTCACCGACGAGGAACGTTCCGGATTTCAGAAATTCGTCGACGGCGGGTTCGTCGACACGTTCCGCCATTTCTATCCCGACACTCCCGAGCAGTACACCTGGTGGAGCAACTTCGCGCGGTCCCGCGAGAGGAACATCGGTTGGCGCATCGACTATTTCCTCGTTTCCCCTTCGCTCACCGATCGGCTCGAAAACGCGTTCATCCGTCAGGAAGTCCTCGGTTCCGACCACTGCCCCGTAGGCATTACGATTCGATAATCCAAAACCCATGTCCCAAGAAAGACGCGCCGTCCTCGTGGCATCCGGCGCCGCAGTCACCCTCGCGGTCGCCAAGACCGCCATCGGCCTCGCGACCGGCAGCATGGCCGTTCTCGCCTCCGCGGCCGATTCCCTCCTCGACTTCTTCGTCTCGCTCGTCAACCTCTTCGCCATCAAGAAGGCGGAATCTCCGGCGAACGAGAAATACCACTACGGTTTCGGAAAGGTCGAAGGGCTCTGAGCGCTTTTCGAAGGACTCATCGTCGCCGGTTCCGGCATCATGATCGGCGTGGTTTCCGTCAACCGCCTCATCGCCGGAAAGGGGCCCGAAACACTTGGTCCGTCGCTCTACGTCATGCTGTTTTCCATCGTGGTTACTGGCGCCCTCGTATGGTTTCTCGGCAAAGTCGCCAAGAAGACGGGAAGCCTCGTCGTCGCCTCCGACGCGCTCCATTATAAGACCGACCTCCTCTCGAACGGCGCCGTCCTCTTG
>JASDUA010000115.1:0-2148 GCA_041891375.1 Patescibacteria group bacterium
CCCGAACTCGACATCATGCTCGAAGACCGCAATATCGCCAAGGCCTCCAAAGACTACGCCACCGCCGACCGTCTCCGCGACGAAATTCTCGCCAAGGGATACAAGATCGTCGACACGAAGGACGGTTCGTACCTCGAACCGGTCTAAGCGTTCGTCGCCCTCGAATCGTCACAAGAAAACGCCCCGGTTTCCGGGGCGTTTTCCTATCCTTCGCGTCTTTATTCCGGAATGACGGTTTCCGTAACGGCGCCGTCTTTTTTCTCCACCTTCGCGACGTATGCTCCGTCACGCGAAGTGAGAACGCTCGTTTTCCCGTCGATGATCGCGAGCGCGGCGCAGTTGGTGGCCGCGTATGCCACGCCGCCGCGTTTGCCTATCTTTTCGAGCAGGTCCGGACGACGGTCGGCTTCCACGTCGTAATGCGGACAGAACGTTCCTTTAACGAGCCCGAGTCACTTTACGAATACGAAAGGGGATTCCGGCTTGGTAAAACGCCGAGAGTCCGAATGTCCGTATTCGAACCAGCAGTTCGCTCATGCCGAGAGTCCGGCGAGAACGATGCCCGCTTCGTACGCTTCGCGGAGAATTTTGTCGAACCCGGTCTTGCGCCAGATCTTCATCATTTTCAGCGTGTTGCCTCCGCCCACGTAGACGATGTCGCTCGAAAGGATCTTGGCGCGGACCGATTCGATGTCGGATTCCATTTCCTTTACCATGATTTCCTTGAACTTGCAGCCGAGACGCTTGCGGTACTGTTCGTAAACGGTGATGATGTACCCGCGCGAATCGCCCGACGCCGTAGGTACGAACGCGACCACCGGTTTTTCTTTTTCCGCAAGCGATACGATGAAACGGTCGATGGCTTCGGTTTCTATCTGGGTGCCGGGCCTGCCCATTTCTCAGCCTCCTATCGCGACGATTTTGGTTACGGCCATATGAGGGATTGCCTAAGGGTTACGCCCCTTTGACGGGGTGGATTTCTTTCGCCGGGATGAGGATTCCGAAAAGCGTGTACGCCCGACTCTTGCGAAGGTTCTCGTATTTGCGGATTTCATCGTCCATTTTGTCGAGTTCTTCTTTCGCCGAATTTTCATGGTACATCCAAATGCTGCGCGCGTAGAGGAAATTCCCATCGTGCGAAATCTCACGGATACGGACGGAAAGATGCATGAGAAAACGGAATTTCGAAGAAATGCGCGCATCGTTTTCGAGAATGTCGTACACCGAAGAAACGTTCGCGATGATCGCGGTCCGGTGGAGCTTGACGAGTTCCGCGTAGATTTCGTCCTGCGGGGCGTACTTGCGGATGGTTTCGACGATCACGGGAATTTTGTCGACTTTGTGGAAGAACGAATCGATGACCGTGCGCGAACGTTTTTCGATGGATTTCCGAAGGTTCGACAGCGCGACGGCGCGATGGATCGTAGCGATGGCGAAGGGCGAGAGCGCGAGAACGGCAACGAGGGTTTGGGGCGTAATTTCGAAGGGCATGTTTCTTTTTATTGGAGAATGCGCCCAGTTTACACGGAATTGGCGTTTCGTTCAAAAGTTATGCACCCTAACGCGTTGCATCCTTTCGGGAAATCATTATGCTTCGCGCCATGCGAAGGCACGAACTCATATTCCGGCTCTGCCGGGTTCCCGTAGAAGCCGCAGCCGTTTTCGGCGCCTTCTACGCCGGCCGCGAGATACGTCTCGTCACCGACCTCATTCCTGGAGTCCAGCTCCCCATCCAGCGCATTACCGAGTCGCAGTTGTTTTTCTTCGCGGCGACGGGCGCGGCGCTCTACGTCCTGGTTTCTTTTTTCCGGGGATCGTACCGGATTTCGTACGACGACGATTGGGGTATCGACGGTTTTTTAAAAACGGTTTCGGTCTCGTTCTCGTGGTTTCTCTACTACCTCGCGCTCGCGTATCTGAGCACCGGGTACCTCACTCGCGTCGAGATTCCGCGCCTCATCATCTTCTTCGCGCTCGCCATGTCGATCGTGGGGGTTTCCTTCGTCCGTTACGCTTTCGCGTCCGTCCGTAACGCGCTTCTTCGCGGAGGATGTTTTCCCGCAAGGAAAATCCTCGTGCTTTCGGCATGACGCAAGACCGAAATTTTGGACGAATTCCTTTCGAATCCGGGCTACGTCATCGTTTGAT
>JASDUA010000116.1:0-12451 GCA_041891375.1 Patescibacteria group bacterium
ATCTTGCTCAGTTCCGTAGCGGGCGCTATCGTGCTCGTCGGCGCTTCGAAGTTCTACCAGTTCCTCAAAGCGAAGAACGGCGGAAAGGCCCACTTCCCTTTCGAAAAGGTGTTCATCCCGCTCGCGAGCCTCGCCGCCACCAGCGCCGTCTTCTACTTCGTCACCCTCAAATAAGCCATGTCCGCAAAGGAATCCAAGAAGTTCGAAGACATTAACGCGCTCATCGAACGCTACGACGCGATGAAGAAACAGGAAAAAATGGACCTCTCGAGCGACCAGGACCTGACCATCGCGATCATGAACCTCATTTCCATTGAGGAACACCTGATCTTTTCGGGCGCGAAGACCGGCAAGACCCATTTCTACGACCTCGTCGCCGAAGTGCGCGAAATGCGCAAGAACCTGCTCAAGACCGTCATCAAGGAATACGAAGGCGAAGTATGGTGCATTTCCAAACACCTCCTCTCCGCCTCGATGCGGCTTTTGGAAGTGGGAACCAAAGCCCAAAGCATGGGGAAAACCCAAGATGCCTACGACTATTTTGGCAAGTCCTACGACCTCTACTCGCTCTTCTGGGGACTCCAGATGAACGTCATCGGCCCGGGCAGCGTCGAAGCCGTGGCGAGCGAAGTGTCGGGAGAAAAAATCCCCGCGCCGGAAGTCGTTCGCGTAAGCGGGACGAAGACGGAAGTTTCCGTCGAGACCGCGTCCACCGGAACCTCCGAACAACTCCCCCGCCCGGGATTCATGGGAAAACTCGGCCAACTCGTACGCAAGGCCGTGGACTGCTGCATCGAATAAACGCGTACAAAAAAGAAGGCCTTCGGGCCTTCTTTTCGTTTTTCGCCCCCTCCCGAGATCATTTCTGACGCGGGGGAACGTTTTTGTTTTTGGGATCGAAGCCGAACGGGGTGTCCGGATTTTCGCAACGGTTGGTTTTCATTTTTCACTCCTTCTCGAACAAAAGAAAAACCCCCAGAAAACGGGGGCATCGGTTTTTTCTGAAAGCTCGGCGCTACGAAAAAATCCCCCGAATTCCGGAGGTCATGCAACAGGTGTTTTTGAAAATCTTTCGCATGTTTTCGCGTTAGGCGCTGGAAGAAATCTATCGACCGGCGGGGAATTGTCAATTTCCATGGCGGAGTTCATGCCTTCGGTCTTGGGAAATCACGCGTTTTCCATATACTCCCAAGCGTTATCCGCCGGCAACGAGCCGGTTACAAACCCTTTGCGAACGTGCTGAAATACCGACTGAGCTTCGACGATTTAGGAAGGAAATCGATCAATTCGAGAGCCAAATTCTCTGGAAAATACAAAGACGAGCTCGCCAAACTCTACGACGTTCTCGATGAGAACTTCGAAAACGAGACCGATTGGGGGCATTTCAATATGGATTCGATCGCTACGGCGGGAAACAACATCCGCTTCCGCGTGAGCGACCCGGAATACGGCGGACAGCTTCTGGTGAACTGCGTCTTCTGGTACCACCATTCCGACGAAAAGTACGGCTATATCAACGTCGACCTCGTCACTACGGGGCTCTCCCGCAAAGCCGAGACCAAATTCGTGGGAAAATTCTCGATTCTCGACGTCGAAGCGATTGAGACGGCCATCCGCGAAGGCCTCAAAGCCTGCGTGAAGTTCTAAGAAGCCTGATTAAAAAATGCCAGCGCCGCCCCAGGAATCAGGAGCTCTGGCGTTTTTTCGAATTCGGACATAATGGAAACGTTTGGCCGACCTTTTCGACCGACCGTTACCCCATCGCATATGCGAAACCCCTTTTCTTCCGAATCCCTCGAGAATTTTAAAAAATCCTCTTCCGAGGCGGTGCGGCGCTTCCCTATCGCCACTCTCGCATTGGCGTTCGGCGCGTGCCTCGCGTTCTCGGGAGTTCACGAAGCGATTCCGGACGGATACGAAAACGTGTTCGCGCGGCTCTGAATGGCTATGGCCGCCGCGTATTTCGCAAGCGTCGCCATCGCGCTTTTCTGCGAATGAGCGAAGGCTTCGAAAACCCGAACCCTTGCCGCGCAACTTGGCGCCGTAGCCGTAGCCGGGGGATTCTTTTGGGTCTTCGATTTCGAAGGAGGCTTCAAAAACGCGCTTATTTTCGCGCTCACGTTCGCCGTTCTCGTAGGCTTCACGTTCTTCGCTCCGTACGCGAAGAACCCGTTCTCCAAGAAACCGGGACAAGACGCCTACTACGCGTATTTCCGACGAATCGCCACGGTGTTCGTCTTCTCCGCCATCCTCTGAGGAGCGCTTACCGCGTTGGGCAATATCGCCATCTTCGCGACCGGCACGCTTTTCGACATCCCGCACGCCGTTACCGGAAAAATGGTAGGCGACTGGATGGTTCTCGCGCTCGTGCTTTCGACCCCGTTCTTCGCCCTTACGTCGGTTCCGGCGAAATCCACTTTCGACGCTTCGAAATACGTGGAAACGACGTTCTTCTCGTTTCTCGTGAAGTACGTCGCGATTCCTTTCGTAACGATCTACTTCCTCATCCTCTACGCGTACAGCGCGAAGGTTTTGGCGAATTTCTCCGAGTGGCCGAAGGGCGAAGTCGCGTGGATGGTCATTGGTTTCTCGTTTTTCGGATACCTCGCCTACGCGTTCTCCTACGGGCTCGAAAAGGACGTGGCGTTCGTAAGGAAATTCCGTAAGGCGCTCCCCTTCGCCATCATGCCGCAAACGGTCATGCTCGCGTACGCCATCTATCTCCGCCTCGCGCAGTACGACCTGACGGCCAACCGCTATTTCGTAGTGGTTTTCGGGGCCATGCTGCTCGCGCTCTCGGCGTATTTCGCCTTCTCCAAGGATAAGCGCCTCGTGGCGATTCCGGTGGCGGTGGTCGCCTTCGCGGCGGCGGTATCGGTGGGTCCGTGGTCGGTTTTCTCGCTTCCGTCGGCAAGGCAGGAAGTCCGGCTCGTCAATACTCTCGAAATCGCCGGAATGCTGAAGGACGGAAAGGTTTCGGCACCCGTAACCCCGCTTTCGAAAGAACTCTCGGTGGAAATCTACGAAGGCGCCGATTACCTCGTCGATTATGCGGGAACGGCGGCCTTGAAAGACGTCTTCCCCGAGCAGTACTCCAAGGCGTACGCAGAAGGAAAATCCGATTTCGACAAGAACCTCTCGTCTTTCGGACATTCCGGAACGAGGCGCGGCGCCAAGGGCGAATACCGATGACCGGACCGTTACCGGCTTTTCGAAATCCTCGAAAACGAACTCGGCATCAAGTCGAAATATTCGTGGGGGGATTTCAGCGAAAACGGCATCCTTACCTACCGTGCCATGGATACCGAGGCCGCGATGAACGTGGCGGGATATTCCGAAATGCGGAAATTGTCGGTCGGATCCTACGATACGGACGCGAAGGGAACCCGCTACGACATCGATTCGATGAAACTCTCCCTCGTCACGGCGGGCGGAGGCGAAGAAATCGATCTCGCGCCGTTCGTGGAAAAGCTCGCGAAATCCCAAGAAGGAAACTCGCAGCGCGAAATTCCCAATTCGTACCTCGTCTTCGAAACCGGAAAGCACAAGTTCGTCTTCGAATCGTTCGCGATGAAGAATCCGAAAATCCAAGATCCGGACAAGCGTTCGCGGTACTGGTCGATCAGCGGATACGTGCTGACGAAATAACTGGTTCAAAAAAATCCCTTCCCGAGACGCGGGGAGGGATTTTTCAAGATTAGGCGGATTTCTTCTTGGGTTTCACGTCTTCGCGGTAGAGCACCTTGAGTGCGCAAGGAATAAAGACGAGCGTGATGGTGGTGCCTACGATGAGTCCGCCGGCGAAAGCCAACGCGAACGGCCTCCACATTTCGTCGGAAGCGGCGAGGACGAAGAGCCCGAGCGCCGTGATGGCCGTAGTGAGGAATACCGGTTCGAGACGCGATTTGACCGATTCGACGATGATCGCGTCGAGGTCGCCCTTCCCTCCGGAACTCTCGAAGAGTTCGTTGAAACGGTTGACCAGATAGATGATGTGCGCCAACCCTACGCCGATGAGCCCGAAGAACCCGAGGTCGACCATGAAGCTCATGGTGAGTCCGCTCAGAAGGAGGAACGCGAGCGCGCCGGTAAGGAAGAGCGGCATGGTGGCGACGAGGATTCCCGGCTGCCGGAAATTGCCGAAGTTGAGCACGAGGATGGCGAACATCAGCACGAAGCCCACGAGAAACGCCATTCCGAGGTCTTTTCCGGACTGTTCCATGTCTTTGACGTCGGCACCGTAGGCCATCTGGACGGCCGGATATTTCGCTACGATGGCGTTGATCTTGGCGGTCGCCTCAGAGAGCGTGAGGTCGTTCCTTTTATTGGCTTCTACGCGCACGACGAGGTTTCCGTCGAGGTGCTGGAAGCTCTTGAGCTGGGGCTGGAGACGCGTTTCTTTCAGTACTTCGGAAAGGTAGGCGTTGGTACCGGGGATGACGAGGTTCTTGAAGTCGACGCTCGCGCCCGAGCCGGACTGGTACGCCACGTATCCGCGGACAGGAATCACGTCTTTGCCGAAGTCGCCGAGGCTGGTAATCGAAATGCCGTTGCCCTTGTATTCGGTGAGGGCGTTGGATTGCCCCTTCTGATGAATGGAATACACGAACGCGTCGAGTTCGGCGGGGGCGATGCCGAGCTGGGCCAAACGGTCGAGGTCGTAGACCATTTCGACCTTTCCGTTGGTGTGTTGCAGACTGCTGGTCCAACCGTAGGTTCCGTCGATGGCCTTGAGTTCGCCGAGCATCTTTTCGTATTCTCCGGCGAGCTTTTCGATTCCCCCTTCCGAACCGGAAAGCGAGAGGTTGAAGGTAACGTCCTTTCCTTCGCTCGGACCGGACTTTTGGATCATGACCGTCACGTCAGAAACGCGTTTCGAAAGTTCGGGGTCGGCGGCGATCTTTTCACCGAGGAACTCGTGGAGTTCGGAATACATGTGGACCGCGTTGTCTTTTTCTTCGCGGCTGTCGGTATCGGTAAGAACGACGTTGAACTTGGTGAGGTCGGGATTGAAGCTGGAGCGGTAGACGGTGTTGTCGAGCGCGGACTGGGAGAAGTTTTCGCCAAGGCTGATTTCGAGGTTCTTTACGACCCCCGGGTGCTTTTCGCTGAAGAATTCTTCGATAAGGTCCGAGAGTTTCGCCGTGGCCGCCTGGTTGGCTTCCATGCCCGTATCTTTGGAATAGGAAACGTTGACGTAGATGTTGTCCTTGTCGGTGAGCGGCATGAAGTCGGCCGCGCCGAATTTGGCGAAGGCGATGATGACGAACACGAAGAGCGCGTAGAACGCCGTGATGAAGAATTTGGGCGTTTTGAGGATGCGTTCGTACATTCGGTCAAACGGCTTTTCGAAGCGCGAGAAGAATTTTTCGAGTTTTCCATGTCCGTCGCCCTTGCGGACTTTGAGATCCATGTACGAAAGCACGAGCGGCAAGAACACGAACGCCCCCACGATGGAGACCGCGAGGGTGAGGTTGACCGTGACTGGCAAAAACTTCATGAATTCGCCCATCTTTCCGCTGAGCACGAATCCGATGGGAAGGAACATGGATATCGTGACGAGGTTTCCGATGAGGAGCGGTTTCCAGTAGATGGACAACGAGTGCTGGATGGCGCGGAACTTCGAGTAGCCCTTGCGCATGCCGTCTTCGGCGCCCTGCGCCATGACGATGAGGTTGTCCACCATGATTCCGAGCGACAGATTGAGCGCGACGGAAACGATGCTGTTGAACGTGTAGCCCATCTGCTTGAGCGCGATGAACGACAACAGGTAGACGAACGGGAACGTGATGGCGACCGCGAACGATCCGCGGAGACCGAGGAAGATGGTGGCGATGATGACGATGAGCACCGAAGTGTCGCGGAAGCCGTCCAAAAACGCGTTGAACGTCTGCTTGATGGATATCTCCTGCGAGAACATTTCCTGCTCCTTGATGCTGTCCTTCGCGAATTCCGCGGACTTGCCGGCGAGGTAGTCTTTGACGCCGCCGATGACCTTGAGGATGTCGGAACCCGGAGACTTATAGACCATGAACGTCACCGCGTTTTCGCCGTTGACGTAGGAAAGGCGCTGGTAGAACGGGTGCGTTACGGAGACCTTCGCCAAATCTTTGAGGCGGAGCACGTTGCCGTTCTGGTTGACGAGCGGCACGTTTTCGAGGAAGTCGCGGAACTTCGAAAGCCGTTCGTCGACGTCGCCGGAGGTGCGCCCGTAGGTGCGGACCTCGAAACCGTAGAGGTTGCCTTCGAGTTTCTTCTTGTCGACCGGCTTCTGTTCGATGCTCGACGAAAGCATCTGCACGAGCACGGGAAGGCGGAGGTTGTACCCGCGGAGCTTGTCGTAATCGAATTCGACTTCCACTTGCGAAACGTATTTCCCCACTACCGCGACCTTGTCGACCCCGGGAATCTTTTTCAATTCGTCTTCCATTCCTCCGACCTTGTCGAAAAGGACCGACGGATAGTACGGCCCCATGACCGAGAACGAATAGACCGGCATGTCTTTGGGGTCGGTCTTCGTCACCGCGATGTCGGAAACGCCCGTCGGGAGCGAGGCGCGTACTTCGTCGACGGCGGATTTGAGATCGGCGTACGCCGTACCCTTGTCGACGCCGCGCTGGAATTCGAGGTTGATGACCCCGACGTTGTTGGTGCTGACGGATTTGAACGTCGAAATGCCCTTTACCGACGGCAGCTTGTCCTCAATCTTCGAAATGACCTGCTGTTCGATGGTTTCGGCGTCGGCGCCCGGGTAGACGGCGGTGACGTTGAAGAACGGAAGGTTCACTTCCGGAATGGATTCCTTCGACATCGTCGTAAAACTGACGTAGCCGATGGCCGCGAGCAATATCATGACGATGAGGAGGAACGGCCTAAAGGCCAAAAAGCGTTTTTCGAACATGGAAGGAATCGGATACGGGCTTTAGCGGCAGAGGACGTCGCCGGAAGAAAGCCCCGAACGGACTTCTACGCGGTCGGAATCGAGGTCGCCCAAGACGACGGTCTTTTCGGTGACGGAACCGTCGGCCGATTTGGCCTTCACGCGGAACCCGCCGATGGTGTTGGTAATGAAATTCACCGGAACGGAAATCTTCGCCGAAGAAAGCGCCGAGCCGGATGCCGTAGCCGAAACGTCAATGACGCGCCCTTCGGAAACGACCGAGGAAAGTCCGACGGTTTTGCCGTCCTGAACCGCGGACGACGAGGTTTCGTAGATGGAGTTCTGCGTTACCGGATCCTGGTAGCTGAGCTTGGCCTTGAGTTCGGAAGAATACTTCTTGCCGTCGATTTCGAACGAAACCGGAAGCGGCAACGGGAGGTCGTCGGGGGAATACGCCTGGATTTTCAAGCCCGATTCGTCCGGAACGATCTGGCAGACGGTGGCCCCTGCGGCGACCTTGTTGCCTTCGCTCGCGGATTTTTCCTTTACGGTACCCGCGATGTCGGAGACGACCGACTGGGTCACGAGGGCGTTGGCGACATTGGTCAGGCCGTTTTCCAGCTGGGCGATCTGGTTGTTCAACTGGTTGATCTGGATTTCTTTCTGCGACTGGAGCGATTCGATCTGCGAATTCACGCCGCTCAGGTTGGTTTTGAGCGTAGCGAGCGACGAGACCGACTGGTTTTTCTGGAGGTCGAGCGACGAAACGTAGCTGCCGAGCTTGTTCGACTTCACGTTGTCGATATTGGCCAATACGCTCTTCTTGCTGTTCTCAGCGCCGTTTATCTGGGTGCTGAGCGAAAGGATCTGGGTGTCGTAGGTGTTACGGACGGTGTCGAAACTCTTGCCGACGGCGTCGAAACTTCCCTTGGCGGTAAGGATGCCGTTTTCGAATTGGACGAGCGTGCCGAAAAGCGAGTCGATGGTGGATTGCGAAAAGTTGGTGGAAACGACCGATCCCTTCACCGATTCCTTCGCTTTGCCCAAGAGGTCGGCGACGGAACCGAGGAACGCGGACTGCGCGTCGGCGTCCATCGAATCGAACTTCATGAACGCGGCATTGGCAGCGGACCATCCGGAAACTACCGAGTTTTTCAACGAGGAATCCTTGGCGCCCAAGTAGGTGTCGTAGGCGTCGTTCTTTTCGCGGTTCTTATCGGAAATTCCGTAGGTTTCGTCCAAAACGGTGAGCGCGTTGGCTACGAGCGCCTTGGATTGGTTTCGGGCATTGGCGAGGTTGGAATCGAGCTTGGCCAAATCGGCCTTTTGGGAATCCTGAAGCTTGGCTTTGGAAGCGGTGAGGTCGGCGATCTGGGTGTCGAGCGTGGAGAGCTGGATGTTCAGAAGGTCGAGCTGCTTGTCGATGTCGGAAACGCCGAATCCGCGCTGCTCCTCGATCTTGGAAAGCGTGTCTTCGAGAATGGAAATCTGGTTTTCGAGATTGGATTTCTGCGTCTGGAGCGAACCGAGCTGGGTGGCGAAGTTCGAATTGGTAGAAGCGAGGATTTCGCGGGTATTGGAAAGCTGCGAAGAGAGCGATTCCTTTTGGGAAATCTGGTTCTTTACGGAAACGTCCGAAAAATCGGGAACGATCTTGGCGACCACGTCACCCGCGCGGACCTTCTTCCCCTTTTCACACGAGAGGGATTCCACCGTGCCGCCGTTACCGGCGGAAAGGTTGCGGACGTTGTCGGAAAGGACCTTCGCTTTGAGCGTGAGGGAACGGTCGCCGGAAGAACCGACCTGGAATGTTTCGGCGCACGTCGCACCGGAACTCGAGGCGGAGGGGGTGGCGGCTTCTTGGGTTTTTCCGCAGGAAGCGAGAAGCGCCGCGCAAAAAACGGCGGCGATGACGGGAGATTTTCGCATGCTGGATTTGGATTATTCGAGGGTGACGCCTTCGGCGCGGGCGTATTCGATAAGGCTGAGCAGGTCGTCGTTGCGGATGAGGGCTACTGCGCGTTCGTCCTTTACGACGATGGTGACGCCGGTACCCGGCTGAAGGCCGAGTTTGTCGCGGACGTCCTTGGGAATGACGATTTGCCCCTTGGTTCCGACGATGGCGGTACCGCAAAGGCGCATTTTTCCTCCGGAAGGGGAAAGCTTGTTTCAATTTTTTCCTTCGGACATCTTACGTTTCTTTATGAAGTATGACTAAACATACTTGTATGATATTTCATATTTTTGAGATTTCAAATGCAAAGATGGGAAGAGTGTTATTTGGATTTCGCGCCGTTTCGCTATAATCCGTCAGTTCCAAACCCGAAATCATGAAAACCTTCTACGTCACCACCCCCATCTACTATTCCAACGGCATCCCGCATATCGGGCACGCCTACGCTTCGTTCATCGCGGACGTTTTGGCAAAGCACCGCCGCAACCTCGGATACGAGGTGAAATTTTCGACGGGCGTTGACGAAAACAGCCAGAAGGTGGTCGAAAAGGCCGCCGAAGCGGGCATGGGCATCATGGAATACTGCGATTCCATGGCTGGCAAACACCAGGCCATCTGGGATGGGCTCGGCATCACCTACACCGATTTCGTACGCACCACCACCGATCAGCACAAAGCCTTCGTACAAGGCGTTTTGCAGAAATCGTTCGACAACGGCGACATCTACCTGGGCGAATACGAAGGCCTCTACTGCGTGGGTTGCGAAGCGTTCAAGAAGGCTTCCGACCTCACCGAAGACGGTCTGTGTCCCGACCACAAGAAGAAGCCCGACGTCATCAAGGAGAAGAACTACTTCTTCCGCCTTTCCAAATACGAAGCGGCGCTTAAGGAGCTCTTCGCGAAAAATCCCGATTTCATCGTTCCCCGCTCCCGCGGAAACGAAGTCGTACAGTTCATCGAAGAAGGGCTCGAAGACTTCTCGATCTCCCGCGAAGGCAGCACCTTCGGCATTCCGCTCCCGTTCGACAACAGCCACGTGACCTACGTCTGGTACGACGCGCTTTTCAACTACGTCAGCGCCTGCGAGGGCGGCGACGAGAAATTCTGGCCGGCGGATGTGCACGTCGTAGGTAAGGACATCATCCGTTTCCATGCCATTTTCTGGCCGGCGATGCTCATGTCGGCAGGATACGCTTTGCCGAAAAACATCCTCGCTACCGGGCACTTCACCATCGACGGACAGAAGATCTCCAAGAGCCTCGGCAACGCCATCGATCCGGTGGAATTCTGCCAGCAGTACCCTAAAGAGCTTCTCCTCCTCTACCTTCTCACGTCCTTCCCCATCGGTCAGGACGGCGACTTCTCGGTAACGCAGGCGGTCAACGCGTTCAACGCCAAGCTCGCCAACAACTTGGGCAACCTCCTCAACCGCTTCCTCGTGCTTTCGCTCAAGCAGGGCGGTAAAATCGACGGAACCATGGACGGCGAAGTCGAAACCAAGAAGCTCGAATTCGTGGCTGCGTTCGAAAAGGCGATGGGATGCTTCGACCTCCGCGCGGCGCTCGAATCGGCATTCGAATTCGGCGACGTGCTCAATAAGTTCGTCGACACGAAGAAACCCTGGGACAAAGAAGCCACCGGCGTCGTCGATACGCTCCACACCGTGGGCGAAGGACTCCGCGCCATGGCGATTTGCCTCATGCCGTTCTTCCCCGAGAAGATGTCCGAACTTCTCGACCGCATGGGTCTCGCCTCGCAGCGCGAACGCCTGCTTGCCGGAAAATATAGCGAAGTCGTATCGGAAAAAACCGCGTTCTCCGTCGCCGAAAAGGGCGAACCGCTCTTCCAGCGCATCGCGTAACCTCGAATGAAAAATCCTCCGGATTCTACCGGGGGATTTTTATGGGCCGAAAACCTGCTTTCCGTGAAGTTTCGATAAGAACGTCTTGGCGGCAGCCGTGATTGCCGACTCGTTTTCCGCATGTCCGCCATTATGGAATCCGGTAATTTCCAAGAACGTTTTCGGCGCGGAGATCACCGAAAACAAGGCCTTTCATTGTTCGAAAGGAATCAGCTCGTCATCTCTCGAATGAATCACGAGCGTCGGCGCGGTTATTCGCGGCGCATCATCGACGGATCGAAAATGGAACCGGTTCAAAAGGCCGACGGGCAAATACGGATATTGGTCCTCGGCCATGTCGTCCATGGACGTGAAAGAAGATTCCAACACGAGGCCGGCGACTTTGCGCGAGGCCGCAACTTTCATGGCGGCGGTTCATCCGAGCGACCGACCCCAAACCACGATCTTTTGCGGCGGAACTCAACGCGCGACCAGACGATCGTAGGCGGACAGCGCGTCAGCATAGAGATCGTACTCTTTTTCGATGCGTCAGGAACTCATCCCGTAGCCACGGTAATCCACGGCGTAAAAATCAGCCCCCGCGGATTCGAGGGTTGCGAGCGATCAATACGCCCTTTCGAGATTCCCTCCGTTTCCATGGAAATACAGAACGGCAAACGGCGCGCCGGAATCCTTTCCGAACGCCGAAAGCGTTTGTCCGTCGGAATTGGGGAACGTTTCGGAAAAATATCCGCTGCCGGTAGGAAAATCGATGGTTTGGCGCAAGGGGAAAAAGATGAGGTCTTTCTGAACGAAAAAGACGGCGGCGCAAATAGCGGCGTATCATATCGCAAGAAAGGCGGCGGCGGACGGCCATCGAGCCGGAGACATTTTGAAAAACCGTTCCATACGCGGATGATACGGCAATACCCGATGCGAATCAATACGACCGGATTTGACACCGTGGTCCGTCCGACTATATTTTCGCCCCCGCCTACCCGGCGGGGGAGCATCCTTCCGGATTCCATGAAAAACCGGAAGGGAAAGAAAAACCAAAAACGAAAGGAGCCTACGTGGCACACGAAAACTCGCCCTCCAACGGGCAAGACAACGGACGCCTGTTCAATCTCGAAGAGGCCATCGTCCACTTGAAAGGACAAGGTAAGCTCAGCGCCGACTATACGGTGCGGCAATACCGCGACTCCACGGTAGTGTGGGGTTTCGCCGGCCACGTGCTGGCGAAGTTCTTCCAGCCCGTCGGTACGGACCGCTTCGCGCTCAAAACCAGCGCTGCGTAGCGGCCGAAAAAAACACCCCCCCCTCCGTACGGAGGGGGTTTCGTTTTGTCTTACGGTTTCAAAATGCTATTGGTTTTGGAATCGAGATACCCCGTAACGGTCGTGAGGTTCGAATTCGCGAAAAGGAGATCGAAACCGTAAGCGTTCGCGTACGACTTCACGATCTTCGCCCAGGCGGTTTGGACAAAAGGATTGCCGTAACTGAGGGCGTAAAGCTTCTTGCCGTAGGCCTTCTTCAATTCGGCGTATTCGGCGAATTGGGCGAGGTACCATTGCCCGTCCATGCTCGAAGCCTTCGTACCCGAATCCCAGAAATTCTCGAACATATAGGCGTCTACCATGTCCTTCACGCGGTATTTGAAATCGTGGGCGTTGTTTACCGCGACGAAGGCGGAAGGCCAATTCGATCGGACGGCCGCGACGAGCGCGACGGCGGAATCTTCCTGTCCGGATTGCCAGAGGGTGTCGAGAAAGACGCC
>JASDUA010000116.1:12461-13407 GCA_041891375.1 Patescibacteria group bacterium
CGCCCGAACAGCCTGCGGATTTGAGTTGCGATTCGTCGGAAAGGACGTAGGCGAGCCATGCCGGATTTCCCATGTCCATGACGTAACTGTTCCAATCGGCATTGAATCCCGTTACCGCGCCCGAGAGCCCGAGCGTGCCGAGTTCGGCGGAAGTCCCGTCGAACTCCCCCGCCGAAAGGTAGCAGATTTTCGGGCCGGAATATTTGGCATAGAGCGCCAGGTTGTACGGCTGGACGATGACCGGCGAAAGTTTGAACGTCTTGTTCGCGTAGGTCTGGCTGGTTCCGTAGTAAATGCCGTAGTCGGCGCTCGCGACGGAAGAGAAGGCGAAGGCGGCGGCGGCGAGTGCCAAGGCAGCTAAAAGGCGGACGGATTTCATATGGGAACGTTACGAAAAATCCAACGTCGCTGATGGTACGCCTTTTCGTTCCGGCATCAAACGAAAACCGCGCCCGACCGGGCGCGGCGAGTTATTCGGGGAATTCTTGGGAAAAAACGTCGAGCCCGCTGGCGGGGGAAGCGAACGCCGAATCCGAAGGTGCGGCGGTCGGAAAATCAGCTTTCTGCCGGTGCCGGTTCCTATTCCTGAGCGGACGGAAATTCCCAACGCGCGCGGCTTCGAGTTCCTCCATTCTCTCCACTTCGCTCCAATCGAACGTCGCTTGGATTTTTTCGATCTTGCGGACGAGCGCCGCTCAATGGATTTTATAAAGCTGGCTTTTGATGGCAGCGGTCTCCATGTAGACGTCTTTCCAGAGTTCGAGGGCCACGGAGAAGCATCGGGAAGCGGTCTTGCCGTATTCCTTGTCGCTGATGTCGGTACGGAACCTCCCCTGGGAAACGGAACCGTTGTCCTTCAATTTGGAAATGAATTTTTCCCTTCGGCGCCCGTAGTCGGCATCGAAGGCGGCACGGGCGGCGGTTTCGTTCACGGCCGTCCTTTCGG
>JASDUA010000117.1:0-2127 GCA_041891375.1 Patescibacteria group bacterium
CACCGAAGAAATCCTCAACATGCTCAACAGCCTCTAAAAGCTGAAAATCCAAAGGAAAAGCGCGGGAATTACCCGCGCTTTTCCTTTTGCCGATGCGGATTCCGGCTTGACGGTGAACAGATTTTCCATACATTCGGAGGCGGTATACGCTTTCCCCGACCCATGCTGCAAGTCAGCTTGCTCCGACACGCTTCCGAACAATCGGATTCCGTCGTCGTGACCAAAAAGATCCGCATCGACGACCGTCGTCAGATCCTGCTCCAAATCGATTCCAAGAAACCGCACGCCGCTTCCCTCGTCGAGGGCGCCATCGTCGACACCGTCGCCGACAGCGGAAAAGCCGGAGAGACCGCGGCCTATTTCTCGTTCGTACTCGACCGCCTCAACCGGCATCTCCGGGCGACCGTTCCGGACCTCAAGGTCGAAGACGTCCGCGTTTTCCTCGCGGCCATCGACGGCGACGACATCCACTTCTCGGTCCTCGGCCATTACAACGCTTACCTCATCCGCGGAGGCCGCATCACCGACATCGCCGAAGGCATGGCGAGCACCGCGAGCGAGTTCTCGTACGTGTCGTCCGGCAGCGTCAAGCACCCGGATTCCCTCTACGTCGCCAATATCGACCTCCTCGACTACCTCACCGAAGAAGACGTCACCGAACTCGCCACCGTAGGAAAGGACGACGAAAAGCGCCTCGCCATCGAGAACCTCATCCGCCGCGAAGCCGGAAAGCGCGCCATCGACTGCATCGCCCTCACGAACGCCAACGTCACCGACATCGCGGTTCCCGCCGCGGCTTCCGGAGTCGAAAAGGCCGCGATCGCCGCCAAGAACGCCATGGCGAAAGCCGCTCCCATCGCCCGCGACGCCGCGGCGCGCATCAGCGGTGCGATTTCCGAAATCCCCGCCGCCAAGAAGGCGTACGACAACGTCCGCAACCACCCCATTTGGAAAAACGAAAAATTCCGCGCGGCCGCCTTCGGTGCCGGAGTCGTCGTTTGCGCGTTCCTCCTCTACGCGACCATCGCCGCGATCTTCCAACAGAAAACCGACCTCGCGGTTCCGGAAGAATACAAGAACCGCCTCATCGAAGCCCAGGTCATCCTCGACAAGGCCGGAAAAGACCTCGCCAATAAGGAAGTGTTCAAGGCCAACCTCAAGAAGGCCGAAGACCTCATTTTCGAAGTCCGCGGAAAGAACGTCTACATGAACGACGTGAAGCGCCTTCTCGACAGCATTTCGATCCTCAAGAAGCAGATGAACGGCATCGAATCGTTCGATCCCAAGGCCCACGAAGCCGACTACGCCTTCCCCGATAAGAAATTCGGACCGGTGGGCGCTTTCGAAATCCAGAAGAAGTACTACTTCGTAGGAAAGACCTCCCTCGCCGGACCGTTCGTCAAGGGCGCCGAAACCAAAGTGTTCCCGTATCCGGACGGCGAAGAAGCCGTTTCGTCCGACGCGAGCGCCGAGGGCGTCATCTACGTGCTCACCAAGACCAACCGCGTCCTCAAGTTCTACAAGGGCGAATTCTCCTACGTGAACGTCGACGGCCAGAAATCCTGGGAAGCCGGACGCGCCATCAAGACTTTCAACGGCAACCTCTACGTCCTTTCGAGCGACGGCACCCAGATCTACAAGCACAAACCGAGCGTAAACGGCTTTTCGTCGAAGAGCAGCGTGCTCGTCGGAGACCGCACCAAGAAACCCAAAATCCTCGACTTCGGGCTCGACGGCGGATTCTACGTCGTGCGCGACGACCTCATGATGGACAAGATCTTCACCGTTCCGGATTATTCCGAACGTTCCATCATGCTCAACGCCCTTCCGGACGACTACGCCCTGTCGAGCGCGAACGAAATCCCCAAGTTCTACGCTTTCTCCAACGCGAACTACCTCTACCTCATCCTCGCCAACAGGATTTGGGTTTTCGAGCCGGATTCCCGCGATTACCGCAACATCAAGTCCGTACGTTACGTAGGGCAGATCGAAGTGGTCGAAAGCCCGGTACGTTCCGTTTTCGTCCCCAAGGACGGAACCGTCGTCGCCACGACCGACACCGGAGTCTACCAGATCCGCTTCGAAGTGTCGGACGGCAAGCTCGTCATCCGCTAGCATGCACGTAAC
>JASDUA010000118.1:0-2495 GCA_041891375.1 Patescibacteria group bacterium
TCCATGAACGTATTCAACAGCCGTATGGTGATAATTGAAAACGTCATACGGATTCTCTTCATGATGGCGCCGTATGAATTCTACGAACTTCTGATTAAGGAAAGGACGAAATAATAAATGGTGTAGGACCTTCCGGATTTTCACGAGCGCCGAATCGGAATTCTCAAGTTCTCGAGATGCACGAAAACCGCGTAGGCTCTTCACGTTAACCTCTGAGATCAATTGCGGATAACAAACGGAGAAATCAACCTCCGGTGCAAAAACATCAACGGAATGTCCGTTCTTTTGGAGCTGAACAGCAAGTTCTAAAACTTGTCGTTCCGTACCTCCACTCGTAATGAGCGGAGTAGTGACGATGGCTATCCTCATTCTTGTGTGGACGTAATTTACTCGAACTGTGGAAGAACTTCGAAGCCGTTGTCTTTCAAAATTTGGATTTTTTTCGCATCTTCCAAATCCAAACGTACCATCTCGGAAATCATGGAAGCGAGGGTATATTTCGGCTTCCAACCGAGAACGCGCTTTGCCTTTGCGGGATTGCCGAGCAAAAGGTCGACTTCTGCGGGGCGGAAGAATTTGGGATTGATGGAAACGAGAACCTTGCCGGTTTTCGAATCCACGCCGATTTCATCGATTCCGGTACCCTTCCATTCGATGTCGACGCCCACTTCTTTGAAAGACCAGTTGATGAAATCGCGGACGGTGTTGGTTTCGCCCATGGCGATGACGAAATCTTCCGGCTTATCTTGCTGGAGCATGAGCCACATGGCTTCTACGTAGTCTTTGGCATGTCCCCAGTCGCGCTTGGCATCGAGATTGCCGATTTCCATCTTATCGAGTTGCCCAAGGCTGATCTGTGCGACGGCGCGGGTAATCTTGCGGGTGACGAAATTCTCGCCACGGAGCGGCGATTCGTGGTTGAAGAGAAGGCCGTTGCACGCGAACATGTCGTAGCTTTCGCGGTAGTTGGAGACGATCCAAAAACCGTACAACTTCGCTACGCCGTACGGACTGCGGGGATGGAAGGGCGATTCTTCGGTATAACCGTCATCGGGCATGTTGTAGCCGACTCCGCCGAACATTTCAGAAGTGGAAGCCTGGTAAAAGCGGGTATGCTTTTCAAGGCCGTTCACGCGGATGGCTTCAAGAAGGTGCAATACGCCCACTGCGTCTGTCTGGGCGGTGTATTCCGGCATGTCGAAGCTGAGACGAACGTGCGACTGGGCGGCGAGGTTGTACACTTCGTCGGGCTTGATTTCGGAGAAAAGCTTCGAAAGCCCCGCGCCGTCGGTAACGTCGCCGAAGTGGAGCTTGATATGGGATTTGCGCTCGCCCTGAAGGAGCTTGTCGATACGACCGGTATTGAAAAGCGAAGCGCGGCGCTGGAGGCCATGGACTTCGTACCCCTTGTCGAGAAGGAGTTCTGCGAGATAGGCGCCGTCTTGGCCGGTGATTCAGGTGATGAAAGCTTTTTTCATTTGCGAATTAATTAATGGCCCCGTGCGATGACGTAAGGGAACTAAACCAAAAAGTTTGGCGAATTGTATGCGAAAAAACGGTTAATACAATCGGATAGAGCAAATTAATCCGAAAGGACGTCCGTAAAAATCGATCGAAGGGAGTTGGTGAAATTTCACCATCGATAGCGTTGTACGAAAGCGGATTTCGACTGGTTGGCGCATTGGCCATAAGTATCGAGCGCCAAGCCGAATTTTTCAGACAGGTCGGCAGGGGAATTCGGATCGTAGCAAATGGCGAAATCTCAACCGACTTCCGGCATCGCGGTAATGTTCGGAACGATGACGAGCTTTCATGCGGCGAGACTTTCGGCAATCGGGATTCAGAAGCCTTCTCAAATCGAAGGGAAGAATACGAATTCCGAAGCGCGGATGAGATTCGCCAAATCATCGTCGGAAACGAATTCGCGAATGAAAACGGCTTCGTCCTTATGAGGACTTTTTTGAAAAATCTCATATATGGACGGATGTCGGTTGAGTATCACCTAGGTCAATCCATTCGAAGAACACTGCTCGGCGACGGAATCCGCGAGTTTCGCATAATCGGCTATCGCATCGTACGAAAACACGAATTTTCAGGGGATTCAGAACTTTTCACGTACTGATACGAGCGCAGAATCCTTGTCGAAATCCTTAAAAAAGAGTTCGTCGGCTCAAATGGGCAGGACTTTGAAGCGTTCGGTTGGCAACGCGTACCTCTCGGCGGCCTGACGAAGGCTGAAAGTCGATATGGCCAAAATCAAATCCGAACGGAAAAAGGAAGATTTGAAGAAATCGGCAAGGTAATACGATTCGAGGGCGTTGCGGGTCTTCGCGAAATGACGAAATGCCTTGAACAATCCCCTTCCCTTCCCGGTCGATTCGTCCAAAATATCCTCCATGAACAGATCGTGCACCATGTTCACATATTTGGTCTTTCCAAATTTCCAAAGCGGCAATTCGGAAGTGGGCGAAAAATAGACGTCCGCACGGTGCGCC
>JASDUA010000118.1:2505-13181 GCA_041891375.1 Patescibacteria group bacterium
AAAAGCCAAAAAGGCACGAGAAAGAGTTTGCCGAGAAGGAAATGGCAGTTGATGAGAACCCTTTTCACGTTACGTCCGTCAGGCAAGGCGTCGAAAACCTTGCGCGAATGCGCGAAAAGAACGACTTTCGAATACGAATCAGGATAATCCTTCGCGAATCGGTCGACCGTGGCGGTAGCGATTCGTCAGGCTCACGACCGGTTTCAATACAATCTCGCGTCTATCGCGAGCACCGGCGGCTTATTCGGCATGGTTTTGGAAACTTGAGAAAAAATCCAGGTACGCCAAGGCTTCCGCGCGGGTTCAGAGGCGTTCGAGAACCGGGCACGGGATCTTGTTCGCACCGGAGAGAGCGGCGGAAATGAGTCGGGCGTACTCTTCGGCAGACGCGCCGTCGCTGACGAATACGGTTCCCGGGTCGTCGGCGAGCAATTGGTCCATGTCGGAAATCCTCGTGCTGATTACGGGGAGCCCCTTCGCACGGGCTTCGACCACCGGCATTCAATACCCTTCGTGGAGCGACGTGAAAACGAAAACCGAAGCGTACGCGTAAAGCGAAGAAAGGTCGCTTTCCGAGAGGTTGCTCAAAAATACGGTACCCTCGGGAGCCATGGCCCTGAGCTGTTCGCTCGTGTTTCATACCCTTACGAAAACCGTTCCGTCGTCACCGAATTTCTCGCGGTACGCCCTTGCAGCGCCAAAGAATGCCGGGGCGTTCTTTCTTTTGTCGGAAGAACCCACCTGCAACACCGCTTTCTTTCATTCGAAGAGGAGTTCCCATTTTGAGACGTCGTCCGCAACCGATGATTCGCCGTCAGAGGGGATGCCGATGGGTATGACGGCGGGGTTCGGGGGATTCTTTCAAAAGAACCTCACGTAGTCCCTGCGGGAGAAATCCGAGATGAAGGCGACGTTCTCAAAGTCTTTCGCCTTCGTCAACATGCAATTGTTGAAGATGAAGAACTTGGGATCGCGCTTGTTCGAGTACTCGTCGTACAGCGTGAACAAATCCATCACCGTAATGGCGAACGGGATTCCGCTTTTCTTAACGATCGGCAGAAGGTACGCGAGCCCTTGGTGGCCCAAAAGAACCGCGTCGTACCGGTTCTTCGCCAAATGCCGGGCGAGTCAGCGGCGAAACTTGTAAAACACCCCGATGACGAACGATTTCGAAATCACGTTCACTCAATATTTGGGAGGCTCTTTGAAACCTTGCGGAGAAACGAGATGGACGATTTCGGCTTCGTGTCCAAGCTCACCCAGCGCGCGGTAAAGCTGGTAGTTCTGCTTACCGATTCAGGATTTGTTGTGATAATCGGTTACGATCGCTATTTTCATTCGTTTTCCGTTATTTTACGTGGTTGCCCATCACTCCTTCGTACGCAGCGAGCGTGAGGTCGACGTTCTCCTCCCAAGAAAAATCTTTCCGCGAAATCGCGATCGATCCGCCCTGGAGCATTTTTACGACTCCACGGGCCAAATCGGCCGAACTTGCCGGTTCGACATGGACGACGTTGCCATACACCACTTCGGGCAACGCTCAGGCGCTGGTGACGACGAGATTCTGTCAGAGGGCGCAAGTTTCCGCAGCCGAAAAACCGAACCCTTCGACGAGCGACGGGACGATTACCGTATCCACGGCCGAGACGTAATTGCGAAGTTCCGCGTATTTGACGCCCGGAATCCAAATCACGTGATTGGAAACTCAAAACTCCTCGACCTTCGACTTGATGAAATCCGATCGGTCTTTCTCGTCGCCGGCGACGAGGAGTCCGGCTGTGAAGTCAGGCATCTTTGAAACGCTTTCGGGAATCGCCCCCACGACGGAGTCGAGCCCCTTGGAAACCCCCGGCCGGCCGAAGTACAAAGCCGACGGGCAACCGTCGATTTCCAGCTCGTGGCGAAGTTCCGCCACGCGGGCCGCATCGACCTGCGAAGCGTTCCAAAAATCTGTATCCACGCCATTGTACACGGTGGCGAGTTTGGAATCGGGCAAACCGAAAAGCAGGCGCAGACTGTTTTTAGTGTAATTGGAAACGCAGAGGTATTTCGCGAACGGAAATACGAAAATGGCCTTTTCGAAAATCTTGAAAAAGAAGCCTTTCGCTCCCATGAACCGGTACCAGAGTTTACCGAAAACCTCGTGCACCGTAAGGATTACCGGTTTTCTTGAAATCACGCCGAGAATGCTGGCGGGAATGGCCGAAGTGTACGTGGTCGAATGGATGACGTCGGCGTTTTTCGCGAGGCGGTAGCCTACGAAAGGAATCCGAAGCATCAGCGCGAAACGGTTTCCTCAGGTGCGGCATACTTCTATCCCCTCGCCCATTTTCTCATACGCGGGCACCTCGGGGTTATGCCGGCACGTAAGCACCGTCACCTGGTGCCCGCGCGCGGCGAGACGCTCGATGACGTTGCGGAACAAGGTTTCCGCCCCGCCGATGTGCGGAACGTAATAATCGAGGACGAAGAGGATTTTCATGCGGCGGAGTATATCGAAATCGCGACGTTTCCAAAACTGCTATGCCTTTTCCGAAGTCGACGGATCGAGGAAAAGGATGCAGAAATACGTGACCGGGACCATGAAAATGAGAAGCGTGCGGTTGATGGTGGTCTGATCGAGAAGGAACGTGTAGTTGTTCGTGAACGAAAAGACGGCGAACATGGCGGAAAGCATCGCGGAAAGCGAGACGGCGACGGGAAGGTTCTGAGGCTTCGACCATTTTCTCCATGTCATGGCAAGAACGAGCGGAAGCGCGTACCAAAAAACGTTGAAACTTCCCCACTGTGTGAAATACATCCAATACAGCTTCAGGGAGTCCGCATGGAAGCCGTAAGCCGCCATCGCGGAATGCGGATTGAACGAGAGGTGGTAAACCGCGCGAAAAACCATGTGCGGCACGATGAACGCGAAAGGAACCGCGGCGATAGCGACCGATTTCGCAGAAAATTTCGGAAGATCCGGATTTTTACGCGCGAGGAGCCACAGTGCGGCGAATCCGAGAGCGAGGCTCGGAACGACCATGACCATGCCTTCGTTCTTCGTAAAAACTACCGAATAGGCCAAAATGCCGACGAGAAGAAGCCGGATCGCGTCTTTCGTTATCGCGTACTTCCTCATGTTCATGAGGGCGAGAAGGAAATACGAAGCCACGACGAGATCGAAATACGCCCGTCCGACGTGCCAGGAAACGAGCGGGAGCGAACAGAGCGCGTAAACCGCGACCACGCCCCAGAACGGGCTCTGGAAAGAGGCGTAAACGAGAACGAGGACGGCCAACCAGAAGAGGACGGTCACCGAATTCACGAGCGGCTCTTTCCCTTCTCCCGCGATATCCGTGAGAGAGGTTTTGTACAGGATGAACTGCAAAGGGTATTCCGGGTGTCAGCCGCCGCCCACGTACGCGAGACTCTTGGGATCGTCGGTTACGATTTCATCGGCATAGTAAATCTGCTTGGCCTTCGCGTTCCAATTCCCCTTCTCATCGTCGAAATATGAGGGCACGTAGTACGTATTGAAAGCCGAAAAGAAGAGCCGGAAGCCGACGAGCAGCAAAAGCGGCACGGCGATGAGAAGCTTCTTGCTCGACGGGAACGACGGTTTCGGAAGGTAGGCCTTGAAATCCTTCTTCACGCCCACCCAAACGGCGCAAGCCATCGAAGCGGCGAAAAGGACGTATTTGATCCAAAAAAATCCGGTGCCCGCCCAGCCGGAAAGGAAGGATACGAAACCTACGACGGCAATGCCGAGTAGGTAGCCGTACGCCAAAATTTCGGAAGGCGAGAGCCTGCCTTTACGATCGAGAGAACGCAGAGTCACGGCGCCGATGACAGCCGGAGCGAGATTTCAGAAAACGAAAGCGAGGAACGGCATGGGCTATTTGGTTTTCTTCAAAATAAGCGAACCTCCTTTGACGGAACAAACGGGAACCACGTTTTCGTCCACGAGGACTCAGCGGTAGGAGAACTTTCAATCTTTGTATTCCCCTCCCGCGAAGGCGGCGTAAAAAATTTGGTCTTTCGTGTTCCACGTAACCTTCCTGGGAATCAGGTGGTACGAGACGTTATGCCAGAACGGCCATTCAGAAGGCGCGTACAAGTTGATTCAACCTTCCTGTCCGGCAAGGCAATCCCGAGTGGCATCCACGAACGCGTACAGATTCCCGAAATCGAAATACGTCCGGTCTTGCGGATCGGCGGGAGAAAGGAACGAGTTCTCCGTCGTTTCCATCGTAAAGAACTGGTCGCGGACCAGAAGGAGGTCGTATGAAATCCAAACGGCCAGGAGGGTGGCGAGGGCGTATTTCGGCTTACCGACGATGATGAAAACGAAACCCGCCGCTAAAACGAGGAATCACAAGACGGCAACGAGCGGGGTCGTACCCCATTTGTGTCAATACAGGAGATTGATGGTGGAGGGCTTTTGCGATTCTACCACGAACAATCCGGAAACGCGGTCGCCGAAAGTGACGAACGAGGGCGAGATATCGGAAAACGCCGCCCGGGGCGACGCTACGGCCAAGCCGAAGTATTCGAAATTTTGCGAATCGAGTTCTTGCGGGAGTTCGAAAGAACCCGATGCCAGCGAAACCGGAATCTGTCAGGTTTGCGATGCCGCGTCTTTGGGCTTGAAGAGGAAAACCGCCGTGCCGTCTTGGATGCCCTGGGCACGGACGAGGGTGATCTTGTCGAATTTCGAAGGTACGGCGAATTGGAACGCGATGACGAAACGTCAGGACTTCGAAACGACGGCGACGCCGTCCTGGACGCTGAATTCCCCTTCTTGCGGAAGAACGGTGGCGGACGGAAGGGCGATGGCACGCTGTTCTTGCTGCTGGGAAGCGCTTTCCGCGGAAACGGAACCGAACGGAAGTGCCGAAAGAGCGATGGCGGCCGCATAAGCGAGAACGGCGAACGTTTTTTTCATTTCCGGAAGGTTATTTCGATACGGGCGAACCGGCTTTCCAATTCCTCCACTTCCAGAGGGTCGCGATGGCTTCCCATCCGTCGGTCCAACGGATCTTCTTGCCCTCGGTGATTGAACGGGGGTAGTAGTTGACCGGGATTTCCTTGATTTTATACCCTTTGCGGGCGACCTTCGCGGTCACTTCCGGGCAGAATTCGAAACGGTCGCAAACCAAATCCAAAGATTTGATAAGATCGGTTTTCAGAAGTTTATAGCACGTCGGTTCGTCGGTGATGCGCTGGCCGTAAAGCACGTTGGTCATGAGCGAAAGCGCGATGCCACCGAGAAGGAACGAGAGATGCGAATATTGGTTCTGCATCTTGAGACGGCGCGAACCGTAGAGCACGTCGAGGTTCTTATCCAAAACTTCGCGCACCATAGGAACGAAATCTTCAGGGTCGTATTCGAGGTCGGCGTCCTGGATGATGACGTAATCCCCGGTAATTTTTTCGAGACCCGCGCGAATCGCCGCGCCCTTGCCGGAATTTTTCGGCATGAGGACGCTGACGTAACGGTCTTGCGGCAAATCGGCGACGTATTCGCGCGTGCCGTCCTTGGAACCGTCGTCAACGACGACGATCTGTTTGGTTATCCCTTCCGGCAAGACGACCGCCTCGACTTTCGCCAAAAGCTTGGGAAGGTTTTCTCGCTCGTTGTACGCCGGAATGAGGACGCTCAAGGTTTTAAACGGCATGGTGTTTGCGGAAAGTCAGGTATTTGTTGGCGAGGTAATTCCAAACGAAGACGACGAACTTGGCGACGAAGGCCGCGAACATGTAGTGTACGTGGACGATTTCGGCTCAGAACCAAATGAGCGAAGCGTAAATTCAGAGTCCGGCCAAGTTAATGGCGACGAAACTCGCGTACTGCCGGGCTTGGTCGGAACGCTCGCATTGGAAAGTGAACCGTTTGTGCACGTAGAACGCCCCGGAAGTGACGACCACGAATCAGATGACTACGGACTCGAGGTAATGGAGAGTGGCGAATTCCGTCAAAGCGTAGAGGATGGCGAGGTCGGCTACCGCGGCGGAACCTCAAATCAGAAAGAACTTGAAGAACTGCGGAAGGCCGGAAAGGAATGCGTAAAAGCGTTTGGCGTAGATCACGAATCTGGCGTTATTTGAAGAATTTGTTCCAAATCATCTTGAAGGCGATATTGAAAGCGTTCGAGGATTTCTGCCCTTTTCAGAGGGTGTATTCGTCGTAGAGGATGTTAACGGGAACTTCCTTGAAATTCAAGCCGAGAGTGCGTACCTGGTCGATGAGCTCGCTCGCGTATTCCATCCCGTCCATGGTCAGGCGGGTGCGTTCTACCGCAGATACGCGCATCATACGGTAGCCGTTGTGCGAATCGGTGAGGCTGATTCCCGAAATGAGACGGGTAAAAACCCGTCCTCCCATGAGGATGATCTTTCTGAAAAACGGTACGTTCGAATTGGTTTTCACGACGAAACGCGATCAGAAAACCACGTCGAGCGAAGGATCCGCCGCGAAAGCTTCCATAAAATTTGGCATGTCGGCGGCGTCGTGCTGTCCATCGGCGTCGAAGGTCGTTACGAACGAAATGTCGAGGCCCCGCGCGAAGCGGCGGAAGTATTCCAAGCCCGTTTCGAGGGCCGCTCCCCCGCCCCGGTTCTGGGGATGGCGGACGGACATGACGTCTTTCCGGCGGGCGAGAATTGCGGAAGTGCCGTCGCGGGAGCCGTCGTCGACGACGAGGATTTTGGAAAACCCCGCGGCGATGAGCCCGTCGATGACGCCTTCGAGGCGAGTGGCTTCGTTATAGGAACGGATGAGGAAAGCCACGTTGTTCTTCGTGGGCTTCGGACGGTCGTCGGAAGGCTTGGAGGCCCGCTTCGGAAAGTCGAGGGAAGCGTTTTCGGGCGTTCCCATGTGAAGCGCCATTTCGCGGATGAGTCGGGTGGTGTCTTCCCGGTTCTTTTCCGCCTTATTAAGAAGGAGAAGCGAAAAATACGATAGGAAAACGATTCCGCCGTATACGAGCACGTCGGCTCCGCGCGGAATGCCGAAGATGCGTCCGATGAGGTCGAGCGCCTGGGGGACGTACGCGAAAAGCAGGAGACCTCCGCCGATTCCGAGGAACACGAGGAAATGGAGGGCGTTGAATTTTTGCCTCTTCGAAATATCGAGCGCGATGACGAAGATCACGACCCCAGAAACCGCGAAGAAAAGTTGGAGGAGGTTCATTATTCGGCTTTGGAATGCGTACGGTTACCCGAAATATACGCGGGCTCGGAGGATTCGCAAAAGATTAACGGAGGCTACTTGAGACGGACGATTTCCATTTGGTTGTATCCGTCATACCCCCAGTACGTAAGGACCGAGCTGGTCATATATCCGAAACCGATTGTCTGGTTGGCGGAAAGGTCGATAACGAAGTCCGTTTTCCAGTCTTTCCACCAACCGGCAGGATTGTAGCTGTGCCCGTAAACGGCGGTGGTTCCCACGCAATTCGCCGAACCGTCGATAAAGGGGCAATACGCTTCCACCCAGTCGGCCGCGTTGGTCGGCATGGCAAGTCCCCGAAGGCGGATGAGGTAGGTTCAAGGCTGGCTTACCGTGACGAGCCCCTTGCCATTGTGCGTGAATACGTCGGTAGCGTTGTTGACGGTCGTATTCCAGGTGTAATTGTAGGTCGGAAGGTTTATCCACGTATTGAGTGCGTGGTAACTCCCGCAACCTCCTCAACAATGTGCCAAGGTGACGGTAACGTGGGGTGCTTTCGTGGTCGCAAGAGCCGTAACTCGGGTATTCAGGTCGTTAACGTTGTCGACGATCGCGTTCCAGGCCGCGGAAGTTATCTTATTGCCGCTTACTGCCGGAGACATCGCCGCGTTCCAAGCCGCGAAACCGATGGAAACCGCGCCGAGGGCGGCCACGATTCCCGAAGCGAAAAGCACGCCGTTCTTGAACGGTGAATGGCGCATAGATCGTATTTACTGGTATTGTCCATAATAATATACGTTTTTTTAACAGAAATCAAGACGACCACGGAATGGGGAAACGGAAAATAATATTGATTCCGGACGCGAATGAAATATTCTCTCCGGATTGTTCGCAGTCGACTAAAAATTATCACACCCAACCAAACCATGGACTACTTCGCAGAATCGCTCAAACTCCACGCCAAAATCGGTGGAAAACTCGAAACCACCTCCCGTGTCAGCGTCAACACCCGCGACGACCTCTCCCTCGCGTATTCCCCGGGCGTAGCCGAACCGTGCCGCGCCATCGCGGCAGAACCGGAACTCGCCAATACCCTCACCCTCAAGGGGCGTACCGTCGCGGTCATCTCCGACGGATCCGCCGTCCTCGGCCTCGGCAACATCGGTCCCCTCGCCGGACTCCCGGTTATGGAAGGCAAGTGCGTGCTCTTCAAGGAATTCGCCGGAGTCGACGCCTTCCCCATCGTATTGTCTACGCAGGATACTGAAGAAATCATCGCAGCGGTCAAGGCCATCGCTCCGACTTTCGGCGGTATCAACCTCGAAGACATCTCCGCTCCGCGCTGTTTCGAAATCGAAGAACGCCTCAAGGCCGAACTCGACATCCCGCTCATGCACGACGACCAGCACGGAACCGCCATCGTCGCGCTCGCCGGACTCTACAACTCGCTCAAAGTCACCGGCAAGAAGATCGACGAAATCAAGGTCGTCGTCAACGGGCCGGGCGCCGCGGGAACCGCGACCACCAAACTCTTCCTCCAAGCAGGTGTGAAGCACATCGTCGCCTGCGACTCCAAGGGCGCGCTTTCAAAAAACCGCTCCGGACTCGATTCCGCCAAGCAGAAGCTCGTGGAAATCACCAACCTCGACGGCCGCGACGGCAGCGTGAAGGACATGATCGTAGGAGCGGACGTTTTCGTCGGACTCTCGCAGCCGAACCTCCTCACCAAGGACGACATCCGCACCATGGCCAAAGACGCCATCGTCTTCGCCATGGCGAACCCCACGCCGGAAATCATGCCGGAAGAAGCCAAGGCCGGAGGCGCCGCCATCGTGGCAACCGGCCGCAGCGACTTTCCGAACCAGCTCAACAACGTCCTCGCCTTCCCCGGCATCTTCAAGGGCGTCCTCGAATCCGGAAAGAAGAAGATCACCGAAGAAATGAAGCTCGCGGTCGCCCGCGCGCTCGCGGACTACGTGACCGAACCGACGGCCGAAATGATCATCCCGCACCCGCTAGACAAGAACGTCGTCCCGGTGGTCGCCGCCGCAGTCAAAGCCTGCGCGTAAGCGAAATCCCGCGACGGTTGCCGTCGCTTTCCGAATATCCGAAATCCCTCCGGCTAGAACGCTTGGGGGGTTTTTCTTGCATTCGCCGAAATTGCCGTATATTCCGGTTTTAATGCCCCGGCGCCAGTACGCGAGGAAAGAAGGCAAGGCAGAAGCCGATCTCTATATCCTCCTATTCCGTTTCGGCAATGTCCGCGCTCTCGTTTTTCGTAGGACTCTACGTATTGGCGTCCATCGCCATAGGCCTCTTCGCCGCCAGAAAAGTAAAGAATTCGAAGGACTACGTCGTCGCGTGACGCAACCTCCCCTTGTACATAGGGACGGCGACGGTGTTCGCGACCTGGTTTTGATCCGAAACGGTGCTCGGAACGTCTTCCACCTTCGTTTCCGAAGGCATGGCGGGAATCGTGGCCGACCCCTTCGGCGCTTCGTTGTGCCTCATTCTCGTCTGACTCCTCTTCGCGAAACCCCTCTATCGCGGAAACTACCTGACCATTGGCGATTTTTACCGCGATAAGTACGGCCGTACGGTTGAGGTGCTCGCGTCCATCGCCATCATGCTGTCGTATCTCGGATGGGTGAGCGCGCAAATCATCGCCCTCGGCGTCGTGTTCAACGCCCTCTCCGGATGAGCCATCCCCCAAGAAGCCGGAATGATCGCCTGAGCCGCCATCGTCATGGCGTACACGCTCTTCTGAGGCATGTGGTCGGTAGCGATGACCGACTTCTTCCAGATGATCATCATCATGGTCGGAATGCTGATCGTCGGAGCGTACGTCGCCGATCTCGTGCCGCAAGGAATGGGAGGCATGCTGAAATCCGCAGCCGACAACGGTATGCTGAATCCGTTTCCGGCGATGAAGGTCGACGGGGCACTGAACTATTCCGGCATGTTCGCCTTCGTGGCTGCCCTCCTCACTCTGGGATTCTGATCCATCCCTCAGCAGGACGTATTTCAGCGGGTCATGTCCTCGAAGGACGAAAAAACCGCGAGCCGCTCGGCGATACTCTGAGGAAGCCTTTACCTCGTTTTCGCGTTCGTACCGATCTTTCTCGCGTACGCGGCATCGTTCGTGGATCCGCAGATGGTAAAGTCCGCCCTTTCCGAAGGCGGCGATACGCAACTCGTTTTGCCGAACCTCATATTGAACCATACGCCCGTGTTCGTGCAGGTGATGTTCTTCTGAGCGCTCCTTTCGGCAATCATGTCCACCGCTTCCTGAACCCTCCTCGCTCCGTCGACGATGTTCGTGGAAAACATCCTGAAGCCGTACTTCAAGCACGTCAGCGACGCGAAATTCCTCCACATCATCAAGGGGACCGTGGTAGTCTTCTGATGCCTCGTCACGCTCTTCGCGCTCAATAGCGAAACCGGCATCTTCGGCATGGTGGAAAACGCGTACAAGATCACCCTCGCGGGAGCAGTGGTTCCGCTTTTCGCCGGAGTGTACTGG
>JASDUA010000119.1:0-13084 GCA_041891375.1 Patescibacteria group bacterium
CGTGTTGTCCGGATCTTCTTCGAGGCGGCAGATTTCCTTATCGAGCTTTTCGTGTTCCGCGACGAGGGCGGCGAAATGCGGATCGGAAATTTTCAGTGCGTGGATCTTTTCGGCCCATTCCGGGTGGTCCGCTGAAAACGAGTGGTGTTCAATGTGCATGGCGTGGAAAAGAGATAGGGATATCCGGGGAAATTATGGCAGAGTTTTTTCGAAAACGAATTTTTCTTCCCCTTGCGTAACCGCGCTTTTCCATAAACTGGGGAGGTCAAAAATCCATCCCCATGAAAGCATTCGTATTCGACACGGAAACCACCGGTTTCCCCGTTAGGGACGGCGCCCTTTCGGAACAGCCGTACATCGTCCAGTTCGCCGGAATCCTCGGTGAAATCTCGCCCGAGAAGGGGTTTGAGGAAATCGAGCGGATCGACGTGCTCGTAAAGCCCCGCATTTCCATTCCGTTCGGCGCTTCGCAGGTTCACGGCATCTACGACAAGGACGTGGAAAACGCCCCCTACGTCGAGGAAATCATCGACCGGATGCTCAAGTACCTCAATACGACCGAGGTCGTCGTAGGGCACAACATCGAATACGACGAGACCGTCATCCGTTACGAACTCGAACGTCTCGGACGAAAGGGCGACTACCAGCCGATTTCCTCGTGCTGCACCATGCGGTCGTCCACCGATTACTGCAAACTCCAGGGGCGCGGATTCTCGTTCAAGCCGCCGCGCCTCAACGAACTCTACAAGCACCTCTTCGGAGACTTCTTCGAAGGCGCGCACAACGCTATGGTCGACGTCGAATCCACGGCAGCGGCGTTTGGGGAGCTCGTCAAACGCGGAGTCATCACCCTCGAAGAAAAGAAAGAAATGCGCCTCTTTTAAGGCAATGAAAAACTCCCCGGAAGGGGAGTTTTTTCGTCCGCGACGGATTCAAGCGCGAAGGTTTTCGCGACGGATCCGAGCGTTGCGGTTTTTGCGGAGCCTCATCGCCACTTTCCGTTGGGAAATATGGATCGTGAGGCAGACGGTAGCGTAGGTGAGCCATGATCCGAGGAACAGGTTCCGCCTCCGGGTGAGGGACGCGTGCATTCCGACGAAATCGTCGAGTTCGTGCAAATACTTGGTAGCGGTTTGCCGGACGTCGTCGATCCGTTTCGGAGAGCACATTCGGTCGTCCCGGGTTTCGAGATAGAGTTCGTACCAGCCGTTGGCCAGTTTGCCGTATTCTTCGAGAAGCCAGCAGTTGAGTCTGGGCATTTCGTCGAACAGGCTCGCGAGCGTCAGGTGGACGCTCACTACGAACAATACGATCATCAGGTCTTGCGTCGTCAACTTCGGCCCCTTTCTTTTCTGAGTTGTGACCGAGGGAACATACCTACGGTTTTTCAAATGTCAAAAAAAGGAAGGAGTGGACTCCTTCCCGGTTCACGTGGCGCGTTTCGCGTCCCATGAACGTATGCGTTTGCGAACGCGTGCCGCCATGGACTCGATCCTGAGGCACGCCCACACTTCCACGGGCCAGGCGACGAGCCAGTAGGAGAAGGGAACCTTTGGAAGATCCTTTTCCAATCGGTCGCCGTTCGCCGCGCAATCGCGCATCTGCTTGCGGTATTCCGCAGCTAAGGCCTCGGGAATGCCGGGCTCTTTGGCGATCCGCATGTGGAAGTCGTATTGGCGTTCGACGTATTTCCGCATAGCGGCAAGGTGCCACTTGGGAATGACCTTCCCAGCGAGGGCGAGCCCTATGGCGAAATACGCGGCGATCCACGCCGACAACCAGATTACGGCTTTGAGGATTCGGATTTCCTCCATGAGTTGCCTCCTTTCTTTCACGTTCGGGATTTTTCCCGGACGCGTTTTCCGAGAGCTCCGCCAGCCGACTTGTCGAGACGTTCGATACCGCGGAGGCATTCGAAGGTCCAACGAAGTTCGGTGACCCAGAGCATGTTGATAAAAAACTTCCGTTGCTTCTCGTAGTAATCGACCGATGCGTCCGCCCGGAGAATGCCGGCCCTCGCGAGCTTTTCGCAAATTTCCAGATGTTCGCCGCCGATTTTCTCTTTTTTCGCGAGCGCCATGGAATAGCTCTCCATGGCCGTCGCGGCGTATGCCGCCGCCGTTCTGACGTACATTCCGGAGAGTGCCGGAACGCGCGCCCAAACGAGGCCGATCGCCATATGGCCCAACATGACCGCCCAAAGGAAGTCGATGAGGAAATACGCGTCTATCGAATCCATGTTCCGTCCCTTTCTTGAAGTTCGACAGGGTATGTATACCCATGGCGGAATGCGTGTCAACGCCCCGTTCTTGCCCGCATCGGAGGCGGAACGTGGATTTGCCATATCGCGCCCTTGCCGTACAATGCGCCGGCCCTTTCGGAAAGGGGAACGCGTACGCCCGGGCAACCGGGTGAGGAAAGTCCGGACACTGCCTGGAAAGCGCGGCAGATAACGTCTGCGGCCCGGTTGGGAATACATAACCGCCGGGTACGGAAAGTGCCACAGAGACCATACAGGGCTACGGCCAAAACGTGAAAAGCCGTCCGATGTCCCGCAAGGGGCTACGGACGGGCCCGTACGGTAACGTACGGATAGCTGGCAAACCCCGCGCGGTGCAAGGGGAATGGTGCCTCCGCCCATACGGATCCAGGTCCGGGCGAGGCATACCCCGCTTGAGGCGTCAGGCGACTGGCGTCCTAGATAGATTCGCGTTGAGACACAGAATCCGGCTTACTACCTTTCCGAAAGGGCGATTTTTGATAGAATGGGGGAGACCCCTTTTTTTGTTTCTTCCTCCATGAACATCCTCCTCGTCGGAATCCAGGGTTCCGGTAAAGGCACCCAGGCCCGCAAGATCCTCGAAAAATTCCCGGCATCGTTTTTCGAAATGGGCCAGAAGCTCCGCAATTTCACCACCCTCGGGCACGAAAAGAGCGCCGAAGTGAAAGAATGCCTCGAAGCGGGGAAACTCGTATCGCCCGAACTCGTGGCGACCATCCTCAAACACTATCGCGACACCCACGAGGGCGGACGCATCATCTTCGACGGAATCCCGCGCAACGCCGACCAGAAATCCCTTTTCGACGGCGTGTTTCCGGAATACTTCGTCATCTTCCTCGACCTCGACCGCGACGAAGCCATCCGCCGTTTGGCCGGCCGCCGCATCGATCCGACCACGGGGGAATCCTTCCCGGGCGATTTCAAGGGCGATTTCTCCCCGTATACCGGCCAAAGGCTCGTGAAGCGCGACGACGACCATCCGGAAGCCGTAGCCAAGCGCATCGACACGTTCTACCAGAACACCCTCCCACTTCTCGCCGCATGGGCTAACGAAGGCCGCCGCGTGTACCATATCGACGCCTCCAAGGGCGTGGACGAGGTCTTCTCGCATATCGAAGTCGTACTTTCCGCGTACGGCGACGGACGCTAAAACCATTTATGAAAATCCTTTCCCTCAATTGCTGGGGCGGCAAGCTTCACGACGAACTTTTGGAGTTCGTTTCGAACAACGCCGCATCGGTCGACGTTTTTTGTTTTCAAGAAGTCTGGCGCGACACCGGCGAAACCGAAATGGTTCCGCCCTTCCACGACCAAGCCGCCCGCGGGCTTTTTGACGAACTTCGCGGCATTCTCGCCGATTTCGACGGGTATTTCGCACAGTCGTACGGCGACGACTACGGTTTGGCCACGTTCGTCAGCCGGAAGTTCGACGTGGTTTCGGCGGAATCGCGTTTCGTGTACAAGGACGGACCGCGCGTAGAGCTCCAGCCCGGACTCGAAGGCGACCATGCCCGCAACGTGCAGATCGTCACTCTCTCGGGCGGCTTCCGCATCGCCAATTTCCACGGCGTTTGGAAAAAGGGCCGAGGGAAAGAAGACACCCCCGAGCGGTTGGAACAGTCGATGATCCTTTCGGCGCTTCTTTCCGGCGACGCGCCCGCGGTGCTTATCGGCGACTTCAACCTCTGGCCCGAAACCGAGAGCGTCAAGATGCTCGAACGTTCGGGATTCCGCAATCTTATCCGGGAGTACGGCGTGACGTCTACTCGAACCGAACTGTTTCCTAAAGAATTCGTTCCCTTCGCCGACTACGCGTTCACCAAGAACGTCGAAATCGCCGATTTCAAAGTCCTTCCGGACGTGGTTTCCGACCATAATCCGCTTCTCGTAGAAATTTCCGATTAAACTGTCCGGAATGGGCGGGGTCCCCCGATTTTGAAGAAGGGGGAATCTTGGTATAATTTCCCCATCAGCAAGGCACTCATCCCCCGGCCCCATGAACTACGTAAAGAACGGATTCCTTTTCGCCATAGGATTTTTCGGGACGCTTTGAATTATTTCGTTGGGATATTCGGCATACGTAACGGCTTTTCCGTCCACGGTTGCCACGGGTACTCCGATATCCTCTTTGGAGTGGAACAAGATGGTCCAAGCCCTCAAGGATCTCGATACCTGAGTTCAACAATCGGCATGCGAGGCGCGCCGTTGAGTCTGGTCTTCCGGAACGTGCCAAGAATACGCGTACTACACCTCTTCATTTTGCCAATACGGCTCGTGCACGTGTAACGCCGGCTATCATAAATGCACGTTCGTCGACATGTTCAGCGGCGGGATGGCTTCGCTTCGCAGGCCGGGACTCAACGCCGGATACGTCTGGGTCGCCTGAACGTACGGTTCCGCGCAAGATTCCTTTTTCTATCCTTGGGGGAACGGCACCGGGCTCCAGTGTAACGCCGGAACCCATTATATGATGGACATGAACCGATGAGCCGCCGGAAACACGGCATGGGGCTGTTACGTCGATACTTACGCCAATGCCGTGGGGGCGTGCTGTAAGGATAACCAGTAATTCGGGTGCGCGCGTACGTCCACGTTCCTTTCTGCCGTCAGAAGTGCGGGTACTGCAAGTTCGCTCTGACGCCTTTCGTGCGCGATTCGCAGGTATCGCTCTATTTCGCCACGCTTAAAAAGGAGATCGCGGCGTTTTTCGATGCGGAATCAAACGGGATGGGACCGATCGAAACCCTCTACTTCTGAGGTGGTACGCCGTCCGCCGTTCCGGTGGCGAAACTGGCGGAGGTCGTTTCGCTTTTTAGGGAACGTACGGGCATTGCCGAGGACGTCGAAATCACCGCGGAAGCGAATCCCGAAGACCTGACCCCACAATACTGCTGCGGGCTTTTCGAATTTGGCGTTACGCGACTTTCGGTGGGGGTGCAGTCGCTTGACGACGCGGTATTGGCTACCGTGGGTCGAAAAGGGGCCGAAACCACCGTAGCGGGCTTAAAATCGGCTTTTTCGGCGGGATTTACAAACGTGAACGCCGACCTCATCCTCGGCCTTCCGGACGAAGCGCCGGGAGGAACATTCCGCGCGCTCTCAAAGCTCTTGGAAGAGTTTCCGCTCTCCCACGCGAGCCTCTACGTGCTCGAAGAAGGGGCGTACCCCAAAACGTGGAAGGGGAGGCATGCCGACATGGACGGCGTCCGGGCAGAATACGACCGGTGCCGCCTTCTGCTTTTGGAGAAGGGGTTCATCCATTACGAAGTTTCGAATTTTGCCAAGCCGGGATTCGAATCGAAGCATAACTGGGGGTATTGGAACCGAAACGACGTCCGCGGATTCGGGTTGTCCGCAGCGAGCCTCTGGAAAGGCGAACGTCTGGAAAACGCCACGTCTTTCGCGGGGTACTACCGAGGCGACCTCGCGCTCAAGGAAACGCTTACCGAAGAAGACGCGAAGCTTGAGGAGGCGCTTTGCGGAATGCGCACCATTTCGATGCCGAAAAGCCTAGTGGGCGACACCTCGAAATTGGCGGAGTTTCGCGATTTAGGGTGGATCGAAGAACGGGATGAAAAAATTCTTCTCACTTCGGCTTGAATTTTTTTTCTCGACCATATAATAGCCGGGCTAATTTAGCAAAACACGCCGCTGTAGCTCAGTAGGTAGAGCGCATCCATGGTAAGGATGAGGTCACCAGTTCAATCCTGGTCAGCGGCTCCATCGCAATTCCAAAAGAAGAACCGTCCCTGAATAAGGGGCGGTTTTTTTTGGTTTCACTTCCGAAAAATGAGGCTATCATAGCGGGCGTAACCAAATTTTCCCATGTCACGCACTCACCGCTCTTTCGCGCTCATTGGAATCGCGACGATTCTCTGTTCCTCGATTTTCGCTCTGGTAAGTGCCAAAGTTCCCGTTAAGGCCGATTGGAGCGATGGAAAATACCAGGTGGTCGAAGTGGTCGATGGAGATACCATCAAAGTGCGGATGGGAAAGAAGACCGAGTCCGTCAGGATCGTCTGAATCGATACTCCCGAAAAATACCCCACCCGTACCGGATATGCTGAATGCTACGGCGAGGAAGCCAGCGCGTTTGCCGTCTCCGCCTTTTCTGGAAACATCGTCCGATTGAGTCGGGACGCATCCCAAGACGCGAGGGACTCGTACGGGCGAATATTGGCAAACGTCTTCCTTCCGAGCGGTTCGCTTTATGCCGAAAAGGCGGCGGTGTCGGGTTACGCTTTCCGTTACGTATACGGAGGAAAGCCTTCGCTCTACGATTTCCGAATCAAAAAGGCGGAGGCTTCGGCAAAAAATAAGGGGCTTGGCGTGTGGGGAAAATGCGACGGGAAGCGCCAGCCCGTTTCGAAACCTGCGGCCCCTTCGTCCAAGCCGGTGATCGTTCCCGCGAAAAAGCTCCCCGCTCCCGTCATAACTTCCAGTACCCCTTCGTTCAGCTGTTCTACAAACAAGAACGTCTGTGCCGAAATGTCGTCGTGCTCCGAAGCCATGTTCTATCTGAATTCTTGCGGTCTTGGAAAACTCGATCGCGACAAGGACTGAATACCTTGCGAGAGCATTTGCAAATAAGTGGCAATCCCCCGTTTCCGGGGATTTTTCGTACCCGCCCCATTTTTTGCCACCCTCCGCCAAGCGTGGTAAAATTCGAACATGCCTAACCGCCTTGCGAATACCCAACGCGAAGCCGGTCTCCAAAAACCTCAGGGGACCGGCCTTTCGCCGTCCGCGCTCGCTCGCCTGGAGGCGATGTTTCCGGGGGAATTCGGCAAGCCGTTGGTACTCGGCGTCACGTGGCAGAGCGTAGTCGACATCATTAAAAAAGGCGGGCTTTCCGAGAAGGAGGAAGAGTTCGTACGCCGGCAAATCCATTCCCGCGAGGCGTACGACACTCCGAAAACTACCGACAAGAACCGCTTCCAAGCCGATCTCACTACCGATTTGGCCACCCTTCTCGTCACCGACGACCGTGACGCCGCCAACCTGCTTCTCTACATGGGCCCGCGCCTCATTCACGAAGCGTACGGCGAAGGCGTGCTTTTCTGGGTGTGGCACATGGTTACCACCGGCGTGGTGGCCGACCATGCCAAAGCGGCTTTCGAAGACTACCTCAAACGCCGCACCGAGACCGTAGGGTCAGAAGACCGTTACGAGCTTCTCATGAAGGCTCGAAACACGCTCTGGCGCAGGCACCGGACTTCGGAACTCGTCGACATCCTGGCGCTCTACGACCTGTTTCTCAAACTCCCGGATTTCGTTGCCAAGGCCAATCGGAAAGGTCTGCCGGAAGCGTTCGCCGGATTCTCCCTCGAGCGCATCGAAACCATCCGCGACTACGAGAAATCCCGCGTGCGGAAATGGGAATGGAAAGACGTTTCGCACGACGGCCGCGACCTTTCGGATGCGGTTTCGGTCGTCGACGCCAACTACTTCTCGCTCGAAGATTTCCAACGCGAATTCTGAGCCGGAAAAGACTGGAGCGGCAGGGGGTACAAGCTCTACCTCGATTCGCCCGTGGGCATCGCCCTCATGAAAGACGGCTTTCCCATCGCGGTGACCGGTTTCGCCATGCGCGACGCCGACACGCTCTTCGTGAACCAGTTCCAACAGGTCTCCTACGACGCCTACGACCGCCACGGAAGAATGGTGGGTACCCGCGTCGACGAAGCCGCCAAACGGCTCGACTGGCAAGAGCTTTTCTATGGGCTCGTCACCGACTTCGCCAGAGAAATCGGATGCTCCAAAATCGTGCTGCAATCGGGCGACAACAACTTTTGGACCGACGTCCCCCGCGAAGTGTTCGACGCGTACGAAGGCCGGACCACCACGGTTTCCATCGACGTCCCGCACCTTTCGAGCGAAATCGCCCACAAGATTTACGACGCGTTCGCGCAATCGCACGGCTTCGTCCGTGAAGACGACGAAGGGGATTGGGTTCTGAAGCTCTAAAAAACCGCCCCGATTGGGGCGGTTTCTTTTTTTCCTCCTTTCATTTCTTCTGAACGAAACATTTCCAGTAGGTCCAGTAGTAATTGAGGAACGACAGGAACGTTATCGCTTGTTTCGAACCGTGGACGCTTTTGTCATAGGTCGCGGGGAGGTACTGGCGGAATTCCCAGCGCATGGGAACCCGCAAGAGCCTCGCCCCGCCTTCGCCAAAGAAATCGGCATATTGGTAAGCGTATCCCCGGTTGACGACTTCGCCGTACTCTATCGAACGTACGGCGCCCCAGGCGACCGATCCCTTAATCAAACCGTCGTACGTCACCCCTTCGAGCGTCACCGTTAGGAACGGTTTAGCTTTCAACCCGAAATATCTCGGGAGGGATGACCGGAAAAACTGGTTGAACCAAAGCCACGAGAGTCCGAACGTGATAGTGAGGAAAGTCATGATTCCCCACTTCGTGCCCGGGCGTTCGGGAGAGAAGTTGGCAATCGCATCGACGCTCCCGCTCAGTAGCCAGTAGATGGGAAACGCGAGCAGTATCAGTTGGAACGCCGTACCGAACGCGTTTTCGTAGAATTTCCATTCTCCGACTATCGGACGCTCTTTGTCGAGATTGTCCATGATTTCGGCCGAAAACGGATGGAGTAGTTCTTTTACCTGCTCGTGCCGTTTTCGTGCCGTCCTTCCCTTATGCGGCGGAAGCCTCATGTCGAACTCCTTCTCGGAATGTTGTCGATTATCGACGTTTTGACGTCCGCTTCGACGCACACGTGTCGGGCGAGCGCGCATGCCGTAATCGCCACCCGGGCCTTTTCCCAGCCGGAACCGAGGTCGGACAACCGGATTTCCGCGGCCTTTTTGGCGTTGGTCAGGAAAAACGACGCATGGTGCTGGCGCGGGTTGTAGACCGGACGGGTACGCATGAAGTGCACGAGGAACACGTCGTCCCAATCGACGGTCTTCCAGAGAACCCGTATCCTCTCCTCATCGAGCGAAAGGGCGGGGAATCCCGTAACGAAAGAGAACGCGGCGAACGTGGCGTGGCGCAACAGCAAGAGCGTGCCGATCGAGACCGCCACGAAGGCGGGCGCTCCCAGGACGTTCTTCCAGATGGCTCCGTACGGAAATCCGTTCCAAATATCCAGCGCCAGGTTGTATCCGATGACGCATCCGATGGAATATCCCAAGAAATCGAAGATGTCCTGAGGGGCGAAACGGGTTTTCCACGTTTTGGCGAAACAGTCGGTTTCGTCGAGGATTTCGCGAGCGGTTTCGAGCTCGTCTTTCGAGAACCCCATGCTGCCCATCCGGGCAAGCACGGCGGTTTTCCGGTCTTGCGTCGAGGCGTTCATGGCAATCTCCTTGGTGTTTGTTTGATGATACGTTTTTACCTACGAAACGCGCGTTGTCAAAAACCGAGGTTTTTCCATTCGCGTTTTTCGGTCGCCCGGGTATTCTCGAAGGCGGTTATTTCCTTTTTCCAAGGAACATGGTCGACGCATTCATTCGCGACGCTCCCGAGCGCGCATCCGAATCGGAGCGCATCCTCGCGAGACATCCGTTCCTCTCGGGGTATCTCGACTTTTTGGGCGAACTTTCGCTCGACCGCATGGTGGGCGTGGGTAACAACGGCATCATAATCACGCATCCGCAAGACGAATCGAAGGTCGTGAAAATCTCCAACGGCGAACGCGGTAGCCACGATCTGGAAAAAGAATACGAAGCGCACACCCGCATCATGGAAACCGTGCGCATGGGCCACGCGTCCGGCGCGTTGCCCGAATCGGCCCGCGTTCCGCAGATATTCCCAGCGATCCGCATGGGTGGAAAGACCGTTTTGGTGATGGAAAGGATCGAAGGCCAGAGTTTCATGACCGCGGCGTATCTCAACTCGCTCCGCAACGACAACGCCAAATACGGCGAATCGAAAAGCCGCCCCAACGCCGTGGAAACCACGGTGCTCCGCTCGATGACCGACTACCAGGTCGCCGATTTTCTCGAAGGGCGGTACGGAATCGGTTTCGACCATTTCCTCAAGGATTGGTGAGCGCCCGTAAGCGCAGGAATCTGGGCTGTCAACAACGAACTCCGGCTTTCCAAAACGGCGGCTTCCGGACCGAATCCGCTCTCGAAACTCCGCGGTTATCTCTACGAAAACGGAGTCGAACTCACCGATTCGCACGGCGGCAATTTCATGCGAGGCAAAGACGCCTCGGTCTACGCCATCGACTTCGGCATGACGCTCGTGGCCCGCGAATGGAAGAAGGTTCCGTACAACGTGGCGTCGAATTCGAAAAACCGCATCGAAAAGCGGCTTTCCAACCTCGATCACGCGCCGTTCGTACTGCACGGTAGGCAATACGCCTCGATCGAAGGGTTCTGGCAGGGGCTCAAGTTTCCCGAGGGGTCCCACATGCGCGTCCAGGTCGCGACGATGTCGGGCTTACCCTCCAAGGTGATTGGCGACTCGGCTGAAAAAAGATCGACGTTCGAATACTTGGGGCAAGAATACCGGGTAGGTTCCAACGAACACCGACTCCTCATGAAGGCGGCGCTCCGTGCGAAGTTCGGCCAGAATCCCGATTGTTTGCAGCTGCTTCTCGCTACCGGAAACGCAGAAATCATCCACGAACCCAAACGTAAGGACGGCACCTCGTACCCCGATTCGCCCACGATACCGGCGGCGATTTTCTCAAGGTTCCTCATGGAGCTTCGCGACGAGTTCAGAACGACGGCGGACGACGTTACGGCAGAGACGACGGGAAGGGTCTTGGAGGTCGTGAAATAGCGCTCTTATTTACCCTTCTTTTTCTTTGTCGAATCAGAGAGATTCTTCGTATCCCCTTCGATGCGTCTCTGCACCTTTTTCAGGTCTTCCGCAGGTGGCAAGCTTTCGGGGCTTACTCAGCGTTCCCGGAGCATTTTTCGGACCGCGAGGTTATTGTCGACATGTTCCTTCGTAATAGGGTTCACCCCGTTTAAGTTCTTTTCCACCGCATTATGGCTCGTGAGCTCGTTGGCGAAGTCTTTCGCCTTGATCGTGAGAGTGGGAAGAAAGTCCGCCAATGGGCGGCTAGCGGCAATTCAAAGTTTCGTCTTCATTTCTGAAGTGGTATTTCCTCAGAATAGCGCTTTGTCGCCCTTCGACCGAATGATGCCAAAGTCTTTCTCGTCTACTCAGCGTTCGTAAATGACGCTTGATAGGACTTTTTCGCTCTCGGAGAGCTTCTCTCGTGCCTTTAAGCGTTCGGAATCGAGAAGGCGCTGCTCTATCAATTCCTGTTTGCGCGTTTGGATGGCAAAATAGGCTTGGGCGAACGCGATTTCGGGCTTTGAAGAATCCCCGTTTTGCGCTACGAGGTAGGCGGCATACCGAGTGAGGAGCACGTCGTCAACCACCCTCCCCGCGCCACTTCCTATGCCGACCATTTTGTTGGATTCAACGAAATGGTCCGTTGGCGTATTCGAGGCGTTCTTGCAGGATTCAATCGCCTTCTGAACGGACTTTTCGAAGTTTCGCCAATCGGCGTATCAAAGCACTTTTTGGAGGTCGCGGGCGCTCCAGAATTCAACGCCGCCGGACTCTTGGCGGACGGATTCGAAGTCAGCGAGCAGCACGGAGATGAGTTCTGATTTCATAGAACGGATATTTTGGATAACTTTGGGGCGATGTTTTCCCAATCGTGCGACGTTTCTGTTCGATTGTAACGCTTGCTTTTTCCGAGTCACGGAAATTTCTAAGAAATCCGTCATCCATGAATACCCAAACCTCCGTCCTCACGCTTTCCGACCTGAACGTCGAAATCGAGCGCAAGCGCGTGAAAACGCTGCGCATCGTAGTGTACCCGGGCGATGCGCGGGTACGGGTTTCCGCGCCCATGCGCTCGACTGATGCGGCGGTGCGCGCTTTCGTCGAACTGAAACTCGATTGGATCCGCAAACACCTTTCCCGCGGGGCGGAGAAACCCAAAACCGAACCGCTTGCCTACGTTTCCGGTGAAAAACACCGGTTTTTTGGAAAAGACGTGACGCTGGAAGTCGAAACCTGACCCGAAATCCGGGCGTTTTCGCGGGGCGACGCGTTGGTGATGACGGTTCCGGATGGGTCTACGAAAGCCTTGCGAGAAGCCGTTTTAGTCGAATTCCACCGTGCGGAACTGAAAAAAATCCTCCCCGCGATGATAGCTCGCAGGGAGGCGCAGATGGACGTGAAGGCGGCGGAATGGCGCGTGCGGAAAATGAAGACCAAATGGGGAACCTGCAACGTCCGTGACCGGAGGATTTGGTTTAGTACCGAACTGGCCAAGAAGCCTTTGGAGTTCGTAGAATACGTGGTGACGCACGAACTGGCCCACCTTATCGAACGCGGCCACTGAGCGAAGTTCAAAGCCCTTCTGGACCGGTTTTATCCGGGGTGGAGGGGAGTGGAGAGGGGGTAATAAAAACACCGCCAATGCGGTGTTTTTATTGTTACGCTAATTTTGAGAAACTTTCGAATGTCTTTTTTTCGAGCATTTGAGAGAGGAGCGTGGATATATGGTCGGTCCTTTTTCTGATTAGCTCGTTGTTCCAATCTTCAACAGCCAAATATTGTAGATCTTCCGGATAAAAGGTCTCCGAAACGTTTTCTTTCTCGTATTCGGCCTTCTTCTTCTTGAACGGGCTATTTTGGAGAGACGAATTGAACGGTTGTTCGAGAACGAGCATATTTCCAAGCTTGAATTTGAATGCCTCGGCCTCTTCGTCGGGAATCCCCCATTCGTTATGCTTGATTGGCAATACGTGTTCAAGGGTAAGTTTAACTGGCACCATTGAACCGTGGGGAAGCTTCGTATACG
>JASDUA010000120.1:0-12764 GCA_041891375.1 Patescibacteria group bacterium
GCAGTGGGAAAACCACGCTCATCAAAACGCTCATCGCCGAAATGATTCCCAAATGGGGTACAGTCACGGATTCGATCGGGCGAGTGATGTAGAACCTTTCGGGAAAGGATTTGGCGAAATTCCGCCGGAGCGTCGGCGTCGTTTTCCAAGACTACAAACTCCTTCCTTCTAAGACCGTCCGTGAAAACGTCGCGTTCGCCATGGAAGTCTGCGGATACCCGGATTCCAAGATCCTCACCCGCGTACCGGAAGTCCTTTCGCAGGTCGGCATCCTTTCGAAAAAAGAAGCCTTCATCGACGCGCTTTCGGGCGGAGAGGCACAGCGCGTGGCGGTAGCCCGGGCGCTCATCCACGACCCCGACGTCATCATCGGGGACGAGCCGACGGGCAATCTCGATCCCGAGAACGCGATGGAAATCATGAAGATATTCGAACGTCTCGCCGCGAGCGGAAAAACCGTCGTGATCGCCACGCACGACGACAAGATCGTGAACCGGATGAAAAAGCGCGTCGTCGCGTTGAAAGACGGCCGCGTGGTTTCCGATTCGAAATCATCGGGATACTCACTCTAAACGCATGCTGAAAACCGACGAGAGCCTGAAAGAAAAATTCGTCCGGAAGGGGTTTTGGATATACCTCTTCTCTTTTATTATCGGACCGATCGGATACGCCACGAAAATGATCCTGTCCGCCGACCTCACGGTCGAACAGATAGGCGTTTTCTACGGCGTCATCAGCCTCATCACCCTCGTCGGAACCTACAACGACCTCGGACTCACCGAGGCTTTGCAATACTACCTTCCGAAATTCGCGGTCGCCAAGCAGTACGGAAAATTCAAAGCGGCCCTCACCTACGCTTTCGGTGCGCAGATGCTCTCGAGCGTGATCCTCGGCTCGGCGTTCTTCTTCTTCGCGGATTTCTTTGGGGAACACTACTTCAAAAGTACGGAAGCGGCGTCTTTGATGAAGGTGTTCTGCCTGTTTTTCATCTGCTACAACGCCCTCCATATCGGCGGAACGGTGTTCGCGAGCCTCCAGCAAACGAAAAGGCAGTACTTTTCGAGTTTCATCCGTTCTGGGTTGTCGTTCGTCTTCGTGGCCGCGCTTTGGTTTTTCGGCCACGGCGCGCTCATCAATTACGTCTGGGCGTGGGTAGTTCCCCTGGTCATCAACATCGCATGGAACGTACGGATCCAGTACGCCGAGGTGTACGCGCCGTATTTGGCGGGGGTTCCGTCCGACCATTCCGACGGACTTTTCCGCGAGATTTTCAAATACGCCCTCTGGACGCTCCTCGCCTCCAACGTGGGAATGCTGCTTTCGCAAATCGACATGCAGCTCATCATCGTGTTCTTGGGCGCGAAAGACGCCGGATATTACACCAACTACCTGAGCCTTATCGGAATCCCCTTCCTCCTGGTCACTCCGCTCATCGGGTTCCTGTTTCCGGTAGTTTCCTGACTGGCGGGCGCCAAAGATTACGCGGGCATCTCCTCGATCAGGCTGTTCTTCACGAAGTACTTTTCCGTGGCGGCCATTCCCGTAAGCCTCGCGCTGGGGCTTTTCGGCAGCGATTTCGCCGTGGCGTTTTTCGGAACCAAGTTCGCGGAATCCGGAAGGATACTCTCCTGGTCGGCGCCGTTCCTCGTTTTCAACTTCCTTCTCCAGATCAATTTCCAGATCATGGCGGGAACCGGGAGAATTAAAGAACGGCTCCGGATACTCCTCGTGGGGCTCACGTTCAACGTACCGCTCAACCTCGTCCTCATACCGACCTTCTGAGCGGCCGGTTCGGCTCTCGCGGTAGGGCTTTCGTGGATTCCGCTCTGGTACCTTTCGGGCAGAAAATGCGCCGAATACCCGGTACGGTTCGACTGGAAATATTTCGCCCGGAACCTCGCGATTCTCGTTCCGTTGTCGGTTTCGCTCTTCTTCCTGAGAGAATCTTGGTCGCCTTCGTGATTTTCCGAAAGGATGGAATCGGTTTTTTGGCTTGGGACGGCGTGCTTGGTGCATATAATCGGCTTCGTTCTGGCGAATTTGCCGGAAATGAAGGAAATCGTCTCGGAAATCAGATCGATGTTCACGAAGAAGAACGCCTCGAATTATCCCGTTACCACCCCGGAAAGTGGCGAAGCAATCTCTTAAGGAAACTCCGGTTACGGAAGACTGAAAGATCGTAGGGTTCCCCTACTGGAAGCCGATATTCCTCCTCATGACGGCAGCGCTCGTCATTTCGACGTACTACGCGAAGGGCGCGCATTCCGAAAACGCCGGAGAAGGCTTCGCCGGCTACGTCCTCACGCTGTGCGTCATGTACGGATGATGGAAAGCGTGGACGGCCCTTTCGGGAAAAAAGGAAATTTCCTATTCGGGCGTCGCGGCAATCGGCGTCGGTCTTCTCCAGATCGCGCTCCTCTGCGGATTCTTCCCGTTCTCGGCCGGAATCGACGCGCCAAGTCTCAAGATGCTCTTCAAAATCCTCGGACTCCTCGCCCTCCCGACGGCGATCGTGGCGGGAACTTCGGCGTTCGGTTTCGCGGCTTTGAAGAAATTCCTCCCGGATTTCGACTCCCGCTCGAAGGAATTCCGCGTCGTTTCGGCGATGTCCCTCGGGCTTTCTTCGTACCTGTTCCTTCTTTCGATTACCGCGAACGCGTTCGGATACGACCTCGCGAGCGCGCTCGTTCCGCTCGTCCTCCTTTCCGCGCTGGGATGGAAAGAGTACGCCGGAATGTTCAAGGGCCTGCGCAAGCCCGTATTCACCGCGGACAACCACGACGCCGACGGCGGACTGGTAAAACTCGTGGCGCTCCGGCTCGTGACCACCGAAGTCCTCTTCCTGATCCTGACGTTCCTCGTTTCCGTAAGTCTCGTCAACGAGGTACGCCCGATGCCCATCGGCTGGGACGACCTCGGCGTCTACATGAACTTCCCCAAGATCATGGCGCAGACGGGATACGTCGGACAGCTCGGAATCGTCGCATGGCAATCGTTCACGGGGATCGGTTTCCTCTTCCAGTCGGCTCCTCAGGCGTTCTACCTCAACCAGGTAGGCGGAATCCTTTCCGTCGTCTTCATCATGCTCGCGCTCGCGCGCCTCTTTTCTTTTCCCGATTCGAAAAAGAGCTACCTCAGCTTGCCCATCCTCTTCGCCACGGCGCTCTACGCCATGCCGATGATCGTGTTCCAGCAGGCGAAGGACATGAAGCTCGACCCGGGACTCCTCTGCATCACTACCGCCGCGATTTTCGTTCTCTATGAAGCGGTCCACCGCAAAGACGAGCACGGAAAGGACGTTTGGAAGACCTTCGCGCTCGCCGGATTCCTCGCTGGAATCGCCTTCGCGGTGAAATTCACCACGCTCATGCTCTTTCTCGGAGGAGCGGCGCTCATTTGTTATTCGGGCATGGGATTGGCCGGATTCTACGGATTCTTCGCCCTCTTCGTCGGACTGTTCACCCAGTTGCGTCTTTGGGACATGATCAACGTCAATTACCCCAAAGACGACCCGGCGCTCCTGACGAAGACGGTGGTCGTATCCTTCGCGGTCGCGGTCCTCTCTTTCGCGTACGGAATCCATAAGAACCGTGAAAGAGCAATGAAAAGCGTGGTCGTTCCGCTCGCCGCGTTCGCCGCGGCGGCAGCGGTAGCGCTCTCGCCATGGATGGTAAAAAACGCGGTCGAAACGGTCCGTTTCCACATGCCGATGAACGTCGGGGCACTCCTTAACGGGGTGGCTTACCCGGTTCCCGCAGACGTGAAGTCCGTCCGTTCGGCCGAAGAGATCGCCGCCATCGATAAAAAAATCGCCGAAGAATCGGTAAACGCTTCGGGGAAGACGACGAACGAAGACCTCGGCCGGTATTTCGGATACGAGGAAGGGGTGAACAACTACCTCAAACTGCCGTTCAACCTCACCTACCAGAGGAACCAGCCGGGCGAATATACCGAAATCACCTACGTATTCCTCGCGCTCCTTCCGGCAGTATTCGCGTTCCTCGCTTTCCGCCAACCGGCGCTCGCCTGGATGCCGGTCGCGATGGTCATCTTCGAATACCTGTATTTCTGGAATCCCGGAGCCTCCGCGTTCCTCGGCAGCCTCTTCGGAAAGACGTACCTGCCGCTCGGGTATTCCGTCATCGCCGCGTTCACGCTGCTGCCGCTCGCGGTGTTCCACTTCTCCCTCGACCGGAAAGATCCGCGTAACGAGCGGTTCCTCGGAAACCTCGCGTTCCTCGGATTCTACGGTTTCGTGTTCGTCATCGCCGCGTACGGAATCGTCTGGTACGGAATCGCCGTCTATCTGTCGATGTTCCTCGCGATGGGATACTCGCTCGAACGCGCCGTGTCCGAAGAAGATAACGCCGAAGCGGGAACCGGATTCCCCACTGCCGTCCTCGTATTCGGCATCGTCGCCACGTACTTCTTCAACTCGGCGATTCCGCACGGTTGGTCCAACTTCCGCGGAGCGGGCTTCAGCGAATTCAAATCGAACGAACTCAACCAGGAAGAAGCCATCTTCGCGAGCCATCCGGATTACCTCCCGATCCTCGCATCGCTCAACCTCAGGGATCCGAAGGAAGCCACCGGAAAGATCATCGCTTCCATCGCCGACGCGCCCACGAAGGCCATCGTCATCGAAAACATCGGAGAGAAGCCCGACGCCGAGCGCCTTCAGGAAATCCTCGACCAGATGGTAGCTACGGACCCGAATTCCGTATCCGGAGTGCCCGTCGAAAAGATCGTCGCGATGAAGGAAGCCGCGACGAAAGCGCGGAACGACCTCTACCGCGCCGTACTCTATCCCGCGAAGGAAGACCGCAACCAGGCGACCATCTACCGCATCGGAACCTTCCTGACGTACTTCATTTCGGAAAACCGCAAGCGCTACCTCGACGACAGTCTCGTCCAGTCGTTCGGACAGTACGTGTACGACGAGAATCCCGACGTCACGGTCGACCGCCTCAAGAAGCTTTGAGTGAAATACTTCCTCATCGACCTGAACGCCGCGACCATCGACAAGGATCCGCGCCACGACCTTACCAAGCGTTTCGAAAGCCTTTTGCGCACGTTCAAGTCGGACAAGCTCCGTCTCGTCAAAACCGACAGCCTCTGCCTCCAGGCGGCGGTAGCCACCAAGGAAAAGCAGCAGGACGGCGAGTACATGCTCCTCGCGGGCGTGAACTACGAATCCTACTCCGGCAGCACCGTAACTTACCGCACGCAGAAACAGGCGGTGTGCCAGAAGTACTTCTTCGACCTCATATAGGGCGGGTACGTGAGCAAGGAAGAAAATTCGTTCCTCCTCCCCCTCTCGAACTACATCGCCGCGAAGAAGCCGCAGACCGACGAAGCGATGATGGACATCATCAAGAACGTCGCGACCCACGGCTGGGTAGCGCTCTTCGAAATCAAATAGCCGACGAAAAAGGGTTCCGCTTAGCGGAACCCTTTGAAGAACAGGGGGAAGAACTTGAGGCTCGAAAGGGCCTTTTTTCCATTCTTTTTCGGATTGAGCGCGACGCGCCACAACCACTCGAGACGGAGGTTGCGGACGATGTCGGGCGCCCGCTTCTCCCCTCCTCCGAGAAAATCGAAGAATCCCCCTACCGTTACCGCGAGCGTAGTCCCGAGACGGCCGGCGTTGTCGTTGGTCCAGAATTCCTGTTTGGGAGTTCAGAGTCCGACGAGGAGGATTTTCGGACCGGAAGCGAAGCTTTCGTACTTTTCGAAATCGAACGGGGCATATCCGTTCTGAAATCCCACGGGCATGCCCGTCATGTGGGAAATCTCATCGGCCGCGCGGGAGACGACCTCTTCGCGGGCGCCGTAGAGGTAGGCCGTGGCGTTCGGTCCGAACGCGAGGGCGAAGTCCTTCAGGAGCGCGGGAAGGAGATCGGTACCGTTGAGGTTCGGCAATGCGGCATCCCCCATCGAACGGTACGACGTGAGCATCTTGAACGGCGGAATTTCCGGATGCGCGTAGCGGGAGTATGAAAGGGCGAGCGCGATCCCGTCAGGGAAAAGCACGTCGCCTTCGAGAAGGGTCGAAACGAAGCGCCCGTCCTCCGCAGTTTGGGACCGGGGATAGAAAAGGTGCCGCATCTCGGCGTTGGCGAAATACAGGAAGTTGGCCAACACGGGCATCCCCCTGGAAAAACGGGATTCGCAAAGGGCGACGAGAGAAGACCTCGCGGCGTCGGAAGGACGTTTTTCGAGCTTTTCGAAGATTTCGGAGACGGCTACCGCTTGCATGTTGGTACGACGTAATGGGGCAAAGTTTCGACTCTCGCAGTTTCGGGAACCCGGTCACGTACGAACGGGAGCATGAAGTCGGACGGGACGAGATGGAGTTCGAAGCGGGAGAGTTCGGCGAAGAGGTCGTGGAGCTTGAGGAACTTGGCCGACGCGAAGATTTTCCGCGCCAGTCCGGGAGCTTTTCCCAGGAAATGGAAGAATCCGGGTTTCGGAACGTCCGTTACCGATCTGCAGGAGGCAGCGAACGGAGCGAAATACCCGAGGTCGTGGTACGTCATCACGCGGAACGCCGGCGCCGCGAAAACGCCCTCGAGTCAGACGGCTCAAAAACGGCGCAATACCGAGTGGCACCACACGACGTCTGGGGCGAATTCGGAAACCTCCGCTCGAAGCATGCTACGGGCCGAATAATTGCCGAGTGGAGAATCCGCCGTCTTTCCCGACCGTCCGCACTTCGTATCCGGCGGAAACGAGGGTGTCCGAAAGGTTTTTCACGTAGGTCTCGATGCCTCCGATGTTCCCTATGAAATCGGTGACGAGGAGGATCTTCTTCGCCTTGGCGGGCAAGAGTTTGCGGAGTTGGGAGAGGAAAGCCTCCTGCGTATATCCGGCGACGGTTCCGGCGGCTTTCGCTTTCCATGCGGCGACCACGGCATCCGGCGCGTTCGCGAGAATCTGGAGGGAACGGAGGAAATCGCCGTTCTCGGGAAGTTTGAGCGCGTCGTCGAGCAGGAACGGCACGATGCCTCCTTTCGAAAAACCGGCCACCGGAACGCCGAGCGAAAGGGATTCGAGCGCCGAGAGTCCGAAGGTTTCCAAAAACGTGGACGGCATGAGCGAAACGTCCACGTGCGCGAGCGTGGCCGCGATGATCGGAAAGTTCCTCCTGCCGAAATACGCCACCGTTCCGGAAGGCAATCCTTCGAACGTGGAAGCTACGCGAGCATCGGAAACGCGCCTTCCGTCATAAAACCCTTCCCTCCCCGAAAAAGCGGAAAGGAAAGGGTCCCGGAGTTCGCCGTCTCAAAAAACGGCGACTTTCGCCGAACGCGAAGAAATGACGGAATCGAAAAACGGAATGAGGAGATCGAACCCCTTTTCCGGAACGAGACGTCAGAAAAACGCGAAGCTACGCATGTTTGGAGCGGTGGCCTTCGGTTACGGGTTTCGCCTTCTTCGAGACCGCGTAGAACATTCCGGCGAAAGCGAAAAGCGAGAGCGAAGCGTAGGCGGATTCGTAGCTGTGGAGGAACAGGTTCATCACCGCGCAAGCGACGAACGCCGCGAAGTACGGAGGGGAGACTTGGAGGATCGCGAGGGCGATGAAGAACAGGATGGCCACGAACGCCGCGAGCGCGGGAATTCCGCCTTCGACGAGCTGTTGGACGTACCAGCTTTCGGGGATGTAGTAGTCTTCTTTGACCTTCGTTTCGCCTTCGTAGAGGTTTTCCGAAGAATTCTGAGGAACGACGAAACGGTAAGCCGGCCCGGAGGACGCGAGGCCTTCTCCGAATACCGGATGCTCCTTAAAGCGCTCGATGCCCGTAACCATGCGGGAGAAGTGCCCCTTGGAAGAACCTTCGCGAAGTACGATGTTGTCCATGCTGCTTTCGAACTTCACGTAGAACGCGAGCGAAACGAGCGCGACGATCGGAATCGCCATGAAGAGCGAACGGCGGTGCTTTTTCCAGATCGGTTTGAGCGAAAGCGCGATGAGGGCCCCTACGCCGAGAACGGTCCCCACGAGCGCCGAGCGCGAATAGGTGTAGAGGATGAGCCCGAAGACCATGAGCGCCCAAACGGAAATCGGAAAGAGTTCCTCCTTCTTCGTACGGAAGAAGTGAAAGAGAAGCCCGAGGTACGTGAGCATGAAGAATGCGGCCGGGTTCGGTCCGTCGAAGATTCCCTGGAAGCGGCGGACGTTAGCGCCGTCGATGCCGTGGTAGATCGGCACGGAACCGCCGAATTTCCAATTGGAAAGGTTGGGGGAATACCCGAAGTGGAGGAGGATTTCCTCGTGCAGGACGAAGCGTACGAGAAGCCCGATGACGATGGCCGCGGTCGCCGAATACAGGAACACGCGGACGTACTCGGAAACCTTTCCGGGAAGGTACGCGTAACCGTGTTTGAATACGGCGAAGGCGATGAGGAATTCGAAATCGTAACGACCGCCGAAGACGAGGCTCCGGAGTCCGGCGCCGTTCACGAGCGTGGACAGCACGAGCCAAGCGGCGTATCCGGCGATCAGGTAGTCGACCTTGTCGAATTCCGGCCATTTCCTATCGCGGAAGTAGGAATACCCTACGGCGGCGGCGATCGCGAGGAGGAGGATTACTTTCAGGTAGTTCACTCCGGGGATGCCGATTTTGAAAGAAAGGAAAACCGCCGCGAAGACGCTGAACGGAAGGAGCGCGAGGAACGATTTCGCGAGAAGATCGAGAATCTTGGACATGCTGTGGTGGTTTCGGAAAGCTTGCGCATACTACTAAAAACGGTAGAATCCGCAACGCGATTCCCGGACGAGTTTTCCGCTCCCCGAAAGAATTCCGACCTATCAAATTTCCATCCAGAAGCACTCCCATGAACGCAGCACTCGAAAACCTGAAAAACGCATTGAAGAAGCCTCACGTAAATTCCGCCTGTATCGGCTGCGGCGCGTGCGCCGCCATCGCCGGATACGTCTTCGACCTCAACGACATGGGGCTTTCGTGCGTCAAATCCCTTCCGGAATATCCGGAATCCGACACCGACGACGCCATCTCGGCATGTCCGGTTTCCGCCATCAGCTGGCAGCCGACCGACGAAAGCGGCGAATACCTGAACGGCGTGACCGAACATCAGGACGTCTAATTCCGGACATACCATGAAAAAACTCCCCTTCCGGGGAGTTTTTTCATCGCAGAATCCGCGCCTATCCGATTCGGAAGTTTCCGAATCCCCTGCCCCGACGGCTCGCGGTGGGCGACTCGTAACGGGCGTGACGGGAGATGTTCAGGAGGATGCCGATGGCGATCAGGAGGGACATGAGCGAAGATCAGCCGTAGCTTACGAACGGCAACGTGACGCCCGTCAACGGGACGATGTTGAGGTTTACCCCCATGTTGACGAAGGATTGTACCAATATCCAAGAAACGATGCCTACGGCGACGTATTTGGCGAAAGGGTCGTCCACCCTTCGGGCGATACGGTACCCCCGGTACGCTACGTAGCAATAACTCGAAACGAGGACCATGATACCGAAGAACCCGAGCTCTTCCGCGATTACCGAGAAGATGAAGTCCCCCTGGACTTCGGGAAGGTATCCGAACTTCTGGACCGATTTTCCGAAACCGAGACCGAAGAACCCGCCGCTTCCTATGGCGATGAGCCCTTGTTCGGTTTGGAAGTTGATCGTCTTGTTGGAAATGGACGACTGGTTGTCAGCGAGGAAGTTGTCGATGCGTTCGGTAATGTACGAAAGCGTGTTCCGTTCTCAGGAGGCGGCCTTGCCCAATCCGTAGACCGAGCCGGCGAACAGGGAGAATATGAGGAACGTCACGAGAATGTGCTTGGCGTTCCCTCACCCGACGAAGAACATGATGATCGCCACGGGGGCGATGAGGAGGATGGATCCGAAGTCCGGCTGCATGGCGAGCAGGAACATGATCGATCAGAGAAGGGCCATGTATGGCAGGTATCACCCTTCGAGCGTATGGATTTCGGATCTTCGACGCTTCAGGAAATACGCGAAGTAGAGGATGGCTCAGAGTTTGACGAACTCTACCGGCTGAAGCGAAAACGGAAGGAAAGGAACGTTGATCCAACCTCTCGCCCCGTTATAGACGACGCCGACGAAGAGTACGACGATAAGCGAGATCAGACTTCCGAAGAAGATGTGCTTGGCGTATTTCTCAAAAACGGCGTACGGGGTCTTTACGATGAAGGCGAACAGGAAAATGCCGATGAGCACGTGCGAAATGTTGCGCACGAGGTAGAAATGGTTGTTCGGTTCGGCGAGCTTGCCTGCCGCCGTCATGAGCGAAGTGACCTTGAAAGACGGATAGACGCTGACCGAACTGATCATGACCATTCCGAAAACGACGAGCGCGAAAACGACGAAAAAGATTCCGTAGTCGATGCTCTTGGACTTCAAACTGGACATCGGGAGGAACTAGTAAGGAAAGGTGAGGCTCGCGAGCGGGAAAGACGTCCGGAGAATCGCTTCCGCGAAGCCGAGCGCGAGCAAAAGGAGGATGGGCGCGAAGTTCAATCCCCCGAAACTTACCGGTAAATGACGGGAGAGGAAAGCGTAGCACGGTTCGATGAGCGCGCGCACGAAAGGCACCGTAATCCGGTATCCGAAGGCCGGAGCCCAGGAAAGGAGCACGTCGATGATGACGAGCCACTTGAACAGGAAAAGGAAAACGAGGAATACGAGAGCGATTTGAGTGAGCATGGTTGTGGAAAATGACGAGGAAAATATAGCCGGAAAGTCGCCCCAATCAAACCCGAGACGAAAAGAATCCCCTCTTGATGAGGGGATTCTTTCATTATTGGCGAATTAGGCAGCCTTCTTGCGGAATGCGAAGACGATTCCGAGTCCGGAGAGGAGAGCGAGAATCATGAGAAGGTTTTCCTTGGTACCGGTCTGCGGAAGAGCTTCCGGAGCGACTACGCCGGTCGCGGTTGCGCCGGATGCGGTTGCGCCGGTAGCCGATGCGGCATTGAGCGGAACTTCGGTAGCCGGAGCGAGCGAAGCGAGGGTGGTAAATTCCTTGATGGCATTGATGCCTTCCGGAATGTTGTTGCCAGCGGCGTCCTTAGCGGAGATGACGGTGAGCGAGTAGCTGGAGTCAGCTTCGAGGTCGGAAGCGAGGGTAACGGTAGCGGTGGTCGGGTTAGCCGAGTCTACGACTGCGGACTGAACTTCCACTGCTGCGGAGTTGCTGGTCTTCTGGAGCTTGATCTGGAGCGGGTCGGTACCGAGAGCGGCCGAGAACTCGAGAACGAGAGTGCGGGTGTTCTTCGGGGTAACCGAAGCGAGAGCGAAGGAGGAAGCGGAAGCGGATCCCGAAGCGGAAACGGTGGTTGCGGAAACCTTGGAGAGGTTTACTTCGACTTCTTCGGAGAGGGAATCGGATTCGTTGCCTTCCTTATCGAGGGCTACTACGGCGAAGTAGTAGGTCGAACCTGCGGTGAGCTTGTCGACGGTAGCGCCGGTTTCGGTAACCGGGGAGGTTTCGTTGTCGTAAACGGCGTTCGGATCAGCGGAGGTCGCAACCGACTTGGTCGAGTACTTCACGATGTAGGAAACTGCCGCGTCTACCTTCTTCCATTCGAGGGTGACGGAGGTCGGGGTGGTTCCGACTACGGTCGGAGCTCCTTCGACGTTAAGGGAAACGGAGGTGCCGCCAACGGACACGGCGGAACCGGTAACGGTCGCGGTCGGGGTGGTGACGGTAGTGTCTCCGGATGCTGCGTGAGCCGAAGCGACGGCGAACGCGAGGCTTACGGCGATCATTTTGAGTGCCTTCATGGGCGGGGGGAGGGTAAAAAGTAAATATTTGCGAGTGAGCCCCGAAACGCTATACTTCGTCAGGACTCTTCGAATATATCATAGCATCAAATATTTTGCAAATCATTCGCCCCACAGGGTTGCTGGCCCGAAACGACGGCCGAGGAATGACCCTTGCGGAAATCATGGTCGTCGTCGCGCTCATCGGCGTGATAGGAATGTGAATGTTGAATTTCGATTTCGAAACCGCGACCGACAAAGAAAAGCGCGACCGCTTCGTTACCCAGGTTTCTTCCGTAATCAGACACGTAAAAACCGCCTCCGTAAGCGGCAGGACATCGTTGGTATGACATTGCGGAGGATACGTTCTCGACATATGACCCCTTTCCGTAACCTGATCGTCAGCATCGTTCACGCAAACGTGAGCGGTGTCCGCCATATGCGGAACGGACGCCGATTCGAGCATACTCGCGCCGATGCTCTGAGATTCGCAAGCGTATTCGGTCAATGCGATTACCGCGTATTCCAGCGACGGAATGCAACAGTTCCGAATATCTCGAGCCTGAGACTATACGGGGACGGTCGGAACCGCCGCGAAATCCGTAGCGCTGCTCGTTAACGGATCGAACCTTTCCGCATTCCCCCTTACCTGTGAGAACCTGACGACCTGCGTCGACTATTCGTTCGAAAAAACCGTGAGGCTCAAACTGAACCTCGGCTACCGGCAAGCGGTCAACACCCGCAATAAGGTTGCCAGCAAGGATCTCTACGTGGATCTGAGAACCGGAAACGTGGAAGTCAAAGATCCGGTTGCCCCGTAAATCGATTCGAAAAAAGACGTGCCCGGCGCACGTCTTTTTTTAATTGCCGAATACGTACGGACGAATCCCGAGCGCACAAAAAAATCCGCCATTACGAATAATGACGAATGTTTTTCTTTACGAGGATGTGATCCAGCTTGTTTCTCTCCAAAGTCCCGGCGCTTACCGACTCTCCCACAGGTGTACCT
>JASDUA010000121.1:0-9164 GCA_041891375.1 Patescibacteria group bacterium
AGAACGTTCATGATGTTCGGAGCGGTGGTGCTGATCCAATCATCGTACTTGTTTCCGTTGGTGGAATCTCCGACGCCGGTACCTGCGGGCTTAATGGTGGTACCGGTAGTGTCGCAGTAGTTGTAGTTCGCCTTCTTGGCAGTTTCTACGTCAGCTACGAGGAGGAAAGAAGCCTTGTCGATTCCACCCTTCTGGAGCGGGAAGTAGCCGTATGCGCCGCCTTCGGTACAGTTACCTGCCTTGTTGGCGCGCTGCGGGTCGAGCGGAGCTACGCCACCCTTGAGGAGGAGGGCGAGGTCGCCGGCGGTCTTTCCGGTGGTGTCGCTCAAGCAGTTGAGCTTACCGGTGTCGGTGGTTCCGTTGGTAGCGGTAGCTTCCGGGAACTGTCCGGCGTCGGAATTGTAGGTAGCGAGAGCGGTCGCGATGTTGTTGAGGGAAGCGACGCGTCCTCCGTCACGAGCGCGTTCCTGGGCACCGTTGAGAACCGGAAGGAGCGTTACGGCGAGTACGCCGATGATCGCGACGACGATCATGAGTTCGACGAGAGTGAAACCTTTGGCGTTTTTAGTGACGACCATAGGAAAAAGAAAAGGAGGTAAAACGTCGGGGATTATACGCACTTCCCATGGGCGCTCCAAGACTAAAAGGGGAGACGTTCTTGGGAATTATCGTACAATTCAGTTTTCGACGGGGGTATCATCCAATATTTCGCGGATTTTGTCAAAGATTAGGCAAATGCCGCCTCGATGTCTTCGCGGATTTCGGAAACGAGGGCGAGATCGCGCAAATCGGCGATTTTCAGGTCCGGCAAGCCGCTCTGACGCACGCCGTAGACTTCCCCGGGGCCACGGAGTTCGAGGTCGATTTCCGAAAGCTCGAAGCCGTCGTTGGTGCGCTCCATGGCGCGCAATCGCTCTCCGGTGTACTCTTTGGTCGTGAAAAGGTAGCAGTACGACTGGTGTTCCCCGCGTCCTACGCGTCCTCGGAACTGGTGGAGCTGGGAAAGTCCGAAACGTTCCGCCGCCTCGATGGCGATGACGGTAGCGTTGGGATTGTCCACGCCGACTTCGACGACCGACGTACTCGAAAGGACCATGGTTTCACGCTGGTAGAACGCGTTCATGGCGCCCTCCTTCTCTTTGGGCTTCATTTTTCCGTGCACGAGCCCCACTTCGTAATCCGGAAACACCGCGCGCAGCGTTTCGGCGGTATTGACCGCGTTGGCGACGTCGAGCGTTTCGGATTCTTCGACGAGCGGCGAAATCCAGTAGACTTGGCGCCCTGCGGCGAGTTCGGCGTCGACGGCGCGGTACGCCTGTTCGCGTTGGTGGTCTTTGACGACGGCGGTCACGATGGGCTTACGTCCGGCCGGGTATTCGTCGATGATCGAAAGGTCCTGGTCTCAGTAGAGCGTGAGCGCGAGCGTCCGCGGAATCGGGGTCGCCGTCATGTTGAGCGAGTGGGGGTAAATTCCGCCGCCCAAAGAGAAGTATTTCTCGAGCGCCGCGCGTTGTTCGACGCCGAAACGGTGCTGTTCGTCGACTACCACGAGGCCGAGGTTCGAGAACCGCACGTCGTCCTCGATGAGGGCGTGCGTACCGATGATGAGGTCGGTTTCGCGCGAGCGCAGACGGGCTTTGGCTTCTTCTTTCTGTTTCTTGGTCAAACTGCCGACCAAGAGATCCGCCCGGAACCCGAAGCCGCCGAAGGTCTTTTCGAAGCTCTTGAAATGCTGGCGCGCGAGGATTTCGGTAGGCGCCATGAGCGCGACCTGAACTCCGGCCTCCATGATGGCGTGGATGGCCGCCACGAACGCCACCGCGGTCTTCCCCGTTCCTACGTCGCCCTGGAGGAGGCGGGTCATGGAGTGGGGCTTTTCCATGTCTTTGAGAACCTGGAAAAGCGAAATCTTCTGCTTTCCGGTCATTTCGAACGGGAGTTTGGAGAGGATTTCCTTCACGCGTTCGGCATTGAGGGGAATGGCCTTGGCCTTCCCTTCGGACGCCTTGCGGACGTCCATCTTGCGGGCGATTCCCGCGAACTGGATGGCGAAAAGTTCTTCGTAGGCGAGTTCGTTCCTGGCGCGCTCGAAATCGTCAAGAGAGACTGGAAAATGGATGGCGGCGAGGTTTTCGGCCTTCGTGCGGAAGCCTTTCTTCTTTCGAACGTCCTCCGGAATCCCGGAAGGCACGAGTCCGAGATGGGGGCGGAGGTACTTCATCTTTTCCCGGAACCAAACGCCCGGAACGTAGTTCGCGTCGGAATACACCGGAACGATCGAAGGCCCGGAAGCGGAAGCCGGGGACATTTCCGCCGACGGGAAAGAAAGCCGTCCGTATTCGTACTTGGGTTTTCAGAAAAGGATCACCGCGTCGCCCGGGCGGAATTTCTGCAAAAAGAACGGCTTGTTGAAATACACCGCTTCCGATAGGAATCCGTGGCGGTCCTTAAGTACCGCCTTGGTAAGGGTTTTGCCGTTTCTGGTGCGTTCGGTAGTGACGGTTTCGAGAAAGCACGAAACCGAATTCTTCTCCTTGAGGTTCACGAAAGAGAACGCGTCCAGAACGTCGGAGCGGTTTTCGATGTCGCGCGGATAATGCCCGAGAAGGTCTTCGACCGTCTTGATTCCGGCTTCCGCGAGACGTTTCACGTGCGAATCCGTGGTATGGAGAAGGGATTTGTCGAGATTCATATCTCCCGAAGGCTTCGGCGTTACCCTGGTAAATCGTTCGTCGGATACAGACTATCCCGGACTCTTCGGAATGCAAAATTGACAAACGGATTCCCTCCGGTATGTTCGCGCTTTGACAGTTATCAGAAAGCGTTATGAGAACCCATCCCGGAACCGAACCGTCTCCCGAAAAATCCTATAATTTCGGGTTTGAAAAACTCTACTCGGACATGGTTCGGGTTTTCGGCGGCCGTGACGCGATGGTTTTTCCGGAAAGGGCGCAGATAAAGGCGCAGAACGAACGCATCGTGGCCAAAGTCAGGAAAATCGTCCTCCCGTTTTCGAACGAGCGCCCGTTCAATACCCGCTATTACCGCGCCCTCCGCTGCGTGAACGGCAATTTCGTCTGCGAGACCATGCCGGGCAATTCCTTCGTTTTCGAAATCGATTCGAAAGGCCGTCTCATCCGGGGTTCCGGAATCCCCCACGAAGTCATCGCGCACTTCGAAAAAACCGCCTAAATCCGATTTGCGTTCAGGCTGGTTTCCATATAATTGCCAAGCCTTTTTCGGCATTTTCGTCGTCGGTCGCAAAACCGCACGTACGTGGCGATCGTAGTTCAGTTGGTTAGAACGCCGGACTGTGAATCCGGAGGTCGAGGGTTCGAACCCCTTCGATCGCCCCATTATGCTAAGACGTACGCTTCGGACGAACCCTCGTCCTGAAGCCCTTTTTCCTTTCAGGATCAAAAGTTTTCCAAACCCCGTAGGGGACCGATAACTTTACTCCTTACCTTTACTCCATTAACTTTTTTCCGCATGTCCAACGACTTCGGAACGCTCCTCGCGGCAGCCCCCGCGATCAAGTCGCCGGCTCTCGGCGAAATCATCGCCGGCAAGGTTATCCGCTCAGACGCTAAGATGATCCTCGTCGACCTCGGCGAAGGCCAGTTCACCGGCGTAATCTCCGGAATGCACATGCACTCGTCCACCGACGACGCATCCGCGCTCAACCCGGGCGACACCGTTGAAGCAATCGTCATCGGCGAAGAACACAACTCGGGCCTCTTCATCCTCTCTCTCCGCAAGGCGAGCCAGATGAAGCTCATCAAGAAGCTCCACTCGAACTTCGACACCAAGGAAATCATCACCGTCATCCCGAACGAAGCCAACAAGGGCGGTCTCCTCATCGACCTCGACGGCATCAAGGGTTTCATCCCGGTTTCCCAGCTCACTCCGGTTCACTACCCGCGCGTCGAAGGCGCAGATCCGGAAAAGATCCTCGAACACCTCGGCCGTCTCGTCGGCAAGCCGTTCAAGGTTCGCGTCATCAACGTCGACAAGGACGGAAAGAAGATCATCTTCTCCGAAAAGGCGGCAGTCGAAGAACAGCGCCTTGCGGCACTCGCTACCCTCAAGGTGGGCGACGTCGTCGAAGGAGCCGTCTCCGGCATCCTCACCTACGGCCTCTTCATCACCTTCAACGGCGTCGAAGGTCTCGTACACGTTTCCGAAATCGACTGGGGACACGTTTCCAACCCGTCCAAGTTCGCTAAGATCGGCGACGCGGTCAAGGTTCAGGTCATCGGCATCGAAGGAGACAAGATCTCCCTCTCCATGAAGCGCCTCCGCCCGAATCCGTGGCAGATCCTCCAGGACAAGTTCAAGCTCTGCGACATCGACGAAGCTCAGGAAATGCGCATCTCGCAGTTCGGCGTCTTCGTTTCGCTCGACGGCGGAATCTCCGGCCTCATCCACCTCTCCGAAATCTCGTCCTCCATGGTCAAGAACATCGAAGACCACGTAAAGGTTGGCGAAACCATCAAGGCCAAGATCATCACCTTCGATCCGACCGCTAAGCGCATCGGCCTCTCCATCAAGGCGCTCGAAGAAGGAGCTTCCACCGAAGCTGCCGCAACCGAGGAAGCCCCGAAGAAGAAGGCTCCGGCAAAGAAGAAGGAAGAAGCCGCTGAAGAAGCAGCAGCCGAGTAATCGGTCTTCCGAAAAATCCCCCGTTTCCGAAAGGAGCGGGGGATTTTTAAACGTTGCTTTTACTCCCTGTTCCACGTATCATTCGGGCGTTTATCCGTCTTCGCTTCGTATGGAAACGACTTTCAAACAGGATTTCGTCCGCGGAATCCGAATAGGAACCGGGTTTCTTGCCGCGCTAGCCGTAGGCTGGGCGGGCGTTTCATTCGCCACCGCCGCATGGGGAGCCTTGCCGAACGCGGGAACCACGCTTTCTTCGGCAGCGTGGAACGATATCGTCAGCCAGGTGAACACTTTGGCGGGAGCCATGACCGTAAATTCTGGAAAGATCGGTATTGGAACTCCTTCCCCATTATGGAAGCTTCATGTCAGTGGCAACGGTTCCGGATGAGGGAATCAGACCGGCGTACAGATTGGGGACGTGGGAACGGCGTTATGACCACTCTATTTGGTACATAACAGCCCTGAAATTCGAGGCAATTCCTACTATAATGCTTGAAATTTTTACGGAGGTTGAGCCGGTAAGCCCACCATCATAGATTTGGCCAACTGAATTCATTTCATGACTTCCAACGCGGCAGTATGAGCCGCTTGAGCCACCGTGACGGATTTTACGGAAAACATGACGGTGGCGTCGAACGGAAACGTCGGCATAGGAAATACCAACCCGCAATCCACCTTCCAGGTCACCGGAAACTACGTCCAGATTCCCAACTATTCGGGGTCCGCACCGCTCGCGAGCGATTGCGACCAAGCATCCGAAGCGGGACGAATGGCCATCTATACTCCCAACACGGGAACACCCGCAAGGCGGAGGCTGGATAGCGAAATAATTGAACCTGAGAAAAACGCCCCGTTCGGGGCGTTTTTCCATTACTCGCGTTTCCTCGGTTTTTTCACGGGGAGCGATTTCTTATACAGGTACGATTCCCGGGCGAGCTCGATGAGGAGTTCGTGGTTTTCCAAAAGGTCGGCGTCGGCCATTCCGGCGAGTTTGGCACCGGGATACGGAAATCCCGTCGCCGGAAATTTCGCGAGGAGCGATTCGTCGCATTGGAAGAACAGCGTATCGTCGCAGGCCATGGCGAAGAAAACGCCGTTGCAGTAGATTCCGTACTCTCAAAACATCTTCCGGTGGCTGATTTCGCCAAGCGGGGAAAGCAGGTCGGTAACGAATTCGGCGAAGCCGGGAGAGGTTGCCATAAACGGGCGGTTATTTGCTCTTCGGAATTCCGTAGTAGTTGAGCAGGTACTTGGCGATCTGCGAGAACAGCGCCGAAGACGTGGTTTCCGAAAATTCGGAACTTCTCGGACGGTCGAGCTTAACGATCATGACGAATTTCGGGTTCGAGGCGGGCGCGAAACCTCCGTAGGACGTGATGGTGTGGCTCGGACCGTTCTCTTCGTACTTTCCCTTCGACGCGATCTGCGACGTACCGGTCTTACCCGCGACGTCGTACCCTTCTACGGAACCCTTCTTCGCGAAACCGATGGTCGCGCCTTCGACGAGCATCGCGGTAATCTGTTTGGAGGTTTCCTCCTTGATGACGCGACGGAGCGGCTTGGGAGCGTTCTTGATGACCGTTCCGTCGCCGAGCGTGATGGAATCCACGATGTACGGCTCCATGTAAACGCCGCCGTTCGCGAGCGCGCTGTACGCCGCGGCCATCTGCAACACCGTCGCCGTAATACCCTGTCAGAACGACTGGGTGAAGAGCTTGGCGCGAGACCACTTCTCGTACGGCTCGATCTTTCCGAACACTTCGCCTTCGAGGGTGATTCCGGTCTTTTGCCCGAATCCGAAGTCGCTGATGTATTTCGCGAAGAGCGATTTTCCGATTTTTTGGACGATGTCGATCATACCGACGTTGCACGACCAGTCGAGCGCGTGGACGTAGGTGTGGCGACCGATACATTCCTTGGATACGTTCTTAATCTTGTATTCGTCGATTTCGGCGTACCCCTTGTCGAGATAGGTGTCGGTCGGCTTGATGTCGCCGGTGTCGATGCCGATGGCCGTAGTGATCGCCTTGAAGACGGAACCCGGTTCGTAGAGGGAACCGATGGTGTCGTTGACGTACGCTCCCGGACCGAGGCCGTTCTTGAACTTGTATTTGGGAACCGCCGGATTGCCGAGTTCCGCTTCGGTACTCGGGCGCAATTTGATGCGCTTTCCGTCGTAGGCGTATTCGACCCCTTCTTTGGAATCTTCGACCATGATCGGCATGCCGAGGAGGTCGAAAGACGGATTGGGATATTTTCCGTAGGAAACCTTTTCGATTTCGTAAACGGAACCGAAGTCGTTGGGATCGTAATCCGGGTAGCTGGCCATGGCGACGATGGCGCCGGTCTTGGGATCCATAATGACGACCGAACCCTTGTTGGCGCGGAATTCCTTTACGCCTTCGGAAAGAATCCGGGTGACTTCCTTTTGGACGTTGCGGTCGATGGTGAGTTTGATGTCGGCTCCGTTGACGATCTTGCGCTCGGCGAGGTCGTATCCGCCGAGGGATTTTCCGGAAGCGTCCTTGCGGGTCTTGCGCTGTCCTTCCTGCCCCTGGAGTTCGTCATGGAAATAGCCCTCGATTCCGTAGCGTCCGACGCCTTCGTTGTCGACGAAACCGGTCACCTGTCCGCCGACGTTCTTTTCCGGATAGAAACGGGTCGGGTGCGGCTCGAGGATGAGGAACGGCGTGATTCCGTCGTTCTCGTTCAAAAGCCCCTTCTTGACGGCGTCCTTCTCTTCTTTCAGGCGTTCGTCGACGAAGTCCTTGGTGGAAAGATTCATCCTGCGGAGGATCTTCACGTAGCGGACCGGGCGCTTGGCCAAAAGGAAATCGGCCTGGTCCTTGGACATTCCGAAAGCCTGGACGAGCTTGGCGGAATACGCGGTTTTACGCTCTTCGGGAACTTCGAGAGGATTGAGGTAGAGGTTGCCGGAAAGGAGCGTGAAACCCGAACCGGAGAAGAGTTCCATGTCTTTCACTTCGTCGGGCGAAAGGGATTCCTTTACGAGCACGAAGTCGATGAATTCCTTTTCGATGCGGCGGTTCAGTTCGGCGCGGATGGCGGCTTTGGCGTTGTCGGCGGTGAGTTCGGCGTCCGGCTTGAGGGACGGTTTGGCGAATCCGGCGATGGATTCGAGACACTTGTCGTCGGTGCCGTGCTGGCAGAGGTCGAGGTAGGTGGCGTCGGTAAGGAAGGCGTAGAGGCGTTCTTTGGAGCCCGGGGCCTTGGGGTCGACGGCGAGGTCGGGAAGGTCGGTGGAAGTGGCGAAAACGCCGATGGGATCGTTGTTGGAATAGATGGTCCCGCGGGAAACCGGGTTCTTTACGGTCACGGTCTGCTGTTTGTCGGCAAGACCTTTGTAGTAGTCGTATTCGAGAACGGAATAGCGGAAAGTCGTCCAAATGACGAAAAGCGCGTACGCGAAAAACAGGTAGGCGACGAGCTCGATTCGATCGGCGCGCGCGAGGACGGAGTACGTCCGGTCGAGATAGTGGCGGAGGGCGTTTTTCATCTGGATTTATGCGTTTTCGAGTTTCCATTCGCCCTTGGCGGCGAGCGCCATGAGGCGGGAAGAAGGAACGAACGAGGATACCGTGAGACGGAACGGGTACGACTTGGCGAACGATTCGAAAAGGAACGCGTGGTCGTAGGCGTGGAAGAACTTGTGCCTCGCTTCCGGAAACAGCGCGTCTTCGAAGTAGAAAACGTGCGGGTAGGCGGCGAGATTATAGGAACAAAGCTTGCGACTTCAAACGAGAAACGGACGTTCGCGGGCCGCTACCGCGAGGCGGAGACGGAAGTCTTTGGCTTCGGTCAGCGAATCGAGGTGGACGAGGAACGAATCCGCGTCTTCTCGGGCGGCGAGAAACGCCTCCACCGCGGCGTCGGAAGGCAGCACGAGAACGCTTCCTTCCTCCATGGGGAACTTGGTTCCGAACAGCTTCGCGGCACCGAGTCATTCGTGGTCGTACGCGAGGGTCGGGCGGAGCGGAACGAATTCCGACTTTCGACCGATGGCCTCCGCAGGGTCGAGGGAATTGGCGGACCTAGCTCCTAACTGGGTTAAAGTCGCTGCGGTTCCGCCAATTCCCTCGACCCGAGGACCAGCCGAGGACGAAACGTCGGAATTCGGTTCCGCATACCCCTTCCCCATCTTTAAAAACCTCCGAAAAACCGGGGTGGGCAAAAAGAACGAAAGCGCCGTGTGGAGGTAGATGAAATACCGCTTCGCGAGAGCGTTGGCGGCGTCCATCTGGTACGGGTGGACGACCGGTTCCGAAACGAGGATTCCCACGATCGCTTTGGCATCCCCGCGGTCCGGCGGTGGAGCGTCGCACTCGGTAACCACGGCCGGTACGAGTTCGTCACCGAACGGAACCTCGACGACGCACCCCCGGCGGACGAGTCCGCGGAGGTGTTCGGGCACGAAATACGTGAACCCTTTGGAATCGAGGGAGTGGTCGGCGACGACGGCTTCGAGGAACATGTGCCCATAC
>JASDUA010000121.1:9174-11563 GCA_041891375.1 Patescibacteria group bacterium
CGCGCGATGCTGAGTGGGCAAGGGGAAAATTCTTGAAAAGGCCCAAAGAAAAACTCCCCGTTTCCGGGGAGTTCCGATTACTTCTTAAACGGCGGTTTTCCTCCGCCCGGCCTCGGCGCGTAATTCTGGGGTTTGGCGGCCGGTGCGGGCTGCGCGGAGGGATTCGGAGCGTCGGACGCTCAGAGCTTCGCCGCCTCGGCCTTCTTTTTCTTCTCTTCCTTCATTTTCTCCTTGTATTCTTCTTCAGCCTTCTTGAGCTTGCGTTCGTCTTCGACGACCTTGGTATTGAACTCGAGAATCTTCTTTTCGACGAGTTCGACCGGTTTCGAGTACTTTTCGCGGCTGACCTTGAGAAGCACGTCGCGCTTCTGTTCGGCGATTTCCACGCGGGCGTTGATCGGCGCGAACGTCGTGGCCGAGAACACCGGGGTCGGCATTCCGTCTACCAAAAGTTTGGTGTAGATGTCGTATTTCCTGAGGTTCTGGAGGTCGTTGGCGGTCACGACTTCCTCGTCCATGATTTCGGAGAGGACGGTCGCGTCGTGGTGTCCGACCTGGAACGAAACGGTCGTACCCACGTTGCCGAAGACGGCGCCCTGCACGGTTTCGCTCATCTGTTCGACGTACTGGTTCGCCATGACGAGGTTCAGTTTGTACTTTCGGGCTTCCGAAAGGATGGTGGCGAACGAGTCGGTAGCGAAGTTCTGGAATTCGTCGACGTAGAGGTAGAAGTCCACGCGGTCTTTTTCCGGAATGTCGGCGCGCCCCATGGCGTCGATCTGGAACTTGGTGACCATCATCGCGCCCAAAAGCGCGGACGAGTCTTCGCCTATGCGCCCCTTCGAAAGGTTGACGATGAAGATCTTCTTATTGTCCATCACCCACCGCAGCGAGAACGGGTTCTTAGGCTGGCCGAGGATGTTGCGGAGGAGCGAACTCGAGAGGAACTGCCCGACCTTGTTGAGGATCGGTCCCGCGGCTTCGACCTGCTGTTTGGGCTCCATGGCGTCGAACTCGTTCTGCCAGAAGCGGACGAGATTGGGGTCTTTGAGCTTGCTGACGATGCGCTGGCGGTACGACTTCATCGTGAGCATGTGCGGAATCGACATCATGGTCGTATCCGGAATCTCGAGAAGCGTCATGACCGTGTTGCGCATGATGTGCTCGAGACGCGGTCCCCACGATTCGCCGAATATCTTCTTGAAGATCGACACGAATCCCGACGCGACGATGGGGCGGAGTTCCGGCGGAACCTGCTCCAGCATGTTGAACGCGATGGGGAACTTGTAGTCTCCCGGATCGAAGAGGATGACGTCGTTGGTGCGCGATTTGGGAATCGAGGCGAGGATGGTTTCCGCAAGGTCGCCGTGCGGGTCGATGACGCCTACGCCGCGACCTTTGAGGATGTCGTCGTAGATCATGTTCTCGAGGAGGGTCGACTTACCCATACCCGTCTTTCCGATGACGTAGACGTGGCGGCGGCGGTCGCCCGGCATGATACCGAACGGCATGCTCGTTCCGCGGAAGTTCGTCGTTCCCACCGGGGTGGCGTCGTCGTGGTCGTGAATGAGCGGCAGATTGGCCGGCGGTTCGAATTTCTTGGTCGTCACCCAGTTGATGCCCGGGGTTTTGACGTAGAGGGTCGGCAAGTGCACGAGTCCCGCGAGTTCGGCCGAATTGAGGACGAGCCCGCCGGTATTGGCGCGGGCGGTAAGGACTCAGGCGACGTCGAGGGCCGGAGCGGCGACTTTGAAGGCGTTGGATTCCGGACGGGCGAAGATCGAGAGCGAGGTCGCGGCTTCGCGGAGGGCCGCGCGGGCTACGGCTTCGTTTTTGGCATAGGTCGCCACGCGGACGGACGCCTTGTACCCGAAGCTCTTGAGCTTCTCTTCGATAGGCGACTTCTTATCGTCGTGCGAATCGTGGGCGGCATGGTCGTCGTGGTGCATTCCGCCATGGATGACGATCATGGCGAATTTGCCGAGCATCACGAACGGGAAAGCCAACGCCTTCGCGAGGGGCGAAAAAGGCGAAAGGAGGATCTTTTTGATAAACTTCGGAGCGTGGCCGGTCATGACCGACACGATCTTTTCGGATTTCCATTCGTCATCGTGCGCCGAGCGGAAAACGGTCTGGAAAACCGTCACGTCGCTGTTGGCGGATTTCGACAAGGAACCCGTGATCGACGAAAGCGGGTCGACGGTTTCCTTTTCGCTGCGTTCCTTGAAGTCGGTGTAGATCTTTACCGGCTTGAGGTAGTCGGATTTGAGGGCGGCCTCCGCGACGTACGGTACGCCTTCCGGAAGATAGTCGGTCACGCGGGTGATTTCCACCTGCGGATAGTGCGCGTAGATCTGGTTTTCGAGAAGGTCGGCGAGCGACTCCGGAG
>JASDUA010000121.1:11573-12735 GCA_041891375.1 Patescibacteria group bacterium
GGTGCACGACTTCAAACGAGAATTTCGGAGCGGAATACGATTTGGAAAACCACCCCTTTTTCGTCTCCACGGTGTCGTGGAGGATGTTGAGAATCTGTTCCGCGACGAAAACCCCCTTCTCATTGAGACGGTCGACCCGCACTTCCAGCACGGCGCGTTTATGGTCTTCGTGATGTTCCATCGATCGGTTCGGAAAACGGCATTATAAGGAGGAAGTCCTCCCCCGCAACTAATACGGGCTCATCATGGCTTTGGCTTTGTTCTCGGCGAGGCGCTGGTTGTTCTCGATCATCGAGGCGAAGAGCGGGGCGAGGTTTTCGGCGATGCGGATTTCGTAGTCCGAAAACTTGGTCCCTTCGCCCTTCTTACCGAGCGCGAGGTACCCGCGGAGTTCTCCGGCGCTGACGAGCGGAAGCATGTGCACCGCGTCGGTTTCGGCCGATCCGAGGACTTCGCCCTTTACGATCGCGCTGTGGTCTTCCTGGACTTCGATTTCCCCGGCGACCTTCTGGTTGATGGGCCAGATCGACGGGAAACGGGTGTTGAACTTGTAGATGAGGAGCCCCGGCACGGCGGCGTGCTGCTCGATGGCGATGATGTAGTCGAGCGAGAGCGACTTCTTGAGAAGTTTGATGGCGTCGAGAAGGCCCTTTTCGCCGCGTTCCTTGTACGAGTTGATTTTCTCGGTCGTCTCATAGAGGAGGGCAAGTTCTTTTCCGGTATCAGAAAGGCGGAGGCTCGTGGCGTCGTTCAAGAACTTGTAGAACCGCATGAGCGTTTCCGGAGAGAGCGATTCGAGATAGTCGAAATCCTCTTTGGTGAGCATGACGACCGAACTCGGCACGTACGCTTCTGCCTGAACGTCCTTCTGCATGCGTCCGGCGAGAACGCCTTCGCCGATGAACGAACCCGAATACGCCTTTCCGATTTCTTTCTTGTCACCGGTGGGATTGATGCGGAAAATCTTGAGCGCCCCGGAGGAGACGATGTAGAAATACGGGCTTTCCCCGGGCTCGAAGAGCACTTCGCCGCTCGTGAGGGCCTTCTTCTTTTTCTTGGTGAATTCGTCGAATTTCTCGAGGAACGCGAAAACCGGGGTTACGGTCAATCCCGCTTTGAGTCATTCCAACCCCTTCTGAAGGGACGGGAGTTCGAGTTCTTT
>JASDUA010000122.1:0-6722 GCA_041891375.1 Patescibacteria group bacterium
CGACCCGGTCGAGCGAGTACTGTTCGACGAACTGGGTAAGCAGCGGCGGCGGGTTCTTGATCGCGCGCGAGGAGTAGTTGATGGTGACCCCCGTGGTGAGCGCGGTGGAGAATACGGTACCGCGGACGTAGGTGCGTTCGTCTACGAGCGGAGCAGCGTTTCCATAGACGTTTCCGTCGACGGAGAGGCGGTTGGTAGTCTTCGTTCCGTTTCCGCGGATGTCGCCGCGCATGACGAGGAACGCGCCCGCGATCTTGGTGACGCCCGGCTCGATGATGATGCGGCCGTTCTTCACGATGAAGGCGTAGCTGGCGTCCTTGTTGGCGTACGACATGTTTCCGGTGATACGGAGCGTGCCGTTTTCCACGACGATGGTACGGACCTTTGAGAGTGAAACGTCGGACGTGGTCGAACCGATTTCGAGCTCGCCGTTGGAAAGCACGCGTACCCGTTCATCGTCGCCCATCTGCGGAAGCGCGTCGAAGTCGCCCTCGGAGTGGATTTCGAGATTTCCGGTGTACTGGTTCGACGAGACGGACTCGAGAGAACCGAGCTGCGCCTTGTTCGTGCCTACCGGAATGGTGGCGGTAGCGGTGGCGGAAGAGAGATTGCGACCGGAACCGAGGTCTCCCGATACGATGGACGCAGTGGTGAAGTTTCCCTTCTTGAGGTTGTCGAGGAACGTGTTCGCGATGGTGTTCACGTCGTAGCCGGTGGCACGGGCGAGGTACGCGTTACCGCCGACGGTATTGGACACTACGCTCTTGGCGACGCGGACGTTTACGTCTTCCTGAAGGAAGCGGATGCCGACGTAGAATTCGCCCGGAAGGGTGTCGCGGTAGGTTTCGTTCGACGCGAGCGGCGCGGTCTTTCCCTTGAAAGTCGCGAGCTGGCTTCCGTTCCAGAGGGTGTACCCGTCGCGGCAGGCGACGTCGTGGTAGTTGTAGACGATGCCTCCGGATCCGTCGACCGCCGAGGATCCGACCTTCATGTTCGAACCGGCCGGTCCGACGCAGAGGTCGCTCTCGGAGATGACGCGGGACACGTCGGTACCGGAGATGACCGGCGAAGCGTTGGTTACGTAGGTATCCTTGCCCGAGATGTAGATCGGATAGGTGGCGAAGAACGAAAGGGTGTCGCTGTCCGAGAAGACGCGGACGCCGTCGCCGACGATGGCGCGGTACGAGGAAACCGAGAGGTTTCCGGCGCTGCCCGGGTTCGTGGTCGTCATGCGGATTTCGTTGGCGTTTCCGCCCGGGTTGGTCGAACCGATAGTACACGAGGAGGTACACGCGTATCCGGCCTTTCCGTTATTGGTTCCGGCATCGCAGGATTCGTTCTGTCCGGAGCCGTTGGGGCGCTGGAGGATTCCGTCTCCGCAGAATCCCGGAGTTCCGCCGCCTCCGCCGGAAGAGCCGCCGCCTCCGCCCGAGGATCCTCCTCCGCCGCCGGAAGACGAACTTCCGCCTCCGCCCGTGACGGTGACCGTGCCGATACATGCGGCTGCCGGAGCAGATTCGTTATTGACCATACATCTCGGATTGTAGGTTCCGAGGGCGTACGTACAAGTGGCGACGTTGCTCGATCCGGTGAACGACTGTCCGTTTCCGCACTGGATTACGTACTGGTTTGCTACCGGCGGATTGTTGGAGTTACAGGTGATCTGCGAGGTGAGCGAACCTCCCGCCGAAGAGTTCGCGGAAAGGCTGATCGATTGGCACTGCGCGCTCGAGCCTCCGCCGCCCGTGACGGTGACGCTCGCCGTACATGCCGGGGAGAACGAAGTTTCAGCGTCTACGCGGCAACGCGGCGAATAGCTTCCGGCTGCGGCGTAGGTACAATTGAGGGTGTTTCCGGTACCGGTCTGGTTGGTGCCGTTTCCGCATTCGATGGTGTATTGGGTGGCGGCATTGGGCGCTACGGCATTACACGTGACGGCCGCCGAACCTCCGGCGATGACGGAAGAAGCCGATACGGTGGCGTTCTGACACGAAGTATTGGAAACGACGGTGGTCGGACGGCAGGAATTGGGGTCGCAAATTTCCCCCGGAGCGAGTCCGGCACCGGTCGGATCTTCGGGGTCGCAGGTTTCTTCGGGGTCGACGACGCCGTCACCGCACCAACGCGGATAGATATTGAAACACTCGTGGTCCATCGTGATGTTCGAGAGATCGAACTGGAGTCCGAGATTGCCGCGGTCGGTTACGCCCGGCACTCCCCCGGACACGAACGGCGAAGTGTAGTAGGAACCGTTGAGGGTAGTTCATCCCGACATTCTCGGGGCACGGCGGATCGCGTAGGTAACCTGCGCTACCGGAGTTCCGCGGTCGGCCGGTACGAGATTGGCGAGATTGAGGCTCGAAAGGGAATTGTTCCAGGCTACGAAATACTGCCCCGGAGCCGGAGCGTACGAAGTGGTCTGTACCCATCCGTTCGGAATGTTCGCCTTACCGCCCCTTACGAACACGTCGATTCGGGAAGAAGCCGAAACGTAGGATTCCCCGGCCGCGTTGTAACGGTCCCAGAGGTGTCCTTGGAAGTTTCCGTAAAAGTCCACGTTCCAGCTTCCGCCGTCACAATTGGAAGTCGGGGAAGCCACGTCCGTAACGACGAGCGCGGAAGCCGAGAGGGGCAGGAGCCCGCAGGTCGCGGCAAGCGCGAGGAGGAATCGGGTCTTCATGGCCATATGGGCGATAAGTTAGAATTCGGAAGCCTTTCCGGAAACGACGACCGGAACGTCTTTTCCCGGAGACACGGAAGTGACTCCGTCTTGCGACGGAGCCCCCTTTTCCGTAGATTTTTCAGCCCCGCAGGAAGCGAGAGCCAACGTAAGTGCCGCCAATGCGAGGGCGATGCGTCCGATTTTCACCGTACCGAAAGGTTAAGTATCTTTCAGATGATAGTGAACGGGGCGGAAAGTCAACCCTCGGAAGGCGCGGGGATTAGAACCCCGCGGCACCCGGAGTCGCCGGGACGGATCCTCCGCCCGGAACGCCGCCCGGAGTCACGCCCGGAGTAGTGGTGTTGTTGTTCGGATTGTTCGGATTGTCATTCCCCTTTCCACCTCCGCCGATACCGGTATTGAATGCGACGCCCGCGGCGACGTTGGTCGCGTTGGTTTCCTTGGTTCCCACGGTCGCGAGAAGGTCGGAAGTGACCTCCGGAATAGTGGGAGCGCAGGTGGTCTGGCCGTTCGGACCGGTGACGCAGAGGTTGATGTTCTGGATTAGGTAGGTGTCGTTGAGACACTTCGCGAAGCGGGTGTACGCGAGTTCGTTCGTGAGCTGGATGTCCGGACGGAACGCGCCTTCGGCCTTGGAGCCGTTGTTCACGAGGAGTTTGCGGACGTCTTCGATCGAGCCGATTTCGGCGGCTCCGACCTTCTTCGCCTGTTCATTGATGGTTGCGCGGAGCGATTCGAGGACGAAGCTCGGGATTTCGGCGACGAGCTGACGGCGCATCGCGGCGCTTTCGAACTTGGTCGGTTCGACGTTGACCGCCTTGACGGTTCCCGCTACCGGAACGACCTCCTGGAAGCGCTTGTAGGACTTGCCGTCCGCGCCGATCGCGACCTGGTGGAAGTTGACGAACCCGATCGCGTTCTTGATTTCACGGGTGTTGTTGTTGATGGAATCGAGTTTGCCGAGCTCCTTGGAATATTCGGCGCGGGCCTTTCCGAGAGCGGCGAGAGCCTCCTTGTGGTCCTTCTCCTTGCCGAGACCGGTCTTGGCAAGGAGGTTCTTGTCGAAGGTTCCTCCGAGGTTCCAAGCGGAATCGACGTCGGCGAGCTTGAGGCTCTTCTGGGCACCCTTGTAACCGGTACGTTCTACGAAGTCCTTAAACGCCTTCGGATCGGTCTTGATAGCGTCGAAGTTGCGGATGCGCCAGTCGCCGGCGGTTTCCTGGAGGACCATGTTGAGGAGTTCGCGCTTGTCTGCGGCGGAATCCTTGGCATGCGCCGCGGCGAGCGCGGCGAGCGGCTTCTTGCCTTCGACCTTCACGTGGGAAAGGAGCTTGTACGCGCCTTCCGGATTTCCGGACGCGTATGCCTTCGCGATGGCTTCCTGGAGTGCCGGGATGCCGGTGAGGCGTTCGCGGACGTTGCGGCTCGAAATGCCCTTCATCGCGGAAGTCACTTCGTTGCGGAGCTTGTCGTTGGAAGCGGAAACGTAGATGGATTCGGCGCCCTTCTTGGCGTCGGCCGAAGCCGGGAGTCCCGCCGCGTCGAGCGGAACGTCGCTGATGACGAGGGTGCTTACGGAAGCTTCGCCTTCCTTCATGGAATCCGAAACGAGTTCGAGATGCTTGAAGTAGAGCGGCTTCTTGCTCTTCACCACACCGTTTTCGATCTTGAGGTCGGTGCGGTTTTCGATCTTGTACCCCTTGGTCGGGTCGATGGCGTATTCGTAGCCTTCCGGAGTCTGCTTGAGGGCGATTCCGTACTTGTCGAGGGTTCCCTTTCCGAGACGGACGGCATCGAGTGCGGAGAGGGTACCGACCTTGCCTTCGGTAACGCTCGCGGAAATCTTTTCGCCGTTGACCTTCACGAAGGCCTTGAGCGGGAGGATTCCGAAGAGGAGCGCGACTCCGGCGCCGACGCCCTTGAGTTCCCAGCCGGCTTCAGCGCGGACGAGGCGGTCGGTGAGTTCGAGGAGATACGCGTCGCGGACGGCCTTGGATACAGCCTTGTCGCGTTCCGGATTGCCGGTGCGCATCGATTCGAAGGCGCGGTTGAAGTCCTTGGCGTCTTCGAGGAATTCCTTCGGTACCTTGGTTTCGTCCATCTTTCCGGTAGCCGGGTCGATGAGCGAATCGTACGATTTGGCGGTTTCCTTAACCTTGCCGATGATTTCGCGTTCGCGGTCGTTGAGGTTAGCATTGACATCGACCGCTACGCCCAGGGCGAAACCGAAGAGCTTGAATTCCGGGGATACGCGGAGTTCGACGTTCTGCTTGGAATCCGAAGTCGCCCAACCGAGCTTGTCGGTCTTGCCGCCGGTCTTGATTTCTTCGCTCGCGATGCCCTTGTGGGTCCTCCAGTCGAGGTATACCGGTCCGAGGATCGCTCCGAGCCCGATGGACTTGAGCGTGTCGGCGATATCCTGGAAGGTGACGTTCCATCCCTTGCCTTCGCCCTTCTTATCGAGAGCGTCGGACACGTCGAACATGCGCTTCACGAGTTCCCCTTCCTGTCCCATGAGGATGTGGAGGAGTCCGCCGGAAGCCTTATCGCCGAGCTTTTCGCCGACGGTGCGTTCGTAGAGCGAGGAAATGGCGACGATGCGCATGGAGAGGTTCTCGATGAAATCGGCGCGGACCTTCTTGGATTCCTCTTCGTTCTTCACGTTGATCGGCGCTCCGGCGAGACGGATGACGAGGCGGTCGAAATCGGTTTCGCTTCCGACGATGCGCGGATCGGCGAGGAGCTTCTTGAGCTGCGGACGTCCGAATCCCACGGTACGCTCCCCCTTGGCGTTCTGGAACAGGCTTTCGTCGGCGGTAAGGAATTCGCGCTTAGCGGCGAATCCGGTAAGGACTTCCTTGGTTTCGGCCTTCGGAGCCGACTTGGTTTCTTTTCCGGTCACGACTACGGTTTCCGACGGCTTCGCGGTCTTCGGTTCGACGACTACGGTTTCGGCACCGGCAGCCTTATCGGCTTTCGGAGCGGAAACTTCGGCCTTCAAGGAATCGAGGCGGGTCTTGAGTTCGGCGAAAAGGTCGTAGAAATCCTTCATTTCCCCGTTGTAGAGGGCCTTGATTTCCTGTTCCTGGCTCGCCTTGAGTCCGTTGAGCGCGGCGAGGCGTTCGATGGAAGAGCGGAGAGTCGCGACCTTTTCCGGGTTCGGATTCTTTTCGGTGCGGAGTTCCGCGGCGGCGGAGCGGAGGTTGTCCATAAGCTTCTCGGAATAATATCGGGAAGTCTTGCGGAGCTCCTCGAGGGTGACTCCGTTCTTGTCGGAATCGAGGCGTTCAACGGCATCGAGAAGTTCGGATGCCTTGAAGTTGGATGCCTGGCTGTTTCCTGCCATGGGGGGAAGGGTTTTAAAACTATTCCCTATGAATTTACTATATGTTTGCCGTTCGTGCAAAAAACCGAAAGCCGGCCCTTTCGGACCGGCTTTCTTGGTGTTGTTTCTTTCGTATTAGGCCTTCTTGCGGCGGAATGCCACGAGGGAAAGCGAGAGGAGCGCAGCGAGCGCGAGGAGGAGGAACGATTCCGGACCGGTCTTGACCGCAGTGGCCTTCGCCGGGGTCGGAGCCGGCTTCGGAGCCGGAGCCGGAGCGGATTCGGAAGCGAACGCGACGCACTCGTAGTGGAGCTGGACCGCGCCGTCCTTGCCTGCCGGGGTAACGTCGTGGAAGGCTACCGGGAACTTGGCGAGACCGACGAATTCTCCGGCCTTCTTATCGGTCTTTTCGAGCGAGTAGTTGGCACCGAGGTCGGCTTCCATCATGGTGACGGTCTTTCCCGGATCGAGAACGTATTCCTGCTTTCCGCTTCCGGTAAGGGAATCTACCCAGAGGACTTCGGATCCGTACTTCCAGAAGGTTGCCGGATCGGACGGGGTGGACTTCCAGGAGGTGCCTTCTCCGCCGAGGTTGACGATTTCCGGGTAAACCTGTTCGTCCTTGTAGGCGATTTGTTCGGTGGCGTTCTTGTTGGTCCAAGTGTCGTAGAGACCGGTGATCTTCTGTCCTACGGAGACTTTTCCTCCGTCGAA
>JASDUA010000122.1:6732-12627 GCA_041891375.1 Patescibacteria group bacterium
GGTTGCAGTTGTTCGCGGCGAAGAATGCCTGAGTGGAACATTCGATTTCCTTGTAGTCGCCGGGAAGGGCGAAAGCCTGGGAGACCGTAACGAAAGTAAGCGCGGCGGCGAGGGTGAGGGACGTGGCCTTCATAACCGGATGCGGAAGGGATAAAACGGACTTGGGCGGATATTACGCCCGCGTACGTGGAAGTCAAAAATTTTTTGCCCGGGAACGGCTTCCCGTATATAATCCCCGTGATTTTTATCCATCCTCGAAATATGCTCGAAAATCTCCACCGCGACCTCACGAAGGCCGAAGAACACCTCCACAACGAATTCAACAAGCTTCAGGTCGGCCGCGCCAACCCGGCCATCGTCGAAGGCATCATGGTCCTCGCGTACGGCAGCCTCGGCCCGCTCCGCAACGTCGCCTCCATCGGCGTTCTCGACGCGCAGACCCTCTCCATCCAGCCGTACGACCGTTCGCTCATCAAGGACATCGACCGCGCCATCACCGACGCCAACCTCGGCCTCAATCCGCAGAACAACGGCGAAACCATCCTCATCCGCATCCCCACCCTCACCGAAGAACGCCGCCGCGACCTCGCGAAGATCGCCAAGCGCCTCGCGGACGAAGGCAAGGTAGCCATCCGCAACATCCGTGCCGACTACCTGAAGAAAATCAAGGGCCAGGGCGACGAAGTTTCGGAAGACGTGGTTGCCCAGCAGGAAAAAGACCTTCAGAAGGCCATCGACGCCGAATCGAAAAAGATTGACGAACTCCTCGCTAAGAAGGAGGCCGACATCATGAAGGTATAATCCGACAAAAAATTGCGCACGATTTCCGAATGAGACGGCTTTTCGGGATCGGGGAACCCGTTTTCCCGGTCCTTTTTGGTCGACGGGAAATTCGCCGCGGATAAGAAAATCCTCCACGTCTTCGACGACCAGTCCGCCGCCCGGCATTTCGCGGAAACGCGGGAGTACGTGCTCGCTCTTCCGAGTACGGCGTTTCGGCTCTCGGCCGGTTCTCGGATGGAACGAATCGACGGAACCGCAGCGACTTTAACCCCGTTAGGAGCCAGGTCCGCCGATTCGTTCCGGCCCGCTCCGGCCATGATCCAGGACGACGCCGGCCTCTTCGACTTCGTCTCCGCGCAAAGCGGCGAATTCGTTTCGACCTACGGAATCTTCGATTCCAAACGGTTCTCGCCGTATTTCCTGAATAAGAAGACGTTCCGCGTTTCCGTGGGCGACAAGCTCGACGAACGTGCGCTCGTTTCGAAACTCCTGACTTTCCTCTACGCGTTCCAAGAGTATTCGGCAGACCCGTGGACGTACCGCCGCGACGGCGACAACGTCACGGTGCGCACCTCCCGCGAACGCGTGATGGTCAGCTTTTTCGACGGCGAAGTCGATTCCATTTCCATCGGAGGAACCTTGGGCGGAAAACCCGTTTCCGCGCAGACTTTCGTTTTTCCGGACCGCACGCCGGGAGAACGACTCGTCGACTCGCCGGACGGCGTAAGCGCCGCGGCAGCCGAGTGAGCGGCCGTGTTTTTCCACGATCCCGATTTCGCCCGGCATTTCCCGGCCATCAGAAAAGAATTGCCCGGAGCGGCGGTCTTTTGGGGAATCCCCAAGGGCGACGCCCCCGATTTGGGCGTGCGCGACGCGGAAATCCATTCGGAAGAAGAACTCCGCGCCATCCTCGAAAACCCGAACTGCGCGGTGAACGTCTTTTCGCGAAGGCCGGAGAGCGTGAAAGCCCTTACGGAAGCGGATTCCGCTTCTCGAGCCCGCGTCTCGTACTTCGATCCGCCCAAAGGCGTCCGCCTCGGCAGTTTCGTAACGCAGGATGACGAAGGTCATCCCGAATGGTTCCTCTCCGACGACGTGCTCTCCCCGCTTTTCGTCAAAGAACGCACGGGCAAATCCGTCGCCGACCGCATGGACCTCCTCCTGAAGATCGCACCCGGCGACTACGTCGTGCACCGCGACCACGGAGTAGGGGTTTTCCACGGGACCGAAAAGAAGACGCTCGGAGGATCGGAACGCGAATTCGTCCGCCTCGAATACGCCGGAAACGACGTGCTTTTCGTGCCGCTTTCCGAAGTTTTCCGCATCAGCAAGTACATCGGCGAAGACAAACCGAAGCTCCAGAAACTCGGAGGAACCGAATGGAAAAAGGCCGTCGAAAAGGCCGAAATGGACGCGGAAAAGGTCGCCGTGGAACTTCTCGACATCTATGCCAAGCGCAAGCTCGCTTCCCGTCCGCCGAACGTCGCGCGCCCCGATGAAGAAGAATCCTTCCGTAAGGCGTTTCTCTATCCGCACACCGCCGACCAGCTCCGCGCCATCGAGGAAATCCTCGCCGACCTCGCCGGAACCGAACCCATGGACCGCCTACTCTCGGGCGACGTGGGGTTTGGAAAGACCGAAGTCGCCATGAACGCCGCGTACCGGTCGGTATTGAACGGTCGGCAGGTCGCCTTCGTTTCCCCGCTCGTCGTTTTGGCGTACGAACACGCGGAATCCCTTGGAAAACGCTTCGAACCGTACGGAGTGAAGGTCGCCGTACTCACCCGCTTCACCCGCGAAGCCGAAGAACGACTTATCCTCAAGGGACTCAAAGACGGCACGGTCGACATCGTGGTCGGCACGCACCGCCTGCTTTCGACCGACGTCCGTTTCCGCGACCTCGGGCTTCTGGTAGTGGACGAAGAACACCGTTTCGGCGTTTTGGATAAGGAAAAAATCGCCGCGTTCCGCGAGAACGTCGATATCCTCTCGCTTTCCGCGACCCCGATTCCGCGAAGCCTCAATTTGGCGCTCTCGGGAGTCCGCAAGGTTTCGCTCCTCACGACCCCACCGCCCCGCAAGAAGCCCATCGTCACGAGCGTCGCGCGCTGGGACAAGGATTTGGTACGCAACGCGATCGAAATGGAAATCGAACGCGGCGGACAAGTCATCGTGCTGCACAACCGCGTACGTTCCCTCGCCAAAATCGAAACCGAAATCCGCAACGCCTGCGCTCCGCGCGAACTGAAAATCGCCGTCACGCACGGCCAGATGTCCGGCACCGAACTCGAAGACCGCATCCTCGAATTCAAGCACGGCGATTTCGACGTCCTCCTTTCGACCACGGTCGTGGAAAACGGGGTCAACTTCCTCCGCGCCAACACCATCCTCATCGACGAAGCCGACGAATTCGGGCTCGCCAGCCTCCACCAGCTGCGCGGCCGCGTCGGACGCAAGGACATGCAGGCGTACTGCCACCTCCTCTACCGCAAGGAAATCCTCCCCGACGACTCCAAGAAGCGGCTCGTGGCCATCGCCTCGAACTCGCATTTGGGTGCCGGATTCGAAATCAGCATGCGCGACCTCGAAATCCGCGGCGCGGGCGAAATCCTCGGACTCAAACAGTCCGGCCGCACTAAGGAAACCGGCCTTCCGCTCTACTTCCGCCTTCTCGAAGAAAAGATCGCGGAACTCTCCACCGGTAAGAAACGTGCGCCGGATACCAAGATCGACCTCGACTTCTCGTACGGCATCCCGGACGCCTTCTTCGACTCCGAAATCGACAAACTCCACTTCTTCCGCTCGCTCGAATCGGTGCGCGACGAAAAGGAACTCGACTACTCCCGCGACGGCTTCCTCGAAGGCCGCGATACGCTTCCGGAAGGGGTGGAAAACTTCTTCCTCCTCGTCCGTGCGCGCATCCGTTTGGCGAAGCTCAAGGTGGCGACGCTCCGGAAGATGGGCAATTCGTACGTGTTCGAATTCGCGGCAGGAACGGAAGTCGCCGATTTGCGGAAATTCCTCGAAATCGACAAGGACGGCACGTTCGTCTTCACGGGGAACGGAAAGATTCGCGTAGAAACGAACGAATATTCGGGAGACCTCGATTTTCTGCGGAAAACGGTATACTCGGCCAAGTAAAGCCCACGACTTTGGAAAAACTGAGCAACGTCATCCTGTTTACCGGAGACTCTTCCGCCGCGCTGCGGAAGAACCTTTCGGCGTGGACGGCGTCGTTCGTGGAAAAATTCGGCGACATGAACGTCGCGACGGTGCGCGTAGGCGAAACGCCGGCTTCATCGGTGGCTACGGAACTCCTCTCGACCCCGTTTTTCGCCGAAAAGCGCCTGGTCATTTTCGAGGGGATCCCCCGACAGAAAGGCAAGGGCGTCGCGGCTTCGGAAGACGAAGACGCTCCGGCGGAAGACGTCGGCACGGATCCTGCCGCGCAGATCGAAGCGGCGGTGCTTTCGGTGTTTTCTTCGATTCCCGAATCGACCTTCGCCATCTTCGTCTCCGAAAATCCGGCCAAAGTTTCCGCCCTCTACAAAAAGCTCGTCGCCGAGGGGACGGTGAAGGAATTCGCCGCCATGGACGAAGCCGGCGCCAAAGCCTACATCACGGACAACCTTCCGGGCATCACGCCGAAGGCCATGCTCGCGCTCTACGACCGCGTTTACGTGAAACCCGACAAGTACAAAGGCGTCACGGGCGGCCTCGACGAACGCAAGCTCCGCACGACGGTCGAAAAACTCTACCTCGGATACGGCGACGCGCGCATCAGCGAGAAGGAAGTGGACGAAGCCGAGCCGCAGTCTTCGGATTTCAAGGCATTCTCCATCGGCGACCACGTCATCCGCGGGGACGTGCATTCCGCGATGTCCACCGTCCGCGCGCTCCTCGCGAAGGAATCGCCGTTCGCCGTACTCCCCTCGATCATCTGGACCGTGCGCAACCGCCTCCATATCGAATTCCTCCGGCGCGCGGGGAAAACCAACGCCGAAATCGCCGAAATCCTCGCCGGGAACGCGTTCATGATTTCGAAAGCCGACCGCATGACCGATCCCGAATTCCGAAATTCGAAAGCCGCCTACTCGGCGCTCGTGAAGTTCGAAACCGCGTGGCGAACGGGAAACGCGCCCGGAGAAGACGAGGGCGAACAGCTCGAACTCGGCGTCATGTGAGCGTTGCTCGCCTGGAAAAAAGCACGCTAAATTTTCGTTGATTCCCGTAAGAATCCCCGGTACAATGCCGGGGATTTCTTTTTTACCGCTCCCATGAAAAAAAGCGCGCAGGGCGTTCGGAAGTTCCGGGGTTTCACCTTGGTCGAACTCATCGTCGTCATCACCGTGTTGGCCATTCTCGCCACCATCGGGCTCCTCGCCCTGTCGGGATATTCGCAGGACGCCAAAGATTCGGCCGTGAAGGCCAACGTCCGGTCGCTCCAGACGGCGATTTCTTCAGAGAGCGCCATTACGAACAATTCTCCGCGGTACTACGTCGTCCACGATCCCGACTACGCGCTCACCGGAGCCATGGTCTACGTCGACGGTGCGGGAATTCCGCTGACCGGAGGCAACGTCGGACAGGCGCCCGCGGACTCCAATTACACGGCGGGGAAGCCCGACTACGCGAAACTCAAGCTCAATCCCGACAAGTTCAAAATATCCTCGTCGGACGTTCCGGGAATCGGATCCGCCTTCGCTGCGTACGACCCGCAATCGGCGTTCGTCGGAGCGGTGGATTTCGCCCGGACCGAATCGGGCGGCAAGAAGCGTTCCGGCTCGTATTTTCAGGTAGGCGCCGTCTCCCCTTCGACGAAAACCGCCTCCGTGAGCGGAAATTTCCCCACCTCCGGAACGCCGGCGGGATATTCGGCCGGCCTAATCAAGGCGAACCCTGGAACTTCCGCCGCGTCGACGGGAGCGCTCGTGGACGGTTCGAACGCCAACTCGCCCACGACGGCGGTTTCGAACGGCGCTTGCGGTGCCGCGAACGCGCAGAATTCGTACGATTACCCTTCCGCTTCGCTCTGTTCGGCGGGAACCGCGAGCGGAACCGACCTCGTGGGAACCGACGGCGCGTACGACTGGTCCTGCCTCGGGGTCGGAG
>JASDUA010000123.1:0-11292 GCA_041891375.1 Patescibacteria group bacterium
TTGGATTAATTGAGACAGCTGATGAACGACAAAATGGCACGGCCTCTGGAAGAACGCCTGCTGGTCGTTCCTTACTGACGTTATCGGCATCAAGGCCGACTCGCTCCGCTTCCGCGACCACTCTCCGGAAGAACTCTCGCACTACAGCGCCGCGACTACCGACATCGAATTCAAGTTCCCGTTCGGTTGGGGCGAACTTTGGGGTATCGCCGACCGTACCGACTTCGACTTGAACGCCCACATGAAGGAATCCAAGTCCGACCTCGCGTACTTCGACCCGTACACCAACACCAAGTACGTCCCCTACGTCATCGAACCGTCCGTCGGTTTGACCCGCCTCTTCCTCGCGACTCTCGCGAACGCGTACGACGAAGTCGACGCAGGCGAAGGCAAGCGCGTCGTCATGCGCTTCGCTCCGGCCATCGCCCCGGTGAAAGTCGCCGTATTGCCGCTCGTGAAGAAGCTTTCCGAAGAAGCCAAATCGATCTACTCGCTCCTCGCCGAACACTTCGTCTGCGAATACGACGAAGCCGGCGCCATCGGCAAGCGCTACTACCGCGCTGACGAATCGGGCATCCCGTTCGCCATCTGCGTAGACCCGGAAAACTGCGAAGCCGGCCAGGTTACCGTCCGTGACCGCGACACCGGACTTCAGGAAACCGTGAAGATTTCCGACCTCGTCGAATTCTTCCGCAAGAAGGGTTGCTAACCTCACCAAGAAAAATCCCGCTCCAGAAATTGGGGCGGGATTTTTTCAACCGGATTACCGTACGTACACGTCGACCCACGCCGCGCCTTGGCGGTGCGAGGCGTTTCAAGACGCGAAATCCACCGCGTTTCCGCCGACTGACGGGTACGATCCGTTCGTTGCCGTGGACCTCGTTCAGATTCAGACGTAGACGAGGTCTCCGTACGCGACGATGTACGGACAGACGAGCAAGCCTTCGGTGTATGTGTACGAGCCGCCGTACGCCTGATTCCAATAGAGCGCGTCAACGTCGTAATACGAATGCGATCACGGAAGCGATCACGACAAGCCCATCGCGACGCGGCAGGAATATCCGTTCGGGAGCCAGGAGGTCGTGGCCGCCCGTTTCTGCGCGAAGGTCGAAGTGGGGTTCGACGATTCGTACACGATATCGGCGGTGCCGTCCGAGGAATTTTTCATTCGGATATGCCGGAACCCCAGGTTCTTGATGGTTTTTTCAAGGTCGCCGGAATTGATGGTCACTCAGGGGGCCTGGGTGAAATTCGTATTCGTTCCCGCGGTGCCGTTATAGAAATTTCCTCCGCGGTTGTACGTGGCTCCCGCAAGCTGCGGAGAAACGAGCAACGTCCACCCGCCGCCCTTGAGCGTCATGTCGCAGTAGGTCACGTACGGGGTGACGGCGCTTCCCGCGCCGTCGGGATCTATGTAGTAGGCTCCGTCTTGGCCGGTTCAGACCGTCGTGCTCCATGCTTCGCCGTGCGGTGCGGTCGGAATCGAAGTACGGTAATCGTTGCAACTCGTGAGGACCGTCCCGTCTCATTTCTTCCAAGGATCGGCGGAAGTTCCGGTTCCCATCCAAGCCGGGATTTTCGGAACGGACGCCGACGTCGAATCGACGAGCGCGCCAGTGAGGCTCGGGGAATTGGGATTTTTGACGAGCCCGGTGACCGACCCCGACATTCCCACGGGAAAATTGCCCGTAACGCTCACGTTTCCCGAACTCGGGATTCCCGCCACTTGCACGTATCACTTGGTGCGGGCCTTCCCGTTCGACGCCTTTTCGGTAGCGTCCGCCGCTCAGACGATCGGCAATGCCGAATCGACCGTGGCGGCCTCCGCGTTATCGAAACCGCCGAATGCGAGTTTTTCCCATGATCCGAGCCGTCCGGTGACCTTGAATTTCGCGGGATTCATCTTGAGTTTCACGAAATCGGGATTTCCTGCCGAATAGTTCGTGCCCGTTTCGTTCCAATCGCCGCCGGTCAGGGTGACGGCACCTTCCGCGAAAGCGACCACCGCTCACGAGAGCGCCCAATTCGGATCGTGGACGACGTAATAGCGCGGAGAATTTCCCGTGACCGCGCTTTCGCTCACGATGGCGGAATAGACCGAACGCACGTTCGTTTTCACGGCCGATTCCTTCGCGTCTTGCGAATATCCCGAGAGGGCCAAGAACCCGATCGTGGCGAGAATTGTCAAAATCGTGACGACGACGATGAGTTCCGCGAGCGTGAACCCCTTGATCTTTTCGAGTTTTTTCATGGACCCCCGTGAAACGGATTACGCGCGTAGTTTACCAGTTGTTAATTCTTTGTCGAGCCCATGAAAACGGCGGATTTTTTCGATATTTGCGCAGGACGGGCTTCGGAGTACTATGCCCGCTTATTTTCCGCACACGAGAACATGTTCCTTTCGTTCGCCCATACGGCATTCCGTGCGTCCAAACGTGAATTCTTCGCCGCGTTCTGCGCCTTCTTCATCGCTTTCTCGGTGTTTCTCGCGGTCGATTCGCTTTCGAAGGCGGTGGTTTCCCAGGTCGAACTCGAAGCCCGTCCGTCGCTCGGAGCGGACGTGGCCGTCTCTTCCGGGGTTCCGTTTTCGGAAGCGCAGGAATCGGCGGTTTTCGAAATCTGCAAAGCCTTTTCTTCCGACTGTTCCCGCAAGATCGCTTTTTCTTCGACCTTGTTCGACCAGCAGGGGAAAACGGCGCTCCTGAAATTCGTAGGCGTCGAACCTGGATACCCGTATTACGGGGATTTTCAATTCGTTCCCACGGGCGCCGAAACTCCCGAACCGCGCTCCGTAACGACCCAGGCGATTCCTTCGGAAAAGGGATTCCTCGCCGATTCGGCGTTCTTGGCCCGTTTCGCTTCCGGTGGAACCGTTCCGTTCTTCGGCAAGAACCTCGTTTCCGAGGGGGTGGTATCCAAGTCCCCGGAGTCGGGATTTTCGTTTGGGGAAGACAACGGCACCGTCATCGTTTCGTATTCGGCCGCCATCTCCGTTCCGGAAATCAAATCCCTTTCCCGGGCCGATTTTTCGATATTGGCGAAGACGAAAGACGAAAAAACCGCCGACGCGCTCACCGTCGCCTTAAAAGAAGATCCTCGCCTTTCGAACGTCCGCGTCCGCAGTTTCCGGGGAGGGGCCGGGGGTGCCGCCCGGATCGTCGACGACGTTTCCGCCTACGTTTCGGAAGCCATGGCCGTGGTGTTTTTCCTCGCGGGAACTGCGGCGTTCTTCTTCTCGAAGGCCGTATGGATTTCGAACCGGAGATATTTTTCCGTCCTCCGCATTCTCGGCGCTTCAAGGTATTCCGTTTCGGCGGCCTTCGCGGCGTTCTTCATCGCGGCCGCGGCCTTCGCGGCGATTCTCGCGGCGTTCGTCGCGAGCGTCGGACTCCGGTACGTTCCGATTCCCGAATCCTTCGGGATTCCGAGCGTCGGATGGCGGGAAATCCTGCGTCTCTTGGAAACGTTCCCGTTCGTCATTCTTCCTGCCGTAATCCCCGGCGTCGCATCCGTTTTCTCCACGCCGCCGCTCTCGGGTTTGGGCGAACCGAAAATCAAGCTCCCGAAACTCCGGGACGCCGTCGCGGCTTCCGTCGCCGCGCTTTCCGCGTCGTTTCTGTTCTTGTTCCTCATTTCTGGATTGCCGCTCGTCGCGTCCGCGGGAAAATCGTTTTCCGTCATCGCCGCCGCCGCGGCCGTGTTGCTTCTCGCGTACTTTTCCATTCGGCTCGTCGCCCGCGCGTTCTCCCTCGCGAAAACGAAAGACTTCGCCTTTACCGATGCCGTCCGTCTCGCCGTCTCGCCCGGAAGTCCGGCATTTCCGGTCGTTTCCGCCTTCCTCGTTCCCGCGGTGCTCCTTGCCTCGTTCTCATCGCTCGCGTTCCATTTTTCTAGCGAACTCCAGCGCTTGTCCTCGTCGGGATACGACGTTTTCGCCATTAATCTGAAAGAAGCCGACGCTTCCGCGGTCCGTAAGGAATTCCCGAAATCCGAATCGTATTCGATCATCCGGGCGCGCATTTCGAGAATCAACGGAAAGACGCTTTCCGAACATTTGAACGGAGAGCCTTCCCGCGAGTTCTCCCGCGAATTCAACGTCACGTCTTCACCATTGCCCGACGTCGTCATCGACGGTGAGAAACGGGACGTGAAGATCGGCGAAGTTTCCCTCGACGACGAATTCTCCAGGAGTCTCGGAATCGGGGTGGGGGATACGGTGACGTTCTCCGTCATGGGGCGCGAATTCGATCTGAAAGCGGTCAACGTCCGCGCGAGCGACCGCGAAGGGATCCGCCCGTTCTTCTATTTCTCCGTAGCTCCGGGGGAATTCTCAAAGGTTCCGCCTTCGTACTTCGTGGCCGCTTCGACGCCCGACGTCGATGCTTTCAAGGCCGAAACGCTCAAGCTCTCGTGATCCTACGTTTCGTTCGTGGACGTACGCGAAGCGGTGGAAATCGTCCGTTCGTCCGCGAATCGGATACTGCCCGCCGTATGGGCCTTCCTTGCTGCTATCGCCCTGCTTTCCGTAACGGTTGGCATCGCCGCGCTGTCGTCCCTCAGGGGATTCCGCACGGCCCGCGAGAAAGCCTATTCCGCCATCGGCGCGACGAAATCGTTTCTCCGCCGTCAGGCACTCCATACGCTCTTGTTCTACGTGACCTCGGCGTTCTTGGCCGCCTCGGCGGTCGCTTTCCCCGCCGTCTGGTGAGGCATCGCGTCCGTGTCGTTCTTGAAGTTTTCCGCCTCGGCCGCGCTGAAGGCCGTAGCGGTCCTGTTCGGATTCCTGTTGGTTTGAGCGGCTTCGGTCGCCGCGTACGAGAAATCGAACTAAAAAACGGCCCCGTTCGGGGGCCGTTTTCCTTATCGGTACGTCGGACAGTTCGCAGTATCCAATCCGGTGAGCCTCCGGCTGTACGGAGCCCCGTCGTACCGGCATCAGCCGTTGTACCAATACGCGAGGGTTGAAGGGTCCGTAAGGCTCCAGCTCGCGCTGCTGGGCGATCAGGAGCAGTCGGAAACGCCCGGGAAATGTTCCCAGTAGACGCAGCGGTTGCTGCCGAGGCTGGCTACCAGTACGGTATTGTCCCATTGTCCGTTGCAGTCTTCGTCGACGTCGGGCGTCGCGCTTACGGATACCGCGACCGCCGAGCACGTGAGATTTTGGGCGAACGTACCGATCGCCGCTCCGTCCGCCGTACGAACCACCCGTACCGGAATCGAGCTCCAGGTCGCCGAGTTGAAAGAACCGGACGGAAGCGACGCGGATTGCCCCGTGACGTTGGAATCGCAATTGTACGCGCTACCTCCGACGTCCGTCCACGTATTCCCGTCTTTGTAATACTGGAGCTTGCAACTGCCGTTGTTCGTTCATCACGTCCAGGTGAACGAGAAATTCCGGGATCACGGTACGTGCGTCAGGGAGAACGCTCCGGGATTCGTCGACGGGATGGTCGCGGACGATTTCGAACTATCGGTAAGCGCGCCCGTTCAGCTGGAAGACGAGGGATCTTTTATCAGGCCCGCGACCGAACCGGCCGCCGCAGGATAGTTTCCCGTCACGGAAACCCCTCCCGTTGCTGGCGAAATTCCGGCGACCTGAAAATACGAAACCGTTCTCGATCTGCCGTTCGATGCCGTCAATGCCGAATCCATAGCCCTGATCATGAGGTATTTCGGATCGTATACGGCGAACGCGGCGGGAAATCCGAAACGGGCGGTTTTGAATTTCTCGGGATTCAATTTCAATTTCGCGTAGTCGGGATTGCCGGCGGAATAGTTCGTTCCCGCGACGTTCCAATTTCCTCACGTGAGCACTACCGCGTTCGAGTCGACGTACACGATCGCTCCGGATAGGGCGGCTCAAGTATCGTGGACCACGTAGTAGCGAGGGGAATTGTTGGTCATGGCGGATTCCGAGGAGACGGCCGTCATCAGCGACCTCACGTTCGTTTTTACGGCGGAATCCTTGGCGTCCTGCGTATATCCGGAAAGCGCCAAGAATCCCACCGTGGCCAATATGGCGAGAATCGTGACGACTACGATGAGTTCAGCCAAAGTGAAAGCCCGAAAAAACTTCTTTCCCGTTTTTGCCAAGGGGTACGTCTTTTCGGAACGGCGCGCGTTTCGCATTTTCGAGAAAAATCGGGACATTAAAGCGTCGGGTAGCGGACGATGACGATTCCGGAACCTCCGGATCCCGCGGATCCTCCCGGACCGGCGCCTCCGCCTCCGTTACCGGTATTGGCTCATCCGCTCGCTCCGGCGGCGCCAGTGTACCAATACGTGCCTCCGCCTCCGTATCCGCCGGCTCCGTACGTAACGCTGGTTCCGGAGATGTCGAAAGAGAGTCCCGGGCCTCCCGGGGTTCCGGCGTTCGACCAGGTATTGTCGTACCCGGCTCCGCCTACTCATCCTCCGCCCGCGGCGCCGTTGTCGCCCTGGTTGAGCCCGCCTACGTATCCTCCGCGGAAGCCTTCGCCGGACGTGCCGTTTCCGTATCCTCCGCCGATGGGATTGCCTCCGCCTCCGCAACCGCCGGATTGTCAGGAAGCGTTGGCGCCGACTCATCCCGCACCGCCTCCATGCGCGACGATCGCGCCGAAGGTCGTATTGCCGCCGTTTCCGCCCGCTCATCCGCCCGCTCCGATGGATACGTTGAAGGAATTTCCCGCCGTTACGGCGAAACCGGTCGACGAAAGCAGACCGCCCGCTCCTCCGCCTCCGCCTCCGCCTCCGTTACCGGAATAGCCTCCGCCTCCGCCTCAAGCGAGGACGAGGTATTCGATTTTCGCTCCTGCCGGAGCCGCGGTGACTTGGAAAGTCGAGGTTCCCGAAACGAACGTATGGATCTTGTATTTCACGCCTCAGACGGTCGCCGTGGTCACGTTGCCTCAAACTGCCGTGACGAACATGGATTGGCACGAAGAGGATCCGTAATCCCACGCGAATCATGCCTGGCACGTCGGAGCGGATCCCGATTTCGTTCCGTCGATGAGGGCGCCCGTAGAGCTGGTCGAACCGGGATCCCTTACGAGACCCGAAACCGAGCCCGAAGACGTGGGATAGTTTCCCGAAACCGACACCGCACCGGTAGCCGGAGAAATCCCCGCTACTTGGAAGTACGACGTTGCGCGCTTCTTGCCGTTGACGGTCGAAAGGACCGCGTCCATGGCTCAGACGGCGAGGTACTTCGGATCATAGGCGGCGAACGCCGTCGGATACCCCAGCGACGCGGTCTTGAATTTGTCCGCGTTGAGCCGGAGTTTCACGTAGTCGGGGTTGCCCGCGGAATAGTTCGTTCCCGAAACGTTCCAGTCTCCGCCGGTGAGCGCTACGGGGCTTCCGTCGACGTAGACGAACGCGCCTGAAAGCGCCGCTCCCGTGTCGTGCACGATGTAGTACCGGGGCGAATTGTTCGAAACCGCGCTTTCGGAGGCGATGGCGGTCTGTACCGAGCGGACGTTCGCCTTCGTAGCCGAATCCTTCGCGTCCTGAGAGTATCACGAAAGTGCCAAGAACCCGACGGTAGCGAGGATGGCGAGTATGGTGACGACGACGATGAGTTCGGCAAGGGTGAAGCCGGCCAACCGTATTTTCGAAGAAACGGAGCGCAGCGCGCCGTTACCGTTTTTTTCGTACCTCATGGGTATTGGATAGGGGGTATTCGTACCATTGTACCAAAATTCCCCCACGCATTGCAAGTCGAAATTTCAACGTGAATTTTACTCTTTGGAATCCGTATCCACGCTGAATTCCACGGTTTTTTCTCCGACTTTGGCACGTCATTTCCAAAGCGTGACCGTCAAAGAATGCCCTCATTTCGCGAGGTCGGGGATGACGATTCCGGCTTTCGGCAGGGGTTTTCCGTCGAGCGTCCATTCCGAACGGTCGAAACCGATGCCCGTGGCGAACTTCGGTTGCGTAACTTGCGTGCCTTTGGGGAGGCCCGGATCGGCGAAATACCGCGTTCACCCGAGCGGGGAAAGAATTTCGAGATAGGCTCAGGCATCCGCTTTGAGCGCGACGTCCGCCGGAGCGCCCCCCGGTTCTTCGAGCGTCGTGACGATGCGGGAAAAGATTTCGCCCGCGCCCGTGGCGCCGGAAACCCCCTTCATGTTCGATCCGTCCTTGTTGCCGCTCCAAACCGCGACGAGGTATTTTTTGGTATATCAGACGGCGTAGTTGTCACGGAAATTGCGCGAAGTCCCCGTTTTCACGAACACGAAATGCTCGGGAAAATCGAGCGCGGTCAGCGCTCAGAATTCGCGGAGCTTGAAAGACCGGTTGGTGAGGATCTTTTCGACGTTCAGCGCCGCTTCGGGTTTGGCCGCCTTGTGGCAGGAAGGCCGCTCGCCCGGAACGATGACGAAATCGCAGAACGTTCCCGCGTCCGAGAATACCGTGTATCCCCGGAGGAGTTCGTAGAGCGGGATTTCGCCCACGCCGAGCGTGAGCGCGAGGCCATAGTGGTCACCGTCTTCCGTCAGGGTGGAAATCCCTATGGAACGCAGGAATTTCAAAAGTTCGCCCACGCCCACTTTTTCCGCCATCTTTACGGCAGGCACGTTGAGACTTCCCGCGAGCGCTTCGGCGACCGTTACCGGTCATCGGTAGGAGAGGGAATAGTTTTTGGGTTCGTAGGGCGTCCCTTCGGCGGTTTCGAACGCTACCGGAAGGTCGAGTACCGTGTCTTCGGGCGTTACGCCCTTGTCCTGCATGGCTAAGAGGTACGTGAACGGCTTGGCGGTCGAACCGATTTGCCGCGGAGCGAAGACGGCGTTCACTTGGCCGCCTTCGGCGGACGAGTAATCGGCGCCGCCCATGAGCACGAGGATTTCCTTCGTCTCGCGGTCGACCATCAGCACCGCGTAGGCGGAGACGTTGCGCCACGCGATTTCCGAGAGCGTCGCGTCGGCGATTTTTTGAACTTGGTTCGTGAGATTCAGATCTATCGAAGTTTTCAAAAACGCCTTTCCGTCGGCGTCGACGGCGATTTTTTTCGATTTTATGGAATCGGCCACGTACGGGAGCGCGTTTTTCGGAATGGGGAACGAAAGCTTTTCCGCGATGACGAGCGGGAGTTTTTCCTTCGGAAGGACTCAAGCTTCGGCGAGCGTTTCGGCCACGTTTTCGAAACGTTCCCGGAAAGCGGCGGGATTCTTTACAGGGTCGTATTTCGAAGGGTTTTTCCCCATTGAGAGAAGCGCGATCTGTTCGGCTTCCGTGAGATTTTTCGGATCTTTGCCGAAATAGCTTTTCGCGGCGGCGGCGTAGCCTTTGGAAAGCCTTCCGTACGAAACGCGGTTGAGATATTCGGCGAGAATAGATTCTTTCGAAAGCTTTCCGTCGAGCCGCAGGGCATAAACGGCTTCGGCGATTTTCCTTCCCCAGGTACGGTCGCCTTCGATCCAAAGGGCGTTGCGCACGAGCCCGGTATCGAGCGTGGAGGCACCTTCGCGTATTCATCCGTACCGGAAATTCCGGTAGAACGCCCGGGCGATGCCTACCGGGTCGAGTCAGAAATGCGAGAAGAATCGGCGGTCTTCCAGGGAGACGAGGGCGTTTTTCGTGAATTCCGGAATGTCCGAATAGGCGAGAGGACGGTGTCGGACGCCTTTTTCGGACAGCGTTTCGCCGATTTCGTTCCCATGGCGGTCGAGAATGACGGTCGAATACGGTTCGTCCGGCAATTCGAAGGGTAATGCGTACCGGAAAATGGCGAACGCCAAGAGGAAGGCGAAGGCGAAGACGGCGGAATATTGGGCGGTTTTTTTGAAAAGCATGGGGTTTCGTTCGCTTCGGATTGTATGCGGGAATGGCAAAAAGAAAGCCCCCGCTTGTGGCGGGGACCTGAGACGGACGTTGGATAACGGACGACTCTAAAGGGTTTTACGCCCGGGCGGACATGCCGAGATGGCTTGCCGAACGGGTCGCGTGTCCGGAATGGGAATTTCCGGCGGGAACTTCGACGCGGGAAACTTCGGTTTCTTTTTGGGCCTGGGCTTCGCGGGCGAGTTTCCGGTAGTGTTGCACGACGGCGTTGGGGAACATGCCGTCCAATTCCGGGATGTGGGTTTCGGAGATTCCTTGGACCCATTTCCGGACGGGTTTCCCGTCGCTCCCGGCGGATTCGTAACAGCGGATGAAGGCGGGCAAGGCGTCGGTCGCGGTTTTGTACCCGGTGGACAAGTAGCCGTTGCGGATCTGGACGGTAACCTTTCCCATGCCGTCCATGAGCGTGTATCCCGACCAATCTTTGCAGAGTTGCTTGGACATCGGTTGAGCCCCTTTCGTAATTTCGTTTTGTATTGGCAAAAAAATCTCCCGTCTCCGGGTTCGTGTCGAACTTACGGATAACGGGGGATTTGTAAAGACCGGGAACGGACGATTTTGCTAACTTTCCGCGATATAGCCCGCGTAATAGATCGAGTAGGTGTTGTTCCCGTTCGTATTGTAGGAGTCCGTCACCTGGATGGTTACGGAATTCCCGTTACCGGTGTTGTTCCAGGGGACGATGATTTCGTAGTAGTCCGAGTTGTAGTAATCGTTGTAGTGATAGTTGGTCGAATACGCCTTGTCGTCCGCAGCGGTGGCGTTCTGCTGGTAGGCGTAGAAATTCAGGTATCCGTGGTCGGCACCACCCCCGTGGTTATACCGGACGCTCAGGATTACCGCTTTCGTATCCGCGGGGAGGGATACCGGAATCGCGTAGGTATTGGTCGGGGTCGTCGTATGGTAAGTGATTCACGTGACCAGGGCGGAATACGCCTTCTTGATTCTCAATCCCGGCCGATTCGCGATCTGGTTCACGTGGCTGACGATGTCGTTCCATGCGGACGCCGAAACGCCGCTTCACGACGTCGCGTTCGGCAATGCTCAGAACGTCGCCGAACCGTAGGTCGCAACGGCTCAGAACGTCGCCATGGCAATGCATATTCCGATACCTACGCGAATGCCCTTCGCGACGTCTTCGATTTTTTTCGAAACGGCGGCTTTCAGGTTTTTCATAGGAGTCGAACGAAATGGTAAGGGGAAATCCTACTTTATTATCACAACTTTAACCTTTTTTTTAAAATTGGGAAAATTCTTTTTCGGAATTACGGAAGTTTCGAGAAGTCTTTTTCCCTTCCTTCCGATTCTTTCTTCCACCACGTTTCGAAATCCGAACCCGGGCGTCCGCTTCCGGAAGGCGACCCCGTCTGTACGCGGCAGCGGAAGAACGCGAGCGGCGCGCCGTCGAGAAATCCCTTGCTGTAGGGCGGCCTTACCGAAACCGAAAGCCCTTTGGCCGAA
>JASDUA010000123.1:11302-12490 GCA_041891375.1 Patescibacteria group bacterium
TCTCGCGGGTCGCCTTCGGTCGGCGGTACGAAAAACGGCGCGTATCCGGTTTCGGTCGCGGAATGCAGGGTTTTTCCCGAATGGTCGGCCAAAATGGCCACGAGCACGCTGTCCTTCATGGGAAAACGTTCCGGACGTTTTTTCGGCCGGTCTTCGAGCGAGCCGCGACTTTCCGCGAAGCGGCAACCGGGGAGGGGGTACCCGTTCCATTCGACCTTGGCTACCGAATTCAATGAGACGATATTGGCGAAATCCATGAGCGCCCCCGAAACCGTGCGCGAATCGAAGCCGGAGCTCAAGAATCCTTCGGTGATTTCGGCTTTTTCGTCCGCCGTCAGCTTTCGGAACCGCGAACCGAAATAGTAGCGCGAGAATATTTTTTCGAGATTGGTATCGAAGGGGAGGGTGGGGATTCCGTACGCGAAAGCCCTAATCGCTTCTGCCGTGTAAGGGCCGACTCCGGGGAGCGTCCGCAGGAGTTCGGTTTCCTTGGGAAATGTTCAATCGAACTCCTCCGTGACCTTTTTCGCGGCGGCGAGCAGGTTTCGGGCGCGGGACTAGTACCCGAGGCCGTCGTAGTAGGGGAAGAAGGTTTCGAAATCGGTTCGTGCGAGGGATTCCACCGTCGGAAAGCGTTCGATCATGCGTTCGAAGAACGGCGCGACCCGCGGCGCTTGGGTTTGCTGCAGGAGAATTTCCGAGAGCCAGACCCGGTATCCGCGCGCCTTTTCGTCGAAATTCCCCAACCCTTGGCGCCAAGGCAGGGTATGGCGGCCGTGTTTTTCGTGCCAGACGAGCAGTTCTCCGTAAGGAAATTTCGCGAACATGTCACGATGGTAAGGGTTTTTCGTATTAGGTCAAAGAGCCGTTGTAAACGGCATCTTTCGGATTACTATCTCGCTAATACGCCCATAACCGTCCGGCATATGGCCAATAAGAAAAAAAACGTTTCCGAAGCCGCGCCCGCCAAGGCGCCCGAAACGAAACCGGCGACTGCCGGAAAACTTCCGATTTGCGCCCGGATCCGGGCGAAATTCGCCGATGCGGCGTTCAGGAAAAAATGCCTCAAGGGGTCAGCGGTAGCCGCCATCGCGGCCATCGTCGCCGCCGGAGGCGTTTTCGGTTGGACGAAATACGCCGAAATGTACGCCGTGCCGCAGGTCATGGGGGCGAATTTCAGCCTCGAAT
>JASDUA010000124.1:0-2005 GCA_041891375.1 Patescibacteria group bacterium
GCTGAGTTTGACTTGGGATCCTGCCTTGAAAGTTCCCGGAACGGTGAAAGAAGGGCCAAGGGTCCAGGAAGTACCTGCGCTGTAATTGGCCGAATCGGTTAAGACGACCGTCTGTTTCGCATTTACGCAATCGATCTTCGTACCGTCGCTCGTGCAGGATTTTCCCGCCGTGAGCGTGCCGATTTTTCCGTTCACGGAATTGACGTTCCCCACGAGGTCGTTCCATCCGGTGGAAGTTAGGACGTCACCGGAATGGACCGCGGGCATGTTCACCCATGCGGCGTACCCTACGGCGTATCCCGTAACCATCGCCGCGCACGTCGCGAGGGCGAGGCGCGAATACGTTTTTTTCGACTCGGAAGCCATATTCGTATTTTACGTTTTATTAACGTGGACGATACGGTTTTCCGAAGAAAAAGCAATTTTCTTATTTCCTCGCCACGTCCGCGAGCGGAACGATTACGCGGGTTCGGAAATATTCTCCGGATTTCGGGGTCTTGTCGGTTTCGAAGAAGACCGAGGGGACGTAGAATTCTATCCATTTTCCATTCTTTTCGGCATACTGGAGGGAGTAGCCGAGCGTCGCCCGGGACATGGGGATATCCACGATCGTCGCGCCGGATTCGGACGCGGGGGCTTCGGCGCTTCCGCCGTTCGTGAGGTGTGAAATCACGGAAGCCGCGTCGAGTCCGTTCACCGAATTCACGGACGAAAGGGTCGAAACCTCGATGCCGATGGCTTGCTGTACGCGCTTGGTAGAATGGTTCACGATGAACGTGACGCCCACCGGATAGCCGGAATCGTCATGGATTTCATATCCGCCGACTTTCCTCGGGAAGGTCACGGTCAGATTTTCGGGAACGATCTTGAACGAAGGGTCCGACGTTTGCGAGAGGGCGTTTTTCCAAGACGAATCCACCCGCGCCTTTCCGTATCCCGAAAGATCGACGCCAATTTCCTTCGCGAAACTTTCCGCGATGGAAACGATGACGGAATCGCCCGGAACGTCGCTCGCTTTCAACATCTTTCCGCACGTTTCGGCAGTGCACGGCACTTCCGGCCATTTGTCGTAATCGCGCATGACCGTGACGTACCCGTTATCCGGATCCGCCGAGACCGACATGCCCATTTCCAGCGCCTTGGGGAACGTGGGAAGCGGGGTTTTCGCCGTACGCTCGTAAACGTCCATCGGGCTCGTTACCGTCGGGAGGGTTCCCGAGAACGAATATCGGTACTCGGTCACCGGAACGTTCGACGGAACTCCCATCTTCAAGGCGTTTCCGCCCGCGGGCGCCGTCAGGGCCATCGGTGCCGAGAATCCCATGGAATCCGCGGAATCCGCCATCGGCACGTCGGTTTTCGCGCTTTCGGCGGAGTCCCCGACGATGTTCGAGATTCCGGAATCCACGCTCTCGAGCGTGTTGTCGGTCGCGGGGGCTTCCGCCGCCTTTTCCGGTTTTCGGGCGTTTGCGGGAGCGGTGACGGGCTTCGTTTCTGGTACGCCTTTGAGCGAGGGGAGCCTTGCGGATTCCGTCGGTCGCGAGGCGTTTTTCGACGCGTCGGTCATGACGAGATCGGCACCCGCGTCGGATTTCCTAGGAGCCGGGCTTTCTTTGGCGGCGTCCGTGGAAACGGGAACCTGCGTTCCGGTGGGAACGGCGAGGCGGTCGGGATTTTTCGTTACGTCGAAGAGTCCGAGGGTTCCGGCGATCGCGGCGATGCCGGCGAGCGCTACGGGAACCGAAAGGAATTTCGCGAAAGACCGCCAGGTCCGCCATCCCGGCGATACCGCGTTCTCGGCGGCTTCGAGAAGGAGCCGGCTCCTGAGGTATTCCAGAAACCGGGCGTCGGCGCGCACGTCCGGTTTGCCGGCCGCCATTTTGGAAATGACGTCGAGGATTTTTTCGTCGTCGGCGGATACGAATCCGTGGACGTCTTTCAATTCGGAGAGGATTTTCCGAGCGTCAGGGGTTTTCATGTTCGGAAATTATCGGATGAGGAGCGC
>JASDUA010000125.1:0-2280 GCA_041891375.1 Patescibacteria group bacterium
TGATGAACGATCCGGTTTGGATCGGATTCGATCATAAAAATGCGCATTTATGAAAACCTTTTCCTTTGAAAGTGTTCTATTATTGGATGAACCGCATTCTTTTCTCGCGATTGCGTTCATATGCCAATCTCATGGACGGAGTTGCCGTACTGGACAGTGGAACACAGAAATGGGCAAAAAACGTATTGTGAATTGATGCGAGAATCATCCGTAGTGGAATTAATTCCGAGCAGTTCCTGACCACGTTGTCGGATAGAAAGGTTAGGAGTCAGGGTGATACTGTGAATTTTCTTTCAGCGAGCATCTTTTTTCGCCATCGGCGCTTCGAAGACGCCATTATTGCTTTGGGTATCGTAAAAAAAACCGGACGCATCAATTTTCGATACCATATTGTCGGCAACCAGTCTTCCGACCCGATTTATTTTTCGGAGATACTGGAACTGACCTGAAAAGAAGGCTTATCTGACGAAGTGTCTTTCTTATGAAGGGTAAGCGAAGCTGACCTGAAAAAAGAATATGCGGAGGCGGACGCCTTTCTTTTCCCGAATAATCCACAAACCTGGGGGTTGGCAGTATTTGAGGCAATGGCATGTGGCTGCGTTGCCGTAGTGACTGATGGATGCGGGGCTAGCGAAATACTCACAAATGGGGATAATGCACTCATAGCTTCAACTCGGAATCCCGAGGAATTCGCAAAGAGCATTATTCGTTTGATGGATAGTCGAGAAGAAATAGACCGGCTTTCTAAGAATTGAACGGACTTTGTCAAGGAAAACGTGTCTTGGAAAAAATACGCTTCTGAAATGACGTCCTTGTTTGTCTAATCGGCGGATAAATAGTAATAGCCTCCAGTCATGCCACAGAAATTACTCATAACCGGAGGTACCGGTTTCATAGGAAAAACCCTATTGAAACGCCTTTCGGAGAACTATCCGGATCTGCAAATACACAACGTATCACCAAATGCTGTTGAAGGGGCGACGAATTACGTCGTTCAACGTAGCAAACGTTTTGATTTTTCGCAATTGCCCAACGATTTTGATTACGTGGTGCATACTTTGGCGCTTTCCAGTGAGAAGTTTTGCGAGGATTTTGATTTGGCAGAAGAAATGAATGTCGCTTTCACCAAAGACGTTCTCTTTTTTTGCTCTCATCAAAAAAAAATTCAGAAATTCGTGCATTTCTCTTCCATTGTTCTTTATGATAACGATAATGATCCGCCGGTAAGCGAATCAGCCCCTTTGGCTCCTTATTACGGAAACTACAGTTTTACCAAAGGCGTTGCGGAAGAGTATGTGAATTTTTTCTCTAAGAAGTTCTCGATACCTTCCGTAATACTCAGGTTTTCAAACCTCTACTGACCCGGACAAGCGCTCATCAATTCGCCGTTTCTCGTTCCTGAAATGATCCACCAGTGATTGACTACAGGAGCCGTTACCGCCCAAACTCCCGTTCCCGTTCGCGATTTCCTGTATATTGACGATGCGGTGAGTGCTATCGAAGCGATAATGTTTTCGGAGGCCTGCTGAACCTACAACGTCGCGGCTTGAAAATGAGTTTCGGTCTGAGATGTGGTCGAAGAAATAGCTAAACAGCTCTGAGTTCCGTTTTCATTCTGATGAGGGGAACCCCGCGGTCCGGTTTCCTTCTTCGCCGATGTAGAAAAACTTAAATCATCTGTAAGCTGGGAACCGAAGATATCTCTTGAGGAAGGCTTGGGCCGCACTATCGCATGCGCTAGAGTGCTTCTCGAATAGCGTAGGAACCCGAAATTACGAAACGTTTATCAAACTTCATTCCGAAATATGCTTTACACGGAAATCACCCGTTGCCGTATCTGCAAGAACACGCATCTCGAGACCGTTCTCGACCTTGGCGACCTCGCGTTGACCTGACTCTTTCCCATGCCGGGGGAAGAAGTCGAAAAAGGCCCCCTCAGGCTCGTGAAATGCTCGGGAGAGGATTCCTGCGGACTCGTTCAGCTCGCGCACGATTACGACATGGGAGCCCTTTACGGGGATAATTACGGATACCGTTCAGGCTTGAACAAGGGTATGGTCCGCCACCTTTGAACCATTGCAGAACGCGCGAAATCTTTCGTCAATCTCGAAGTCTGAGATCTCGTTATCGACATTGCCTCGAACGACGGCACCCTTCTTAGCAGCTATGGCGATAACGGATACCTGCTTCTCGGCATCGATCCCACTTCCAAAAAATTTGCGAGCTATTATCCGTCGTACGTTAACCGTATCGCCGACTTCTTTTCCAGTGCGGCGGTCA
>JASDUA010000125.1:2290-6760 GCA_041891375.1 Patescibacteria group bacterium
ACAAGAAGGCGAAGATCATCACGTCGATTTCGATGTTCTACGATCTCCCCGAACCTCTCGATTTCGTAAACCAGGTTAAGGATACTTTGGCTGACGACGGAATCTGGATTCTCGAACAGAGCTACATGCCGACCATGGTGGACATGGTTTCGTACGATACCGTTTGCCACGAACATCTCGAATACTACGGACTCAAGCAGATCAAGTGGCTCGTAGATGCCGCCGGAATGAAGATCGTCGACGTCGCGCTCAACGATGTGAACGGCGGAAGTTTCCAGGTCGTCGTATCCAAAGACATCAACGCCGCGGCGAACGACGCGGAAATCGAAAGACTCCTCCGCCACGAAGAGGAGGGGGGATATTCCTCCGGTTCCGTTTTCGCGAAATTCCGAGAGGAAATCGAAACCCACAAGAAGCAGGTTCTCGACTTCTTTAAGAAAGCTTCCGAAGAAGGCAAGACCGTTTACGGATACGGATCTTCCACCAAGGGGAACGTCACGCTCCAATACTGCGGCATTACCAACGAAATGCTCCCGCGCATCGCGGAAGTGAACGAATACAAGTTCGGCAGGACTTCCCCGGGTACCAAGATACCGATCATTTCCGAAACCGAAGCCCACGCCGCGAAGCCCGACTACTACTTTGTGCTTCCTTGGCACTTCCGCAAAGGCATCATCGAGCGCGAATCTGCATACCTCGCTTCCGGAGGGCACCTCGTATTCCCGCTCCCGCAGGTGGAAATCGTCTAACCGTTCTCCAAATGCTCGATAGGAACGCGAAAGTACTCATCGCGGGACATGCTTGATTCCTTTGATCTTCGGTTACGAGGAGATTCGAGGCGGCATGATTCCGCAACATTCTTCTCGTGGACCGTGCGGAGTTGGATTTGTCCGACGTCCGAGCGGTTTCTTCCTATTTCGAATCGCGTCGCCCCGACGCGGTCGTCCTTTGTGCCGCGAAGGTCGGAGGCGTTGCGGCACATGCGGCTGGTCAGTATTCGATGCTGCACGACAATCTCGCGATACAGAACGCGGTCATCGATTCCTCTTACAGGAACGGAGTTTCCAGGCTTCTTTTCGTCTCGAGTGGTACGGTGTACCCCAGCGTTTGCGAACAGCCGATTCCGGAATCAGCGATGTTCACCGGACCTTTCGATCCCTTGCACGAATCGTACGCCCTTGCGAAGATCACAGGCATGAAACTTTGTGAAAAAATCCGCACCGAATCTGGAAGGGATTTTTTTTCCTTGGTTCCTACGAACATGTACGGCGAGGGCGATACTTTCGAAGACGGGCGTTCCAACGTCGTCTGCTCTTTGCTGAAAAGGTTTTTCGAGGCCAGGAACGCAGGAAATTCCGAAGTGGTCGTCTGGGGTACCGGTAACGCGCTCAGGGATTTTCTCTATGTAGACGACATGGCCGACGCTATTTTGCATTTTCTCGATAATCCTCCCGAGGCCTCGTATCTCAATATCGGATCTGATCAGGAAGTAAGCATCTCGAATCTCGCGAAATCCATAGGGTATTTGGTTGGTTATGAATGAAACGTCGTTTTCGATTCCTCCAAGCCCGAAGGCAGATTAAGGAGGAAGCTGGATTCTTCACTGGCGAATTCGCTCGGATGGAAACCTTCCGTTCCGCTTTCCGTATGATTGGGAAAAACTTTCGAATTCTATATGTCCACGATTAACCGATAGGCCATATGACACCTACTAGGATGAAAAAGAAGCCGCTCATCTGTATATGCATCCCAACGTACAATCGGGCAGCGTCGCTTTCCAGGTTATTAGAAAGCATCATCACCCAAAAGGGATTCGATGACGAGGTTTCGATTATGATCAACGACGGACCGAGTAAAGACGGTACCGAATCGATGGTCCGCGGATACCAGAAGAAGTACCCGAACATTAAATATTCGCGCAATCCTGTCGCGGTGGGAATGCTCCCGGCCATTCTCGAATCGATCGACATGTCTGAGGGCGAATATACTTGGATTGTCGGCAGTGACGACTTCATGTGGAATGATGCCCTTGAAATCATGACTTCCGCACTTAAAGAAAAAAAACCCGCCCTTGCGCTATGCAATCGTCTTGCATTCCGAGATATCACCGAATGCAAGACTTTCGAACCCAAGGTTCGCAGTGTTCTTTCATTTGCCGGCTTCTCTGATTTCGGAACGTATTTCTGACTCAATGAACCTTCGCGTGATGCCGACAAAGGAAATTACATCTCCTTCATGTCAGTGTTTTGCTTCAATACCGCCCATTTTCGAAAATCATATGATTTCGTTATTGGCAATGTCTGTACCGAAGAAGAACTTTCCAAACACTATTTCCATTACATTCTCGTAATATTCTCGCGTCTTTATGACGAGAACGTTATCTGCATCATCGAAGAACCGCGGTTGGTATTCTGCCAAATGGACAATCATTGATGGCGCCCTAACAGCAAAATCGCTGCCGACATGCGGATGCTCGTCAATTACCTTGTCGAAACGTACGCTCTTTCGGAGTCATGTACGAAAAAACTTAATTCGTTCGCCCGTGATTGGTGGTTCGTATGCAACGTGGTTTGGCCTGCGCGAACGTTCGCAACCAAATTGGGCTTCTATTCCGTATTTTCTAAATTTTGGAGAAAATACGTACTTAAAACCGAAAACTAATTTATGCGAATAGCGATAGTCTGCGATCCCGTGGATCTCGAGAGTAAAACAGGCATTTCGGTTTATTGCGAACAACTCGTAAAGAACCTCAAGAAAGATCAAATGCACGAGTACGTTTTCTTCCATATGAGAGAGAACCCGCTTTTCGAGGGGGTTGAGGATATTTTTTTCACTTCGCCCACGTCTCTCCCAATTTTTTCCGGGCTTTGGATGGCTTGGAAAAAATTCTTCCTGATTCCTCGGGAAATTCGGAGGCGTAAAATCGATTTAGTCCACGATTTCAATACTATCGGTCCCCATACTTTCGATTTTTTTCGCAAATACAAAGTAGTGACGACAATTTTCGACATCACTCCCGTGCTCTTCAAGAAGCATCACAGTTTCATTAACGTTTTCGCTTTCAATCTCTTCGTTTGACGCGCTCTCCGTTCTTCCGATGCGGTAATCGCTATTTCGGAGACAACTAAGAACGATGTCGTAAAATATTACGGGATTTCTAAGGATAAGGTCCACGTGACTCTTCTCTGATCGAAAATCCAAGAGATAGACTCCGACGAACCGAATATGTTCGATTTTCCGTATGTTCTCAGCGTAGGGACCCTTGAACCGAGAAAGAACTTGAATTGACTTATCACGGCTTTCGGAAAACTTAAGGAATCCGGAAAATATGGAGACGTGAAATTGGTGCTCACCGGCAAAATCGGCTGGAAAATCGATTCGCTTATTCGGGAATATGGGCTGGAAGAGGGAGGTCATGCCAAAGACATTATTGTGACATGATTCCTTTCCGATTCCCAGTTAGTGTCCCTTTATAAGCATTGTTCGGTTTTTGCTTACGTTTCATTTTATGAGGGTTTCGGATTGCCAGTTCTGGAGGCCATGGCTCTTTGAGCACCTGTCGTTACTTCCGTAACGTCGAGCATGCCGGAAGTCGCCGGTGATGCATGTTTGCTCGTTGATCCCTACGATACGGACGCTATTTCATCCGCATTGTCTTCCGTTCTTGCCGATGAGAAGATGCGCCATTATTTGTCGCAGAAATGATTGGAACGCGCGAAATTATTTTCATGGAGGAAGTGTGCAGAAGAAACTATTCAGATTTATTCTGAGTTGTAAAAAGACTTAATTACCAAATTCCTATGGCCGGATAACCGTTTCCCTCACTTTCAAAAGGAACCCAGCGCCAAGCTGAGTTCCTTTTCTTTTTCGATTCCCCTGTTGATGCCAATCTTCGGTTTCATATGGAATAATGCCAGGGGTCCATGATATCGGTCGCATGAGTCCCTATGCCGATGACTGTTCTTCGCGCCGTCTTTTTTATAAAAACTGAACAGCCATTATTTCAATAGCAGTATCCAACATAGATATGTGGATATGAAATCCGATTGGGTCGAAGGCCTGCTCGTTAATCAGAAAGTTCCAGGTTCGTTAGGATATGGAATTGAGGAAAGAAACGGTTTCAGAATTTCCGCAAGACAGTAACCATAGTTTTGGAATTTAGTCTGATTAGTGGAACGCCTTATAATGTGTACCAGAGTTCTGGTATATCCTGAGAACCTAGATTTACCACTAGCGGCAAATCACGAATAAGCGATCTTTTGTAGTCAGTCTGGACCATATTAGATCAGCGGTCGAATGTCTTATTTCTTTGTGATGACGGCAATGAAGAGCGGAGTGAAGGCTTTTCACGTTCAAAATCTATCTCAGCCGTAAAATAATCCCGTGAGAAATGCTGATAGCTTCCTTGTGAGATAGAAGATCGAACTGTTAATAATTCATTTTAGGCTTTTTGCGGGCGGAAATTTTATA
>JASDUA010000125.1:6770-12409 GCA_041891375.1 Patescibacteria group bacterium
GCGTGGGTAGGTTTTGATTTGGAAATCGGATCGAAAATTCCACAAGAAGGCTTCGGTAAGAGTTTCGGGTGTAAAAATCGTCATGTGAGAAAAGTCTCCAAAACAAGTCCATACCCCGTAGGGGATATTGAGAAAATTGGGCAACTCGATTATTATTTGTCATCAGGTGTTCAATCGTTCATCCAGCAATGGCAGAAGCTCGCATATGTATGCTTTGTCCATGTGTTCAAGAACATGTCTCATTACTATGAAATCGTAACGTTGAGGATTGGCCCTTAGAAAATCTATTGAATCATTCAATATGATATGGAATTTCGAGGTCTCTTCCGCTTCTTGTAACTTCCTTACAGTGGAATCCGAAATATCGAGCAATGTAAACTGATCAGTTGGAATCCGATATTTTTCATTTAGATAAATGGCATAAGCGCCATTACCTGGGCCAATTTCCAATACATTGCTTTCTTTCGAAACTTTCCCAAGCAGTCTTCAGTATTGCAAATCCAAATCCTTTAACTCCTGATTTTGAATCGCATTGATTCTCGTGGATCAGTATTCCCTCAAATTCATATTATTTCTTGTTCCTAATAATAATTTCTACTGTTTTAGACGACTGCCGGTGTCAATACGAACGGTATAATTGGAATCTCGGTTCCGAATATATATCCAACAGGCTTTTTGGTACATCCTGGAAAAGTTCAAGAAACTCATTCTTTATGAAAAATGCGTTCGCACCGCTAGAATTACAACAAACAAGAGTGTAGTCGTATGCTGAAAACAGTTTTACGAAGGACGATAAAGAGGCACCGAAGTAATCGTCTTTATTCCACGTATGCTTTTCGTCGTAATCTATTTGAAATTCGACTGGCGGTAAAAATTTCGCGTTGTACTCCACGATAAATAATTTGGGCGCAATTCCATTCTTCAACAGTTCTTCCGCGAAATAGATATCATTTCAGTCCAAGTCGAGAGAAGCCACATCCAAGGCATTTATATCTTGGGTACGGAGCGCGCCTTTCGTAATTGTTACGATATTGGACAAAGTTATCCACTCCTTGTAATAAGAGAATTTCTTTCAATTCGTGAATTGAACTGCGAGATCTTCTCCACCCACCCAGAATCCACGCCATCCTAATGCTGCTAATGCAAGTGTATTATTTTCCAGTCAATTGCCTACGCCGTATTCTGCATAATTTCCATTTTTTAAACCAAGACGACTGACGATCTCCAAAGTAATGCCGTCCTCATCGGATTGAGAGAACATTTTCCTTCAAAAACGGTTCAGGGGATTCTTGTGTTCCATATTTATAGTCCTGAACCTCTCCGAAAGCATTAAGTCATGAACAGAATTCAAAGGCGTTGTAACTGGCTCATACACGCTCGAAACTATTTTTTTTATCTTTTCTACGAATCTAATTTGAGACATATTCAATTGGTGATGAAATTATTTCCTCTTGTAATCGTCTTCAAACCTCACGATGTCGTCTTCTTCCAAGTAGTCGCCAATCTGGCTTTCGATGAGGTGCGCGGTCACTCTGCCCGGGTTTTCTAGGCGGTGCATGGTTCCAGCGGGAATGAACGTGCTTTCGCCCTTGTTGAGGATGCGTTCTTCGGTGCCGACGGTCACCTTCGCGGTGCCAGATACTACTACCCAATGCTCGCTTCGGTGGTAGTGCATCTGTGCCGAGAGACGCTTACCGGGGAGAACGGTAAGGCGCTTGGATTTGAATCCGACGCCTTCGTCGATAATCGAATAGCTGCCCCACGGACGATAGACCGTAAGATGGGTTTCGGTTACGGAAGGGAGGCGCTCTTTGAGAATTTTTACGGCCTCTTGAACCTTCTGTGAAGAGCCTTTCTTGGAGATGAGGAGGGCGTCTTTGGTATCTACGGCGATAAGGTTTTCGCAATCGATGAAGACTACCGGCTTTTTGGGTACGTCGGAATACGCGTAATTGTTCTTCGCCGAAATTTCGATCATGTCGGTCGATGGGATTTCTCGAGCGTATTTCTCAAGCGCGTCGAAGCTTCAGAGATCGGTCCAACCTATGTCGGCCGAGAGTACGCTCACGTTCTTGGTTTTTTCAAGAAGTCCGTAGTCTATGGAGAGATCCGGGAGATTGTCGAAGATTTCCTCGACGGTGTCGTATTTCGCGAAGGTGGCGAAATAGGCCGAATCGACCTTTTCAAGTTCATTATCGAACACCTCCTTCGAGAAGAGGAAGATTCCGGCGTTCCAAAGATATCCTTCTTTCACGTACTTCTCCGCGGTTTCGAAATCGGGTTTTTCTTTAAATTCGGATACGGCTGCCGGCGTGGTCTCGCACGGACCGGTTGGGTGGATGTATCCGTATCCGGTGTTCGGGTGGTCGGGAAGTATTCCAAAGGTCACGAGTGACTTCTTTGCCGTAGGAACAGCGTTGAAAATGGCTTCTTTAAATGCACGTGCATTTTCAATGGCATGGTCGGAAGGAAGTACCAACGCGAGGTCATGGTCGTCATCAAGAGAGCGTATCGCGAGCATGATGGCCGCGAGGGTGTTCTTAGCCTTGGGTTCGACGATGAGGTTTTTCTCGGTAACCGGAATTCCGATTTCTTCACCCTGCGTTATGCAGTGGAATTTGTAATTCTCGTTGGTAACGATGCGGAAATCCGTCTTAGAACCGGAAATTTCGATTGCACGCTTGAGAGTATTTTGAAAAAGGGAAGTCCCGCCGAACTCCGCAAGCTTGATGAACTGCTTGGGATACAGCTTGCGAGAAAGGGGCCAGAGGCGGGTTCCGGAACCTCAGGCGAGGATTATAGGAAATACGGAGTCGTGCATTATTTGGGTATGCTTATTGAATTAGTTCAAATCCTTGATTGTTTCTAACGCTTGTGCCTTTCTCTCCTGTATTGATCAGGTCAATGAAAAGAATTTGATATTTTTGCGCTTCAGGAATCTTGAATATGTATCATCAACTGCATTTTGAAAGTCGATATTTGTACTCCTTAGTCAGTCATCTTCGATTGGAAATTCGGGTTTGATGTAAAAAATGGCATCGTAATTACCGTTCCTTACGGCAATTTTCTCAGCGACACTAACCACATCATCATCCATTCAGAGAGCCTTTGCGTACACATAATAGTCGAATATACATTTGTCCCCAACGAATCCTGGTGTGTTCTTTTCGTTCTCTAATTGCTTTCAGATAAGCCAAATCTGAGTTTCAGGCGGCGTATTTTCATTTATCTCAAATCCGAGCCTAAAGGCGTCAGGTACGATATCCTGTAGCACCGGCAAGCCCAAGTGGTTCGCAATCAGGTTGGATATTGTAGTTTTTCCTACTCAGTGCGCTCAACAAACTGCGATTTTCATAAAAAAGGTCGATACATTTAGTACCGACCGAATATATACGAAAACCTGCGTCATCCAAACATTAAATTGACTCTATTTTGATACCAAAATGCTGGGTATAGTTAATGATCAACTTTCGCATTTCATTCACATCTTCTTCGGAATATCATTCATCTTTTCATATTTTGAGAATTTCTTCTACAGCTTGCCCCTTTGTTTTTGCCCATTCAGAGTAAATGTCGGACAACTGCGGATTTGTAAAATCACTAGGCGACATAGAAATTAGTGCCAAGAAGAAAGTAAATTCATCAAATTTCCCTGCCTGAATGTATTCCTTCACCTTACGGAACGAAAAATTAATTCGATCCTCAAGCGGTACTCATTTTATAAAGTATGTAGTTTTGAGCCTCTTTCAGGTTTCCCAATATCTTTGAACCTCTTCTGTAATGTCTGTGCTCATGCGGTCGGCAAGTCGAACGATTTGTCATTCAATGCTTGTGGGTTCTCTGTATTGCGTTCAATCCAGCCTCTCATTGAAATAATCGTGATTCCTAACATAATCCACTAATTTTTCGTAATCCGAGTCACTGAGCTGATCTCCTCCGTTCTGTTTAATTTTCTTTGTACCTAATCTGATTTGGGCAACTCAGCAGAAATCATGCCTGCGTTCACATTTACCTTGTTTCTTTGATTTTTCGCTTATGTGAAATCTTCCGCTGTCGTGCGAAGTTGCCATCAGGTAAAGGAGATTCTCATCAATATCAATGCCATCGATTCTGGCAGCAATCTCCATTGCCTTGGAATATACGTTGAAAGAATGTCTGGCTCAGTGGTCTCAATTATCGATGAATGTATTCAGATTTCTCGCTGTACTTGGATTGGTGAGTCAAAAGACGTGTTCGACGTCCCTTTTCACTGCCGAGACATACTCTTCGTAAGAGTTTGGATTCGGGGCGAGCATCGAGTCTGATTGTGGCTTGTTCGCAGAATTGGTCATCTGAACCGGGGTTTAATTAATTTTACTTAGGGTATCATAACAGATACTTCCTCTGCAAATTCGCCTCTCTGACTTATTTCACCGTTACGCTTTTCGCCAAATTCCTCGGCCTATCGATTTCCCTTCCGAGCGTCAGCGCCGCATGGTAGGCGAGCAGTTGTCCAACTACGGTGGCCGCAAAGCTAAAGGTGAGCCCCGGCGCATTGGGGATGACGATGTTCCAGTCGGCTTCCGGGATGGGTTTCGCGCTGATCGCGAGAACCTTCCCGCCTCTGGCGCGAATTTCGGCAACGCTCGATTTGTTCTGCGAAAAGAGCGAATCGTCTGGCAAGAGCACTACCGATGGGCAGTTTTCGTCAATGAGGGCGAGAGTGCCGTGCTTGAGTTCTCCAAGCGGCATCGCGTGGGCGTGGAGGTATGTGATTTCTTTAAACTTGAGCGCGGCTTCCGCGGCTATGGGCAGCATGTGTCCGCGTCACAAGAAGAACAAGTGCTGGTACTTCGAAAGTTCCTTCGCGACGCGTTCGATGTGAACGGTGTTCGCCAAGGTTTCCTGCAGGATGTCCGAGAGTTTCGAGAGCTCTTCGAGGGCGCTGCGGTACTTTCTGAAGTCCTCTCCGCGCTTGATGGCGTAGAAGAGCGCCAGAAGCTGGACGGTGGCGAGCTGGGCAGTAAAGGCCTTGGTCGAAGCGACTCCGACTTCGGTTCAGGCGCGGGTGAAGAGTCAGAAATCGGTAAGGCGCGATATTGAAGATCCTACGACGTTGACGATGCCGAAGGTTTTTCCGCCCTGCGCTTTGATGAACTTGAGCGGTTCGATGGCGTCTGCGGTTTCGCCCGATTGCGAGATGAAGACGTAGAGGGTTTTGGGGTCGATTTTTACGGGTGCGTTGAGAAATTCGCTCGCGATTTCCGCGGTGGCGGTCATTCCGGCGTATTCCCTGAAGGCGTAGCTTCCCGCCCATCCCGAGTGGAAAGAGGTTCAGCATGCGATGAATTTCACGCGGTCGATTTCCGCATCGCGAAGGTCTTGGAAGGCCGCGGCGTTGAGTACGAGGTCATTGAAATCGGCGCGTCATTGGAAGACGGCCTTCATGATCTTGGGCTGTTCGAAAATCTCTTTCAGCATGAAGTGGGCGAACTCGCCCTTGTCGGCTTTGAGATTCTCGGTTTCCACGCGTTCGAACGGCCTCGACACGAGCGATCCTTCGGATTTGATTTCGTAGCTGCCGTCCGGTTTCACGCGGACGAGGTCGCCGTCGTCGAGAAAGGTCACTTGGTCAGCATACCCTGCGAGGGCCTGTACGT
>JASDUA010000126.1:0-1982 GCA_041891375.1 Patescibacteria group bacterium
GTAGATGGTAGAAAAACCCGCGCGCGGGTGGTTCTCTTTGACCATCTCGAAAATCTCGTCGACCGTGAGGTGGCGCTTCGAACAGGCCTGGAGAATGGAATCGTGGTAGAACGGGCTCTTCATACGAAAAGGATTTAGGACTCGTTTTCTCTGATTGTAGGGATTTCTTTCCATATAACAAGAATTGTTCTCATTTTCATTTGCATTCCCGAAATGTCGGATTACTCTAAACGAGAATTATTCTCATTAACTTTACGACTATGGAAACTTCCGTAAAAACCGAGACCGTAAAATCCGTTTTGGACAAAGTCTTCGCAGAGACTTTCGCGCTCTATTTCAGGACCCATAGCTACCACTGGAACGTCCGTTCGTCGGATTTCCACTCTGCCCACTCCATGTTGGAAGGGCAGTACGACGCCCTTTGGGAAGCGCTCGACGCCATCGCCGAACGGCTCCGCGTTTTCGACCTTCCCGCTCCGGTTTCCGTTGCCGCCGTTTCGGCGCTGCCGTACGGAACTTCGAAAGACGCCATGTTCGCCGATCTCCTCGCCGGACACGAATCCGTCATCGCGACCCTCCGGAACGGAATCGATTCGCTCGAAGCCGCGGGCGACGCGGCGGGTGCCGATTTCTTGGTAGGCCGGCTCGCCGAACACGAAAAGACCGCCTGGATGCTCAGAGCGTCGCTGTAGGCGCCCTTACCCTGCTTCATAGAGCACCGCAAGTCCTTCCGGCTTGCGGTTTTGCGTAACGAGTCCCCGGTGGACCACGTCTTTCCCGTAGAGGCGCTTGAGCCTTTCCATGGCTACCGAAAGGGAATCGTTTTCGACGTGCGCGCGGTTCTCGATGTCGAATACCGAAAGCTGTTTGGGAACGTACGGCCGCAGTTCGTCGAAGCGCACGCCCGTGGTCCGATACAGGAGCGAACGGTCGAAAATCCGGTCGAAGAGCGCTCTCGCCGCCTTACCGATGACCGCGCGGTCGATAGTAGGGTCGCCCAAATCTGCGCTCAGCCAAAAAACGCGGAAATCCTTGTCCTTCAACATGACCGAAACGACGCGAGTTTCCTGTTTGTCGCGAAGGAGGGCGTCGTAGGCGCGTTCGAGGTTGGCGGCCAGATACCGCCAGAGGGCGTGGTATTCCGACGTCATTTCGCGGTTGAACGACCGGGTGGCGGAGAGGCTTTTTTGACGTTTCGTAACGTCGTGCGGAGACCAGACGTCCGCGCCGTGGAGTTCGAGCCAGAGCGTGAACCCGTTTTTCCCCAAGACCTCCCGCACCTTCTCGGGCGGAAGGTCGTAAAAATCGCGCACCGTCTTCACGCCGCTTCCGAGACGTTCGGAATTTCTTCTCGCGATATATGGCACCGCCCGCACCGGCAGATCCGAAAACAGGTTTTCGATATCGGTCTTGTCGAACGAGACGTACGAACCGAAGGGCTTGTTGATTTCCGAGAACATCTTTGCCCGGATGCGCGTGCTCGAAATTCCCACCGAAACGGGCAACCCGATATCGCGGTAAATGTCGGCCTTGAGTTTTTCCGCCAGACGCTCGTATCCGCCTTCGGTCCGAGAATCGGCCAAAACGGTGACGTCGGCGAAGAATTCGTCCACCGAAAACTGCTCGATGTCGCCCACGGCGTCGGCCATGTAGGACATGAGTTTTCGGGAGGTTTCGCCGTAAAACGCGTGATCGGGAAGGATTTTCACGAGGCTTTTCCCCAGGAGGCGCTCGGCTTCCCACATAGGCGTTCCGGTCTTGATTCCCCGGCGTTTCGCCTCGTAGCTCGCGGCGATGATGAGCTGGTCGCCCACGCACACGCATCTGCCCTTCAACGCTGGATTTCTCAGCACTTCGCACGACGCGAAGAACGAATTGCAGTCGACGTGGGCGAACGCGCGCACCGACGCTTGGAAGACCATCATGCTATCCGTATTTCCGCACCGATCCCACGACGACCCCCAGGATTTGGGAATCGGCTT
>JASDUA010000127.1:0-1975 GCA_041891375.1 Patescibacteria group bacterium
GTCCGAAGACCATCGCGGTCTTGTCGATGACGCCGGAATCCTTCATTTCGTGGTAGAGGTCGTTTCCTTCGCGGGTGCGTTCGCCGACGCCGGCTACTACGGAGTATCCTCCGTGTTCGCTCGCGATATTGTGGATGAGTTCCTGCATGATGACGGTCTTGCCGACGCCGGCGCCGCCGAAGAGGCCTACCTTGCCACCCTTGAGCATCGGCGCGATGAGGTCGACGACCTTGATACCGGTTTCGAAGATTTCGGTGGAGGTGGAGAGTTCGGTGAATTCCGGAGCCTTGCGGTGGATCGGGTGGCGTTCCTTGGTCTTCGGAGCCTTCTGTTCGTCGATCGGGTCGCCGAGGACGTTGAACATGCGGCCGAGGACTTCCGGACCTACCGGGATGGAGATCGGGGCGTCGGTAGCTACGGCTTCGAGGCCGCGCTTGAGGCCGTCGACCGGGTTCATCGCGATGCATCGGACCGCTCCGTCGCCAAGCTGCTGCTGGACTTCGAGCACGACGGTCTTTTCGCCGTCCTTCACCTCGAGGGCGTCGTAAATGTTCGGGACGTAACCGCCTTCGAACTGAACGTCGACGACGACGCCGATAATCTGCTTGATGATACCCTTTTTCATGGGAAAATTTGAATACGTGAGATAGACCGCGAAAGTATAAAGAAAAAAACCGTTTTTCCAAACGATTTTTTTCCGTTTCAGAGCTTTGTGGAAGCGGTTTTCCGTACTTTTGAAAACCGCTTCCGAAACCGATTATTGACCCATGGTCGCGGCACCGGCGGCGCCCGCATCCATTTTAACGGTTCCGTCCGCTCCCACGCTGACTCCCGGGGCGGCGACCTGTCCGTTGGAAACGGTGGTGGTTCCGGCATCCGGTGCCGTTACGGTCATCGAACCGTCGGCGGAAGTGGTGACCGAACCGTTTTCGGTAGTTGCGGAAGTCGCTCCGTCCTTCGTCTGAACCGAGGCGCCGTCCGCGGTCGCGGAAGCCGTTCCGGAACCTACGGTGGCCGAAGCGCCGTCCGCGGTTACGGTCATCGAACCGTCGGCACCGGCGGTTACCGACGCGCCGGAAGCTACCGCCTGGGCATTTTCGGAGGGGGTCGCCGCATCCGGGGAAACGACGGTTCCTACCGGTGCCTGGGGAATCGGCGCAGGCATTTCTTCGGTCGGCTTCGCGGTACAGGACGCGAGGAGGATTCCGGCGGCGATAGCTGCCGGGAGGGTCTTTTTCAGCTGCATGTTCGTTCGTAAGAAAATGGATAAGGCACGGGGATTCTATTAGGTTTTCTTTCGGCCTTCAAGACGTTTTCCCGTATTTTTCGGGGATACGAAAAAACCGCTATGCCAAAGGGCTAGCGGTTTCTCATTCCTTCGTCCATCGCGACGTTCGACAGTCGGTCGGCATCCTTGTTCTTTTCCCGGGGGACGTGGGTGAATTTCACTTTTCCTCCCCAGTTCGAGACGGTTTCGCGGATGTCGGCGTGGATGGCTTTGAGCGCCTCGTTCTTCACTTTGTAGTTTCCCGAAAGCTGTTCGATGACGAGTTTCGAATCGGCGCGGAGTTCGATTTCCGTCGCTCAGAGCTCGATCGCGCGCTTGATTCCGAGGTAGGCGCCCATGTATTCCGCTACGTTGTTCGTGGTTTCTCAGAGGTACTTGTACCGCTGTTCGACGGGGTTTCCTTCGGTATCGGCGATATAGACGCCAAGTCCGGCCGGACCGGGGTTTCAACGGGCTCACCCGTCGGAATACACGATGAGTTTCATACGGTTATTCCTTCATCGATTCTACGCCGGACACGATTTCGGTGATTTCCTTGGTGATGGCGGATTGGCGGGCCTTGTTGTAGGTGAGCGTCAATGCCGCCGCTTTCTTCTGCGCGCTGTCCTTGGCGTTCTTCATCGCCACCATGCGCGCCGCGTGTTCCGACGCCTTGGCTTCGAGAAGGTGCTCGAAGGTCATGAGGTC
>JASDUA010000128.1:0-4291 GCA_041891375.1 Patescibacteria group bacterium
GCGAATCCCTTGCCGAGGTCGGAGACCGTTTTGACGAAGTTCTCGAGACCGAACGAAGTGGGGAAGACGGCGATAATATCGGCGGTTTTGTACGAGGTTTCGGAAAGGTTTTCGATAGGTTCGGCGGTGAGGTACTTGTTGGGCATGAACACCGTGTGGCCGTTCTTATCGGTTATGCGGGTGTACGAAAGCGTGATTTCTTCTACGGTGCCTTCGAAACCCTTGATGCGGATGCGGTCGTGGATCTTGAAGAAGTGTCCGAAAATGAGCGAAAGGCTTCCGAAAAGGTTGGACGCGAGTTCTTTGGACGCGAGCGCGAACACCAATCCTCAGATTCCCGCACCGGTAAGGAGGGCGCTGACGTTCACGCCGATGAGCGAAAGGATGAATACCGTTCCGAATCCCCAAATGAGGACGGTTGCCGCGTATTTGAGCAGCGGGAGGAGCTTTTTCGCGAGCGGGCTCGATTTGAGAACCTTGGAAAACGTCTTGTCGAGAACGACGACGGCGACGATGTTGGCAAGCCAAAGGCCGGTGAGGCCGGTAATTACCGAGAGCGTCTTATCTGCCACGGAGAAGTATTTGTCGGCGAACGGAGCGACGTCGGTAAGGAGTTTCCAGCCGATCGTGCGGACGAAAGCATGGAATGCGGCAGCCGATGCGAAGCTGACGGCGGGAGCGAACAATCTCATGGGAAAGCGGAAAAAGTACCGTTCGATAATACCCCGCTCAAAAAAAATCGCAAAATCGTTTGCATTTCTTTTTTGGTCGGATATATTTGCGCTCGCTTTCGGGGAACGACCCCCGCAAGTTACCATGGATTGGTAGCTCAGTTGGTTAGAGCAGGGGCCTCTTAAGCCCAAGGTCGAGGGTTCAAGTCCCTCCCGATCCACCATTCAGATTCCAAAAAAGCTCCTCCGGAAACGGGGGAGATTTTCTTTGTCCAATACTTTCATTGACGTATTGATATATGCAAGTATAACAAATTTCTAATGTTCTAATTCCCACATCGTTTCGAGCGTACATGCGTGCGGTGATTCTCTGAGGTGGCAGGCTCGTCGAAGGGCCGGGGCTTCGTTCGAATATTGAAAAATGACGAGAATTGCTGTGATGAACGGCCATTTGAGACCGCGTCGCTTCCGTACTCGTATCGAGCGGACGTTTCGACGAAATCGTCTATTGCGGAAATTCCCATTCCAACCTCCCCGGAGTTCGTTACGCTCCATCGTCTTCGGCAAAGCACTTTTTCAAGACGCTTGATTACGGACTCGAATGAGTCGCCAATGACGAAACTGTTACCGTATTCGCTTCGGATCTTCCTTTGATTTCAAAAAAATCACTCGAATCCTTACCGTCGTCCAAAGATTCGCACGCGGGACTCGGGCTCTTCTATACGACCAATTCCGAAATCCAATCACGATACCCGCTCTACAATCCCGATAAAAGATTCGCGTCGTTCGAGGAGGGGGACGTCGTGTTTTCCAATGTCTTTACCGTTCGGAAATCTACTTGGGATAGGATTTCGATTCTGATGGACCGCATCGCTCCGGGTTGAAAACTGAGACCTTTATGACTGGCTCCGCTGTTTTCGAGAATTTCTCCGGTCTTCTTTCTTCGCACGTTCGTGCACTCGAACTCCAAGCTGTCCGATTCTTCGCCCTTCGTAAACGGGTTGAAAAAGTCCGTTTCGAAGCCTTCTCTCATGCGAGACGTCTTGCCTGCCATATCGGAGGTCGTCGGTGACGGGATATCCGTTTCTCCCGCGGGACCCGAATTGTCCGTCGATTACGACCGCCGTTCGTACCAAACGTTTTTCGAATCCGAGCTCACTTCCCATCGCGATTAGCCTAACTCCGTATGCGCCCGACCCCTCAATCCACGCCGATCGTCGCTCCGGATATTCAAACTCCGGTTTTTTCCGACGCTTCTATCAGAGTCACCTCTACCCTCGATCGAAAAGTCGGATACCTCGATTTTTGCCAGCGTCTCGAAAAGCTTCTCGAAGCCCAGGGCATCCCCGACCTTTCGTTCTTTACCGTCAAAGGTAACGGAAAGTTCATCGCCAAATTTCTCAGAGAGGAACTCGACCGCGAAAAGTCGTGGTACAACCGGCTCATCAAGCGCGATCCGAAGACCGTCCGGTACCGTGATCTCAGTTCTGATTCGAGCCTCGACGTCGTTTGGGGATATCTCACGTACCTCCAGCAATCGGATTCCACGGACGAACTGGACGAAGCCGTCGATTCGTTCCGCGAAGAATACGCCAATTTCACTTCGTCCGTCTCCATAGACCGCGACCACTACCGAATCCTCAAACGCGTCGTCGATGATCCGGAAATTCCGGAAGACGAACGGCTATCTTTGCGGAAGGGCATCCGCGATATGGAAAAACAGGGCGTCCATCTCCATCCGGAAAAGAAAAAGAAACTCTCCGAACTCTACGAATCGCTCGCCGTCGCCTGTAGGAAATACGACGAAACACTCGCCGAAGCTGAAGACGCCTTCGAATTCGTCGTCTCCGACGAGTCGGATCTGGAGGAAATGCCGAAGGAAATCCTCAATCAGGCGAGGGAGGCAGCCATCGATGCCGGAGTCGAAGGATTCGTTTTCGGCTGCGACCCCGTTTCCCATGAATCGATGATGAAGTACTGCTCGAACCGCAGCGTTCGCGAACGGTATTTTCGACAGTCTTCGTCGATTGCGTCCGAAGGGGATTTCGACAATCGCGACAACGCCTTGGAAATCGTACGCGTACAATCGGAAATCGCCGCGATCCTCTGATATCCCGACGCTTCCGCAATGCTCCTATCCGATACCATGGCGAAAACCAAGGAGGGCGTCAGGAGTTTCCTGAACCCGTACAAGGAACGCGTCAGAATCGCCGCGTTAGCCGAAATCGAATCCCTTCGAGAATTTTCCTGACTGGAAAAGATCGAAAGGTGGGACGTAGCCTACTACTCCCGTTTGCAGTTCGAACGCCTGAGCGAAGGGATTACCGAAGAGGAATTCGCTCCGTATTTCCGCTTCGAACGCGTTCTCTCCTGAGCCTTGGAAGCCGCGGAATCCGCATTCTGAGTTCGTTTCGTACCGACGGATTCGCCGAATCTTCCGCATGGTATCCGCCACTATTCGGTCGAACGCAGCGGCGTTACGGTTGGATATCTGATTTTCGATCCGTTCGATAGGGAAGGGAAGATCGGAGGGTCGTCCGCCACGGTGGTACGAGAAAAAGGCGCTTTCTTCGACATGCCGAAGCAGGATCCGAAAAAGAAGCCGTCAGGAAAGCTTCAAAAGAAGACCGTACCCGAGAACCTCCCGACGGGAAAAAAGAGAGCCGTATTGCCCGTTTGCGCCATCAGTTGCGATTTTCTTCCCCAAGATTCCGAGGGCGAGCATTTTTCCATCGAATCCGCCGCTACCGTATTCCACGAGCTCGGGCACGTCATCCATTTTCTCGCCGAAGAATCGGAGCTGCCCGAAAATTCGGGATACTACACCGAAGCGGATTTCATCGAGATTCCGTCCCAGCTTTTCGAAAAGTGGCTTTCGTCCCCGGACATGCTGTCGAAGCACCTCGTGGACGACTCCGGCAAGCCCATCGACCGAGAACGGTTCATCAAATATCTGAAACTGAAGAAGGGGTTCCATGCAGCCCGGAGCTTCCTTATGGACGTCGCCGTCATCGAAGCCGACCTCGATACGTATTCGGCGCCCGTTCCCGCCGATTACGAAGAATTGAAAAACCGGTTCGTAACGGCCATCCGTAGGGAATCCGTCACCGGTTGCGAGGATTGGGCGCATTATCCGACCTGGTTCTCGCACGTGTTCTCCGGCATGTATTCTTCGGTCTATTCGTCTTACCTTCTCGGCGATTTCGCGGTCGAGGACCTGTTTTGAAAGCTTCGCGACGCCCTGAAGACGGATCCCCGTGCGACGAACGGCTTGTACGATGGGGTTCTTAAGCCAGGCTCGAAATCCAACGGTGATGAAATCCTCGAATCGTATTTGTGAAGACCTTTCGACCCCCGGGCCTACATGAAGGGCGTATGACTATCCATTCACGCAGAATAACCATGCTGAGCAATCCTAATGAAGAAGAAATCCACGAAGGATTCGCCGCAATACCCGTAATCGGAACTCCGGCAAATACGGAACGAGCGAAGCTTTCGATCATAAGCCGAGCGGTTTCGTCGGTACGCCGAATCCTTTGATTGCTCGACGCCGAATCTTCAAGGATGGTGAACGAACAATTGTCGGCTCTGAAAGCCGCCATACTTGAAGATGCCGAATC
>JASDUA010000128.1:4301-12148 GCA_041891375.1 Patescibacteria group bacterium
TTCCTACCGGATTTCCAGAGAATCGGCGGAATCCTCGAATTCCGTCTGTCCGTCCTGCGGAGCTACGTGAAACCGCATCGTAAACGTGTTATGAAAACTGATCAAGAAGGAAAGCACGTTCGTCTGAACGCGCCCGAGACTGGTTACGATAGTGAAAGGGATTCCGATTTACGTGCCGGAAAACGTCTACGAAATGCGCGACAGGACCAATCCGTTGAACATCCGCCATTGCAACGATTGCGGAAACGAATGGGAAAAGAGGGAACCGCGCTACGTCTGAGAATACCAGTCCGTCGAAGATTATCTCGATTACGTCCGGTATAGCGCATCCGCACTGCAAAAAGGCGAAACGGATTCGACCTGGCTTTCCGCGTACCACATGGAACGCATGAAAAAACTTTCCGGCGGTACTTTGCCGTATCGGGAAACCGTCGCCCTTCTGTCGAAGGAATACCGCTATGATAAGTTTTCCGTTAGCGATAAGCCCTGACTCAAAAAGTTTCTCAAATCCGTCTTGGACGAATAATCCCGCGTTCGGCTGCGCTCTTGCTACGTATAAGAAAAATCCCCCCGGAAGTCGGGGGGATTTTTCTTAGAGCTTGAGAAGGGATTTCTGGATCATCTCCCGCACGAAGACGAAGAACGTCACGCGCTCTTTCTGTACCTGCGGCGCGATGCGGGACAATTTGACCATCTTGATTCGTGCTTCAATGGATTCCAACGCTTTGTATCGGACTTCTTCGGAATAGGAAGACACCTTGGAGGTTACGGCTTTTCCAGCGACGCGTTTCAATCGTGCCAACTGCGAATAGTCCACGTACGTATCGCACTCTCCGGCGTACGCTACGGCGTTTTTTCCGGCCATGCAGGAATTTCCGTAGGTCGTGCCGTTCAGTCCGCAAACCGGAGCGTATTCCATGGTACACATCATGGGTTCGCCTACGGCGATGGAATTCACCGGAGTGATGGTCAGAACGTCTTCGAGGTTGGCGATTGGCTCTACGGATGCTTCTTCGGCGAATGAAAATGCCGGATAGAGGGCGACGGTGGCCATTGCGGCAAGTGCGAATGCTTTCATTTCGATGTTTTTACGGATAAGCGTTCGTAAGTCATTACGGATGATACGCCGATTCGTGACAAAATAAATCCCCCGATCGCTCGGGGGGGGTACTGACGCCGCCAATCCGGCGTCACTTCTTGTTCGCCATCGCTTCCAGAATCCTTTTGGATTCGGCTTTGAGTTGAACGCGCAGGTCGCCGTTTTCCGTTCGGATCTTTTCCCGAAATTCGGGATCGGCATCTTTGCAGTATTTTAGCCAGCTCATCCGTTCCGACTCCGGAGTCCCCGCGCTTCCCTTGGATTTGAGGGCGGTGAGGATTTTCGAATACGGGTCGTACTCCTCGTAATAGGGGAGTTGGACGTACGAAGGAACGAACGCGAACGGATTTTCCTTTATTTTCGGTACGCAGACCCAGGGCGTTTGGGCCGGCATGTGGGACGCGGTCTCGTACGCGGAAAGCCCGCGCTCGTCTTTCGCGTCGATCCGCTCAACCACGAGCGGACTTTCGAGAAGGGCCTCCACGACTTCCGCGTAACCGTAATGCGCGGCGGTGACGAGCGGGGTGAATCCGCGTTCGTCGGGTTCGATGGCCGCTTCCGGACGCTGACGCAAGATCGCGCGGACCTTTTCGGCCGCGTAACGAACGTTGTCACGCATTTCGGCAGGATTGCCGGTGCGTTCGCCGACGACGTAATTCTTTTTCCTCGCTTCCTGCAGTGCGGATTTGACGTCCTGTGCCGAGGCGGGCGAAACGCTGTCGACGATGATTGCGAATACCGCGAAAACGACGGACATTCCTTTCATGGCTTGCTCCTTTGTGTGTTTGTTGCGCGGATAATACGGAGCGGGCAGGTTTCCGCAATATTTTCTCCTTTTCCGGGAGAGGGAAGTGTCGTACCATTACCCGACGTAATCCCCACCGGTATGTTTCATGGTCTTTTTAGGGAACTGAAGGAGACGGCGAAACTCCTTCTTATCGCCATCGCCACCTTGGCGATTTCGTCTTATTCGGTCTTTTTCGGATATCTGGCCTACGCGTGGGCTTCTTACCGTATCGAATCCGCCGAACCGCTCACTACCGCCGAAATCGACGTGCTCGAAACGAATATCGAAAGACGTCTCGAAGCCGAAGACTATTGATTGGTAGAACATACGTATTGGGTGGATTTGTTCGCGCAATCGTTTTACGCGTACGGCAGGGCGAACCGGTACGAACGGCGCCCATCGGAAGAATCGAAGAAAGCTCTCGTAAAAGTTCTGGAACGGACGTACGGAAATATCGATACCGTGCAAAAGGCCATGATGCGGAACGTCGGTCCCACCCGGATGGAGGGTGGGGTAATATTCCAAGGCCACCGTCTTCACGTTTTGGCGTTGCTCGCGAAATACCGTTGTGACGAGGCTTCCAAGAAACTCCTGCTCGAAGATACCGAAGAATTGGCGGAGTTTCTCAAGACCGCCCCCAGCCATACGGAAGAAAGCTATCCCGGCTGGGCATGGTGGGTGGACAACGTCGACGCGTACGTTTCTCTCAAGCTCGCTGACGACCTTTTCAAGACGGACAAGCACTCGGCGCTCATCGCCGAGTGGATGGCGGAAATCAAAAAGCACGAAGACCATACGGGGAACGTCCTCGCCGAAGCATACGGACCGTACGTTGCCGAGAGCCAGTCCCGCTCTTCGGCGAGCGCTTGGCTGATCCCGTATTTCACGCTGCTCGATCCCGAGTACGCGAAATCCCAGATGGCAGCGGTAGACAAGGCATTTTCTTCCACGCTCATGGGTATGCCGGTCATGAACGAGGTCCCCGTAGGCGACGAATTCGTAAATTCCGTGCCGACCTGACCGGTCATCTTTTCCGCGAGCAGCGCCTGAACGCTCATGTCGCTCGCCGCATATAACGCTGCGTGATTGGCGGATAGGTCGAAATCTTTGGAAAGAACCGTACGTGCCGCGTTCCTGTATGACAGAAAAGACGCCGAAGTCTTCCTCTGAGTTTCCGCCTTACTCGACAGTACCCTCTATTGGTCGTTGTCTTTCAGAGACTAGAACCGCTTTGACAAACACCTTCGCATACGTATAAACATCCGGCTATCAGCAGGAGGCGAATCGCTCTCCCGCAGAAGCGGATCATTCACATTCTCGTCAAACTTTTCCCATAATTAGGGAAGAAGAGGAAAATTCGATGACAAACAAACTGGCTTTCCCCGAAACCGTTACCGATTTCACGCGCTTCACCGACGAATTCAAGTCGAGCGACGCATTCCGCCCGCCCATGCTTTTCGCAATCGGCTCGCGCGTGTTCACGGCGAACGGCGTGCATGCGTCAACCCGCTATCCCCTGGTGAACGGCCCCGGTCAGAACCAAGGTTCGGCTGCCGTGCTCATGAAAGTGCTCAGCATCGAGCCCACAGGCGTCCAGTCCGTGCTTTTCGGGCCGGGCGATCTCGACAAGGTCATGCGTTTCTTCCACCCGTTCGAAGGTGACGGGAAGGTCCACGGCAATATCGAATTGCTGAAACGCGCGCGGAACATCTCTTTCGCGAACCGTGAAAACAGCCTCGTCGCGACTTTCGTCTTCGACGACGTCGCACCCGAGGACGTCGACGACGCCACGCTGAAGCTCTACGGCCTCTCCAACCGCCATTTCCGCCCGAACCAGCTCAATCTCCAGAAGGTCTTCGCCAAGTTTCCCAACGTCGCCTGGATCGGCGATACTCCCATGGATGCCGACGAAGTCGATACGGCGCTTTTCGAAGCGGCGTTCGGCGGACAGGCTTTCGCTCCCCACATGGTCGACAAGTTCCCGCTCTACGTCCACCGCGTAAACGCCGCGAAACTCGGCGTCCGCATTACCGACATGCACAAGGTCCGCCTCGGCGCCTATTTGGGTGATGGCACGACCATCATGCCGGGCGCGAGCTACGTGAACTTCAACGCCGGTACCGAAGGCCCCTGTATGAACGAAGGCCGTATCAGTTCTTCGGCGTTCGTGGGCGCCGGTTCCGACCTGGGCGGCGGCGCTTCGATCCTGGGTACGCTCTCGGGCGGCAACGACGTTCCGATTTCGGTCGGGCGCAATTGCCTTCTTGAAGTGAATTCGTCTTTGGGCATCCCCATCGGCGACGCGGTGATCATCGCCGCGGAAACTGCCGTGATGGCGTCTTCGTTGGTGCAAGTCAACGTCGAAGGGCACCGTTTCCACGGTACTTTCGCCAAGGCCGGGCTTCTCGCGGGCATCAACGCGGTGACTTTCCGCCGTAACGACATGTCGGGCATCCTCGAAGTCGTGCGTACCCGCCGTAACGAAGAGTTCGCGCGGAAGCTCGAAAACGGCGAAAGCATCCTCTCCGCCGACCTCCATTCCAACGTTTGACGAGAAAGGAAACCAGAAACCCCCGGTCATCCGGGGGTTTTGTTTTTTTAAAAAAGCCCCCCGCACAGCGGCAGGGGGATAAGGGAAGGGGATTACCCGAGGTATTCCCAAACGTCTTCGTGAGCTTCCTTTGCACCGCCTTCTTCGCCGGCATGGCAAATCGGACAAGCGAAGAACGGCTTGTTCATCGCGGCCACGTGCTCAGGAATGTCTACGACTACGCGGCAAACCACGCATCGGTACTTACCGGCTGCCGGAATGGTTTCAGTGGCCTTGAAGAGGGTTCCTACTGCTGTCATTTTGAAATGGTATATAATATAAAGTAACTCTAGAATATATACTTTAATTTATAATACAACTTTAAAATATAAAGTAATTTGTGCGGTACTGAAAACCTGGATTTTCTCCTCCTTCCAAATCGAGACGGGCATTTGGCATCCAATCTTCTCGACAATGGAAAAATATCCGTACTATCTCGCGTATCGTCATTTTTCGCAGCATGAACTTCGACACCGCAACATTTTCCGCGATTACGTTCGTCTCGATCCTTTTCGGAGGCTACGTTTCTTTCAGATTCAAAGACCGCCTCCATTTCGTCATGGCTTTCGCGGCGGGCGTGCTTTTGGGAATCGCCGCTTTCGAAATCCTTCCGGAAATCTTCGAAATCGCGCACGAATCGAATTTCGATCCGTCCCATGCGATGATCGCGCTCGCGACGAGCTTTCTCGTTTTCCATTTCTTGGAAAAATCCGTACTCATCCACCACAACCACGAAGGCGATTACGCGCACCACCACCATCCGCACGTCGGAGCACTTTCCGCATCGGCGCTTATCGGACACAGCTTTCTCGACGGCGTCGGAATCGGCCTCTGATTCCAAATCGACCCCGCGGTCGGCATGGCGGTAGCTCTCGCGGTCATCGCGCACGGGTTCACCGACGGCATGAATACCGTCACCTTCATGCTTTCCCACAAGAACACGAAAAAACGCACGAAAGCCTTCCTTCTCGCCAACGCTTTCGCTCCGGTCGCATGAGCGCTCTCGACGTTGTTCTTCGTCCTTCCTCCCTACGCACTCTTCGTGTATTTGGGGATATTCGCCGGATTCATACTCTATATTTGAGCGAGTGACATCCTCCCTGAAGCCCACAGCAAGGAAAGTTCGTATCGGATGGTAGCGCTTACCGCAGCAGGTACCGCCTTCGCGTACTTCGCCGTGAATCTCGCCGGACACGCCCATTAGCATTGAACCGAACCGAAAATGAAAGAAATCGAAGCGGAAGAGCTGAACGCTCTCATCAGGAGGTCGAAAGCGACTTTGGAAATCATCGACGTCCGCGAACCGGCAGAATACGCCGAAGTGCGCGTCAGGTGATCTAAAAATCTTCCGCTCAGCGGGCTTTCTGCCGATACCCAGGACATCGATTGGTCGAAATCAGTCGTATTCGTCTGCAGGAGCTGAGCGCGGAGCGGCAGGGTTACCGCGGCGTTTGAAGAACTCTGAAAATCCGCATCGAACCTCGCATGAGGAATCGCCGGTTTGGCCCAAAGCCATCCGGAGCTCCTCGAATTCCAGAACTAATTCGAATACGCCGAAAAGGCCCGCCATCACCGGCGGGCCTTTTCGTTATTTTTTGAATGCGGATTTCAGCGCTGCGAGCTTCGAGGGGTCGAATTTCGAAACCGAAGCTTCGACATGTTTCGAAACCGGTTTCGCGTCAGCATCGAACGTGAAACTCGATCAGCAGCCACACCTTCATTTGACCGTGGCCGCGGAGTACATCCACACTTCGCGTCCGTTCTTGTCGATACGGGTGAGTCTTGCGCCATCGAGCTTTTCGCGGTCGGCTTCTTCGAAATGCGCCGATATTCCGCCGACGTCGAAACTGGGGAGTCCGGTTTCCGACGAATCGGCCGGAGTTACCGACACTTTCGTTCCGGCGCATCCTCCGGTAATGAAACGTACCCGTACGGACTTTATTCCGGACGAGTTCCAAAGGGAGAGGGTGGGGGAGTCGATCTTGAGGGCCATGGGATGTTTTTAAGAACGAAAGAATCTATACAATTTCTTTAAGAAATCAATACCTAAGTTTTTCCCACCGTAATGGGAAAACCGCATTACCGAGCGGGAAACGAAGAGAAAAATCAAGGGTAAAAAATTTTGCTCTCGCATTTTTCTGATTAGTTTGGAAGTCCTTCATTACGAAAAGAGGTGCAACCAAATGGATAGTTGTCGATGTTGCCGATGGATCCGTTTCCTTAGTCTTACCTTGCTCGTCGCATTCGCTCCGTTACCGGCTTCGGCATACGAAAGCGCGTACGACGTCCAAAGCAAAACCAAGAATCCCGTCGATCGCTTTGTTTCCTGGCTTGAGCCGAAACTCAGGGCCGTACTCGAAGAATCCACGGGCATCATCGCCGAACGCTTTCCCATCAAGCTCGCCATCGCGCAAGCCGGTCTCGAAACCGGATGGGGAACGCACAAACCGGCGGTGAAACGGAACAATTTCTTCGGATTGTCGAAAAACGGCAAACACATGCGTTTCGAGACGGCGGAGGATTCCATTCGCGTCTACGTCAAATCCCTTTCGGGCAACTCCGCGTATTCCGATTTGCGGGCAAAACTGAAAGTCACCGACCATCCTGAAGCGCTCGTCGAAGAACTTGACCGATATGCGGAAGACGAATCGTATATCGGCAAGCTCAAGTCGGCGCTGAAGCTGGTCAAACTCTCACCGGAAACCAAACCGGATGAAGAGGTTCCGGCATACGTCCACAAGACGTCCGCCAGTGAACCGGCAACCCAGCGGTACGAACCGCATTCCGCTCCCGACCTCCAGGGGGAAAAGTTGGAATTGCGTCTCGATCGCGGCGTGGCCATTTAAGCCGCAAGGCTCCAAACCCCTGCTTCGGCAGGGGTTTTTACGAGATTTTCCTCATGGATTCGAGCATTTCCACAAAGGACGAGTATTCCGAAGCGTCCGATAGCCGGCGCATTTCTTCGACCGCTTCGCGGTATTTCGTGAAGCGGGGGCTTTTTGCCGCGCGATCGGAGAGTCAGGAAAAAATCATGGCTTCGATTCTCGCGATACGCCTATCCACTACCGTAGAAAGTTTTTCACTCGCGGCGGTTCATTCGACGAGCGAATCGGTCTTGAAATCATGTTCGAGGCCGAAACAGAAAAGCCAAAAGGCTTGGGCACGCACGAGGTAATCAAGGTTTTCGAGTGCTTGCGCGCAGCTATCCGAGCTTTCCGAGGCCTTCGCTTCTTCGAGTTGGATTCGGGCTTTCGAGAACGTCGCACGGATGGACGCGAACGGGCGTACCGGAAAATCGGAATCGGTAACCGAATACGACCTCAGCGCCGAAATCGCCGCGGACACCTTCGCTATGGGATGGTCTGCCGGGG
>JASDUA010000129.1:0-8213 GCA_041891375.1 Patescibacteria group bacterium
AGCTTGGGCGAGTAGGGCTGCACGCGGTAGCCCTCGTAGATGAGCCCCTTGTCGTAGACCGACTTGAACACCCACCAGACCGATTCCATGAAGTCGCGGTCCATGGTTTTGTAGTCGTTATCCATGTCGACCCAGCGGCCGGTGCGTTCGACGACCTTGCGCCATTCGTCGACGTAGCCGAAAACGTTGGCGCGGCAGTGCTCGTTGAACTCGTACACGCCCACTTTTTCTTCGATGTCCTTCTTGCCGGAAATGCCGAGCTTCTTTTCGACGATGTTCTCGATGGGAAGGCCGTGGCAGTCCCAACCGAAACGGCGTTCGACGTAGCGTCCGCGCATGGTCCAATAGCGCGGGATGACGTCCTTGATGACGCCCGCGAGGATGTGGCCGTAGTGCGGGGTTCCGGTCGCGAACGGGGGGCCGTCGTAAAAGACGTATTCCGGGGAATCCTCGCGGATTTCGAGGGAGCGCTGGAACGTATCGTTCTCCTTCCAGAACTTGATGATCTCGTTTTCGAGAGCCGGGAAGGATTGCTTGGGGTCGGTATGGGGAAACATATGCAACAAAAAAACGTGCCAAATAAAGCACGCCGCGGCCCGGTCGATTACCGGGAGGTACCACCTCGGACAAATCTCGATTTCGGTTTTTTACGAAGCCGGAACTTCGGAAGGTTCTACTCCCCTACCAGGGTTTCTTCCTTCGGCTCGCGGGTGATGGCCGCTCGAACGCCTTTCGTAACGCGGAAAATATACGCGAAATATCGCGTTTTTCAACGCCAATCGCGACATTCTCAAAATACGCCGCTAAAGCGACTCCAAAAGGTTCGCCGGAAAGAACGCCACCCCTTTGCGGAAATGCGGCTGTTCGACGATGCGGTAGGTCTTGCGACCGGTTTGGCGCAATCCGTGCGAAATTTCGTGATGGTCCTGGATGCCGATATTCCAAAACCGTTCGCGAAAAGCCTGCGCATAACGTTCTACGCCTTCTTGGAAAGAAATCCCCTCTTCTTGACACAGGTCGCAAATGACCCTTGCCTGCATGCAGATCGAACGCTCTTCGTCAGGATACTGACAGGCGTCGCAATCCGCTTTGCAGAAATACGATTCCATATTCGGAATAAGTGCCGGCATTCGCCGTTAAGGGGCGATTATTTCCTATTTTTTAAAAAATCAAGGGGCGTGGGGCTAAAAAGAAAATCCCCCGTTTCCGGGGGATTTCGTAAGGTTCCTTCCTTCCGAATCCGAAGATCGGGGGAATGGAATCAAAAGAGCAGCGTCGGAACCTTGGCGAGCCAAACGTAGTCGACGGCGAGCATCGCCACGAAGGCCGTAGCGTCCTTGCGGAACGCCGTTCGGCTCCGGTCGAACGTGGGAACTTTCCAAATCGTCAATCCCACCATGGCGGCGAAAGTGGCGACGTAGAAGATCCCGAGGGAAAGGATTCCGAAAAAGTTCGCCCATCCCGAGAGGGAGAAATCGAACGTCAGATCGGAAACCCAAGACCAGTTCGCCGAGTCGAACGCCTCTCCGGAGAAGACGGAACGAACCACCCGGTATCCGCAGAAGGTCCAGAAGACGGCGAACGACACGCCCGAGAACGCCAAGGCATTCTGCTTCGGGGTTTCGCGTTGGGACATCCATCCGGCGCCCGCCGCGATCGCAACTGCCAACCACGAAGCGGCGAAGACGCCTACCGATAAGACCGTAACCCAACCGTTGCCCATGTCGGGCTCACTTCGGGAAAAGGACGTATTCGGCGCCGTATTGCGCATGGTGCGCCACCTGGAACAGGAAGTAGCACCAGACCTCGGTGAGGATGATGCCCGCAAGAACCAGGACGCCCGTTACGGAATCGGACTTCTTCATCGAAAGCACGGCGAGGGCGACGAACGGCAGAACGACCGAAATGGAACCGAAGAAAAGCATGGCGGGAACCAGTACCAACGAAGGATTGAAGGCGATGGCACCTACGGCGAGCAAGCCCAGGCCCACTTCGACGACGACGTCGGAAGCGTTGCGGGATCCGATTTTACTATAGAGCATTTGTTCACCCCTTTCTGAATTGAAGACGAAATGCCGAAATCGAATATAGAATACGGATGGAATTTGTCAATGACAAACGTTAAAAACGGTCTCGGCATGAAAAAACCGCCGGATTCCCGGCGGTTATCAAGCGTGGCGGCCTATTCGTAAAACTTATTGAAAAAAGGCGCCATCGCCGCTTTCATGGCGACTTCAAATTCGTCCTTTCGGGTGAACATGTCTTCGCTCCAGGCTCCCATCGATCCGTTTTCACTGCGGATGTCGACCTTGCCGGAAAGTTCAGCCATAACCGGCCCGAGCTCCTTTCCTTCCATGTAGAGCATGTGGTCGATCGAGGACGGGACCTCGATCATCGGCGAAATACCGAAGTGCCCCTCCCCTTCCCGGTTTTGAACGTACACCGTACCGAAAAGGTACGCCTTGTCGCCGAAACGGCTGACGCCGCCTTCGATGCCGACGTAGTAATCCGCATCGACGCCCTGCTCGAGAAGGTTGTTGGCGCGATTCTTCGCGCCCTGCATGGTTTCCTCGATGGAAAGCGGCATGTCCGAAACGCCCGATTCCGTCTTTTCGCAGATAAAGGTTTTTTCTCCGGCGAGCGGAGTGTAATGGGTCGCGCAGATTTCGAGGCCGGCCTTGATGCCGTCGACCTTGGGAGCGCGGGTGGTTCCTACTGCGAAAGTGAGCATGGTTGGAAATGGGTGGTAAACGGGAGAATCTTATTCGTTTCCTCCTTCGGCGCGAGCCGGAATGAGCGAAATGACGAGGTCTTTGAGTTGGCGGCGGATCGGGTCTTCTTCGACCGCGGCGCGCATGTTGGACGAAAGCCGTCCGAGGTCGGCGTTGCCGACGTCGTATTCTTCGAGCATGTCGGCCAAATATCCGACCGCGGAAAACAACGGGAAACGTTTTTGCGAATCGGCGTTCCGGAAGAGGTTCCTCACTCCGGTAACGACGCGTTCCTTCTTGTTGCCCATCGCGGTGGCCTCCCCGCCGGAATATTCGTCGAGCAGAGTTCCCCATTCGATTTCGCAAATCTGGTCGAGAAAGCGTTGGGGATGAACGGAACGCGCCTTGGTTTTCATGAAATTGAAAACCGGATTCACGAGGTTGTTCGAATACTTTCCGCAGGCCGTTCCCGACTCTCCGCCGTTGACGTTGGTGCCGGATGACGCGCCCTTGGTCGTGTTCTGAAGGAATCGCTCGAAGAACGCGACGATTTGCCCTACGGCAGCCTCTTTCACGTCGGCGGAAGCGTCGCACAGGGCGAGATATCGGACGAGATCGTCGCCCGAAGCCCCTTCGGCGTCGCGCTCGACGCGGGACATGAACGTTACGGAATCGCGGACTTTATCGTTCTCCCTGCGGGCCTGTGCCAAGCGTTCTTCGAGCATGCACACGTACGACGCCTGTTCCGACAGTTGGCGGGCGTTCGATTCGCTCTGGGTGCGGATAAGCTCGAGATCCCCTTCGAGCGACAGCGCGTACGCGAGAAGCGTTTCGTCACCTTTGGAGGCCGCTTCGGCAGCGGATGCGGAATCGTCTACGGAAGGCTCCGGAGCGGCTGCCGTTTCGGGCGCGGGAACCGCGGGGTTCGCCTTCAATTCGGCAATTTGGCGGTTCAGCTCGGCGATCTGTCCGCGGAGCTCCCCGTTGCGGGCCGAAGCGACGGAGGCCTCGTTAGCCGATCGGTCGGCCCGGGCTTCCGATTCGCGAAGTTGCCTTTCCAATTGGCGGACGCGCTTTTCAAGCAAATCCTTGGTACCGACTTCGGTCGTGAGCGCCGCGACCTTCTCGGCAAGCTGGTCTCGGGATTGCGCTACGGAATACGTAGACTTCCCCATCGCGGAGAGGAGGATGGCGAGGCGTCCGCGTACGTCGGCGGCGACTTCTTTCGTAGTCGTTTTCGATTCTCCGCCCTTGATGGCGAGAAGTTCGGAGAGGGCTTTGGGATCGTCACCCGCGTCCATTACGCGGAACACCGGCGCCAGTTCCTCGAGATTCGAAACGAACATCTTGAAAAACAGCGCGCTCCCTTCGTCCATCGAAATGACGCGGGAAGCTTCCACCAAAAGCCCCTTGGCCATGTCGGAAAGGGTGGTTCAGAATTCCTTTCCCTTGGATTTCGCCGGAAGGTCCTTTTGCAATTTCCGAAGTTTCGTCACGAGTTCGGCGCGCTTCTTCGCCGATTTCTTCGCGTCCCGTTCGATTTCGCGGCGTATATGGCGGGGCATTTCGAGCTCCCTCGCCGCTTCCGATATCCCAAGTTCGCTATCTTCGAGATGCTCTATGAAACGTTCGAGTTCGAAAGAAAACCACTCGACCAGATTGTCGCGCGTCTGTTTCATCGACCAAGTGATGAGTTCTTCGCGGAACGCCAAAGTGACGCTTCGCTCGTTTATCGAAAACCCCTGGGCGAAATCGAAAAGCGCGGAATGGGCCCCGGGTACGCCCGGACCTTTGTTGGAAGGCATGTTTCGGTTGGTGAATATCAATCACTTATAACCAACGGAAACACGTTGTCAATTACTTCGACGTCATCGTGAACACGCCGTTTTCAAGTACCGTTTCGCCTTTGGAAAGCGACTCGCACCGGCTTTCCATCGCTCGGGACGGAGCGTCGTCGGCAATCTTCGCGTAGGCGGCTCCCGCCTTTTCGAATTCCCCGTTCCGGTAGAGATCGAGCGCCTTCTCATAGGCGACGATCTTCTTCGTATCGAGATTCGGATCGTCCGCGTAGCCGACGAGTTCGAAAATCTTCACGCCTTCGGTTTTGCCTTTGACCTTGATGGCGTCGAGTTCTCGGAAAACGAATTCCGACGCGGCCGCGCGTGCGACCGATTCGGATACGCAGATGAACGTGCCGTACTCCTTGTTCACGCCTTCCAAGCGGGAAGCGAGGTTCACGGTATCTCCCATCGCGGTATAGCTGAAGCGGGTTTTCGAACCGATATTCCCAACCATCGCCTCTCAGGAATGCAATCCGATGCGGGCTTCTACGACGGGAAGCCCTGCCTTCTTCCATTTCGTCCTGAGCGCCTTGAGGCGGACCTGCTGCTCGAGCGCGGTCCTGCAGGCGTGGATTTCCGGATTTTCGAGCGTGAGCGGCGCTCCGAAAATGCCCATCACCGCGTCGCCTACGTATTTGTCGAGCGTGCCCTTGTTTCTCATGAGTATGTCCGTCATTTCCGAAAGGTATTCGCCGATGAGCGCGAAGAGCTTGTCGGTTCCCACTTGTTCGGAAATCGTCGTGAAACCCGCGATGTCGGAGAAAAATACGGCCACGTGGCGCTTTTCGCCGCCGAGGTTGAGTTTCTTGGGATTCGCGGCGATGGCTTCGACGACTTCCGGGTCGAGATAGCGGGAAAACGCCTTTTCAATGAAGTGCCGGTCGCGGTCGACGACGAAATACCGGTACGCGTAAGCGACGGGGAACGCCGCGAACGCCCCCGCGATCGAGAACGCGAATTCCTTGATAACCACGCCGTGGGCGGCCATGGCGTACCATCCGGAAAACAGCGTTCCCGCGAGGAATGCCAACGCGAACGCGATGGAGACCGGCAACGAAGCGAAGAGGAAGACCGCGGAGCCGGCGAGGGCGGCGAAGGCGGCGATCACTACGGTTTCGGCAGTCGTGAGCGAACGGAGGAACTGCCCCGTTATGAGCGCGTCCAAAAAGTTGGCATGGAATTCGACTCCCGGCATAGCCTTGCCCAAATCCGCCGGAGAGAAATGCTCGTCGTGGATGAGCGTGCCGTATTCGCCCACGAGAACCGCCTTGCCTTTGAACGTGCCTGCGGGAACTTTCCCGGAAAGCACGTCAGCCAAAGAATAAGCCGGATAGGTCTTGGGTTCGCGGAAAAACGGGATGAGCGCGACTCCGTCGGAATTCAACGGAATCGAACGGAGCGGGTTCACGACGTATTTTCCGTCACGGACCTTTCCGGCCGGAGACGAATCGCCGATCATGGAGCGGTACGTGGCGAGCGCCAAAGATTCGGTGACTTTGCCCGAAATGGCTTCCGCGTACGGGGGAACCTTGGAAACGACGTTCTTGTCGAAAAGCACGTCGACCATCCCCCAAGTGGCGCCGGAAAAGGCGGCGAGCGGCAACACCCTCTCTCCCGATCATTTGACCCCCACCTTGGCGCCGATGACGACGTTGGGGAATTTCTTGAGCGCCGCGGCGAGTACGGATTCGTCGGCGGACCGGTTGGCGAAGATCACGTCCACCCCTACGGCCGAAGCCCCGTCGGCTTCGAGCTTTTCGATAAGGTCCGCGAAAACCGATTTCGAAAAGTTCAACACCCGGAGATCGGTCTTTTCGAGCTCGTCGAGCGAAGCGTTGTCGATTTTGACGATGGCCACCTTCTCGGACGGCACGCCGCGAAAAACCTTGTAGAGGAAGAAGAAATCGAGATCGTCGCCGATGGGGCCGGAGAGCGCGGAGTACGCGAGAAACGAAACGGCGAGGGTCGTCGCCCATACGACGAGAAGGTGCGTTGCTTTTTTCATGAAGCGGACCTATAATGCTGCGAGATAACCCCAGTATACCCGTTCTATGGAAAATCCGTCATCCGCCGCGAAAATCGTCGGCGTGGTAGCCCTCTTGCTCCTTCTCGGCGCAGGCGGCTGGTACGCGACGAAAGACAAGAATTCCGTTAGCGAAGTGACGTACCAGACAGTCCAATCGGGATCGCAGTCCACGGCTTCGACCTGAACGGTAACGATTTCCGCGGGCGCGGAAGTAGCCTACGTGAACCGGATCGACGGCGACGTGACGAGGAAGTCCGCAGCAGGAAACCCTTCCCCTTCTTGAGAAATCAAAACCGGGGAATCCGTTCGCGTGGGCGACACCGTCACCACCGGAGAAGACTCTTCCGTGGAAATCGTCTTCGCGGACGCGAGCGTCGTCCGCTTGGCGGCGAATTCTTCGATTTCCATCGCGAAATCCGACGATTCAAATACCGAACTCTCGCTCGAATCCGGGGAAATCTGGGCGCGCATCCTCAAGCCCCTTACCGAAGGCTCGTTCTTCTCCATCAACACTTCCGACCTTTCGGCAGGCGTTCGCGGCACGTCGGTCCGCATGAAGAAAACTTCGAGCCAGACCTCCGTGGACGTCATCGACTCTACCGGAAACGGAGCCGAAACCCCGGGCGTCGACGTAACCTACAAGGATAAGGACGGCATCGAGAACCGCGAACGCGTCGAGCCGGAAAACGGTATCGTTTTCGAACCGAAATCCCTCAAGCTGAAGAAAAACCGCCTCCTGATGGCCGCAGTCATGAACGACGCGTTCGTCCGCGACAATACGGTGAAAGACCTCGTCTACATGGACCGTCTCGAAAAGATGGCCCGCGGGTTCACCGGTTCCGGCCTTACCGACCCGATGGACGAAACGGTGAAATCGAAGCTCGAAAGGGCGAGACTCAAAGCCATCCTCCCCCGCATCCAGAAAGAAATGGAAGCGAGCATGCCGAAGGCGGACGAAATCGACTCCTTCTTCAAAGAACCCACCATCCGCGAGCGCGTGAAGGCGAAAATGGGCACCGGAGCCGTTTCGCTTTCCAAAGGCCTCCTCATGCGCGAAACCGAACGCGAAGCGTTCCTCGTGCAACAGGACGGCATGATCGGCATGACCCGGAAGGAAATCGCGAAGGGCGCTTCCAACGGCGAATTACGACAGAAGATTACGAAACGGGTCGAAGAACTCCGCGGAGAACGGGCGAGAAGGATTAAGGAGTGGATGGAAGGCGCGGACGCCGAAGACCTCGTTCCGGAGGTTGCGAGCGGCAGTCTGAACGGCACCGGAAGACTCGTTCCGGAGATTCCGAAGCCTTCGTCTTTGATACCGGTAATTCCCAAGACGAGCCTCACCACCCCTTCGGCTCCGACGTCTCCCACGACGGCCGTAGTGCCGGTCAAAGTCCCGGTGACGACGGTGCCGGTTCCGGTACCTACGGTGCCCACGACGACCGTACCGACCGCCCCGATCGCGAAAGACACGGACGGGGACCAGATTCCCGACATCGAGGACAATTGTCCTGGCAAGCCGAATCCGGGACAACTCGATTCCGACGGCGACGGAATCGGAAACCTCTGCGATGCTACGCCGTTCAAACCGAAAATTCCCGTTTCTTCGGAACCGGTAATCCGCTAACGAGAAGC
>JASDUA010000129.1:8223-12098 GCA_041891375.1 Patescibacteria group bacterium
GCAGATGCGCCGAATCGGGCGTATGCAGACAGGAAAGCACGAAGAAAACCGAGAGCGCCTCACGACCGGGCCTCTCGGTTTTTCGTAAGGAAAAGAGGGCGAAAGCGTACAGCGCAAGCGCGAACGGCGTTCAGAAAACGAGGGAAAGGTCGAAAAAGAAAAAGTGCGTACGGTCGATGGGGGTCCGCGGGTCGACGAAATTCGTCACTTCGGCGCTCCGGTGGAGGGCGAACCATCCTTCTACGGTACCGGCGCCGTCTCATAACCAGAAAGTATGCGGGTTCGAAACCGAACGGACTGCCGCGTCGCCCACGATGGCGAAGCGCGTTCATACGGACATCCGCTTGTCTTGGAAATTCTGGGAAAACGCGAAGAACGAAACCGCTACGGCAAGGACGCAAACCGCGGTTTTCAGAAATCCGAAATACCGGTACGCCAAATACGCCAATGCGACCGCCGTTCCGCTCCAGCTCGCACTGAGAAAGCATATGGCAACGAGGGCGGCGACGAGGGCGGATCTCTTGTATCCTTTAGAAAAAACCGAGAAAACTACCGGAAGGCAGAGCGCGGCCAAGAACGCGAGCGAGTTGGGATTTCCCAGTGCGCCATACGCTCGGCCCGGTTCCCAGGGGACCGAAAAATTTTCACTCGTCGGATCGAGCCCTAAGAGCTGGACGAGAGCGAGCGGGAGGTTGACCGTGACGAACCCGAGGACGAACGCGCGGACCGACCGTTCCTTCAAATCCTTGGGAAATACCGACAAGGAAGCCGCGATCAGGAAAATCGAGAGAAACGGGAGCACCGAATAGGTTTCCCCCGTTATCGCCGCCATGATCGGAAATCACGGGTTCGCGAAGCACGAAGCCCAAAACGGAACGGCGAACGCGAGAACCGCGTACGTGCGCACGTCAGGCCTCTTCCACCCGATTTCCCTCCATTTCGAAAGAAAAGTCCAAAGCGGAATGACGGCGGCCCCGAAAACCAGGAAAACCAACCTGGTTCATTCGAAGAAAGAGATTTCCCCCAGCGTTCGGAAACCGAAAATCGGGACGGCGAGAAATATGAACGGAAAAGCGACCGGCCAGAAAAAAATCGGAAACGCAAAAAAGAACGCGGTTACGAAATTTCGTAAAGCGCGTTCCATGGGATTACCCGGTATAGCCTTCCACGACTTCCGCGAGGTCGCCGTCCGGATCGAACGTGAACGAGAAGTCGACCTTGTCGCCTTCGAGGACGCGCGGGAGCCAGTACGGATCGTCGGCCCACATGTCGTCGTACGGAATATCTTCGATTTTGAACCATTTGGGAGCCATCTCTTCGGTTTCCACGGCGTCAGGTCCGGTGTAATCGCGGATGAAAAACACGTTGACGTCCTGATCCCATTCGGCCTTCTTTTCGAAGGTGAAGTGGAGTACGCCCACCTTTTCGAGCTTCGATTCCGGAACGTCGATGCCGGTCTCTTCGCGAAGTTCGCGGACGGCTGCGGCTTCGATGGTCTCGCCTTCTTCGACCTTGCCTCCGGCACCGTTCCACTTCCCTTCTCAGAATCCGCGTTTCTTCATGGCGAGGAGGATTTCGTCCTTCGGATTGAGAACGAAGATGAGCGTCGACTGGCGCATACGGGAAAGGATTGGAAATACGAAAAGAGCCTACCCGTTTCGCCGTTCTTGGCAACAGGATTTCAAGAGAAAACCGCCCCGTTTCCGGGGCGGTTTTCCTTTCGGATTAGAACCCTTGCGCCAAAACGCGTTTGGTTCCCACTTTGTAGTCTTCGACGTTGGGCTGGTCGAACGGGTCGACGCCGAACATCATGCCCAAGTAGGTGACTTCGCACATTTTGACCTGAAGGAAGTACCCAAGGTCGTAGGCGGAACCCTCCTGGAGTTCCCACTCGGCAAACGGAATGCCCTTGGTGCGGTACGCCTCGGCGGTTCCTTGGTAGATGGCGTCCATGATGGTCTGGAGCGGCTTTCCGGCGATATGCGGAACTACCGTATCGAGGGCGGCGTGGTCGGGAACGCGGATTTCCTCGGAAGGAACCTCGCGAACGAACGTGAACGACTTGTCGCGCGGACCGCCCAAGTAGAGCTGGCCGACGGAGTGGAGGTCGGTGGAGCCGATTGACGTAGTGGGAGTCAATCCGGCGTTGGCGCGGGAACCGTCTTTTTTAAATTCCTTGCCCACGCTCTCGCCGAGAAGCTGGCGGTACCACTTCCCTACCGATTCGAACGCGTCGGTAAAGAAGAAATGGTCGACGACGTTGCGCCCGTCGGCGGAACCTTCGAAAAGGTATTTCGCTCCGAGGAACGCCGGGTTGACCGCCGCGTCTTCGCCGCAGGAATCCGCGATGCCCGCGGCCGCGCCTTCGAGAAGCTCTTCAACGTCGACGCCGAGGAAAGCGAGCGGGAAAAGCCCCACGTTCGAAAGCACGCTGTAACGCCCTCCGACTTTCGGACGCATGGGAAGGGTTTTCCAACCTTCCGATTCCGCGTATTTCGACAGTTTCGAGCCCGGTTCGGTAATGGCCACGCACTCGGAAGCGGTAAGGCCGCAGCGTTTCTTCATAAAATCGTACGCCACGGCGGAAAGGGCCGCGGTTTCGGCGGTCGATCCGGATTTGGAAACCGTGACGAGCCCGATCTTTCCTCCGTCGGAAGCGATTTCTTCGACGACGGAAAGGATGTTCGAAACCTTGGAAGTATCGACGGTGTCGAGGAAGAAGAGCGTCTTTTCGAGGCGGGCCGTGGCGAGTTTTCCATAGAGCGCCTCCGCGATGGCGGCGGTACCGAGGTTCGACCCCCCGATGCCTACGATGACGAGGGCGTCGCAGTCGGAAAATTCGGCGGCCATGGCCGTGGAAGATTCGAGGTATTCCGAAGTTTCCGGAAGGAGGAAAGACGCGTAATCGCTCGACCACGATTTCTCGGAAAGGTCGTTCTGGATCTCGGAAAGGAGGTTTTTCAGAACCGCGGCGTCAGCGACGGCATCCTGGCGGAGATTCGCCGAGGCGAAGTCGAATTGGGACATGGGAAAACGGGATACGTACGGAAAGAGTCCGCCTACTCTACTCGAAAATCGATTCCGTCAACTTCTCTGAAAATTTCGAAGACCCCTTCGCGGAACCCGGGATCGAGGGCATCGTTCGGGGAAGATTTCCAAACGACGGAGCACGGGGTGCGGATTTCGGAAAGCCCCGAAGCGTCGTCGAGGCAATCGGCGAGAGCGTCCAGGTTTCGTCCGAACTCGTCGAAGAAGCCGAAAGTCCGGGAAACTTCGTCGTAAAATTCGGGGATTCCGGTGAACTTCGCGGAATCGAGAACGTAGGTTTTCATTCGTTTGGAATTATCGCGGATAACAGACTTTCGCAGGGACGGGGCGAACCGAAGAATCGGTTTCGATCTTCACGGCGTCGCCCAAGAATTTGGGGCGGACTCCGGCGAGAACGGCGTCGTAGAAGGCTACGGCGCGCGCGGGGATTTCGCGGAGGATGGGCATCGCGGCGGCGGAGAACGGCGGAGTGACCGCTTCGTACGCCACGGCGTCGATTCCGGCCAGCCGCGCCAAAAAGACGGCGCGCTTGGCATGGGATTCCTGGGATACGACCGTGAATTTCGAAAGCCCGAAAACCTCTTTGGCACGTACGACCGAATCGAGCGTGCGGAATCCCGCGTAATCGCCGAAAATCCGTTCGGGCGGCACGCCCTTTTCCATGAGTGCGAGCTGCATGCTCTTGATTTCGTTGTAGTTGGCGGAACCGTTGTCGCCGGACACGAGAAGGCAATCCACCTTTTTATCCTTGTACAACTGCGATGCCGCGCTCATGCGGAGGGCGAAATAGGCGTTCGACCTTCCGTCCGTGAGCTTGGCGGAAGTGC
>JASDUA010000130.1:0-1962 GCA_041891375.1 Patescibacteria group bacterium
TAAAGAATTGGCATCCCTCGCCGGCAGCGTCAGCGCGTCAGTGAACGCGTCCGTGAAAGCCGATTCCGTCCTGTCCGACGTGTTCGTAACGTCGGAAGGGGGGATTTCGATCACTCCCGAAAGCCGGGTGCTCGATGGCCATTTCGATACCATGTCCATCGTACCCGGCATCGTATCGAAACGGCTCTTCGCCGCTTTTCTCGGGAGCGACCTTTATGCTTCAGCACGCTTGCCGCACGATAGGAAAATGGCCTGGAAGACCGAATTCGCGAATCCGATAACGAAAGATTCGCGACTGGAATTCCGTCTTTCGGGCGGCTCGTACGAACTCTCTGACGGAAAGAAAACGTTCGCGACGTTCACTTATGGCGAACTCGACGAAGAGGCTCGGAAACCCCACAATTTCTGAGCGACCAACGTCAAAGACCTCTACCATGGCCTCGCGAACTCGATCCGCAAAGACGATGCCGACAAATTCGTGCTCCAAAGCGCGCCGTTCCGGTTCGTAACGACCGGTGGGGAATTCGAACACCAACCGAACGAAGGCGCGGCCACGTTCCTCTGAGGCTACTTCGACGTTCCCGGAAATTTCGCATTCGTTGACGAACATGGCTGCGTTCCGCACGAAATCGTCGAAGAATCGGTGGCACAGATCGCGTCATTCGCGTATGCCAAATCCCGAGGACTCCCGGAAGTCCGTCTCGAAAACGGCGGATTCAATCCCAAAGCCCAAGTCCTTACGTTCAAATCGTCCGTCGCGGAAGCGGGGATCAGGAGATTGTACCCGCAAGACCGGCTTACCGTAGCCATCGACATCATCGAAGAGGAGGGGCGTACCGTAAAATTCGCCTACGAAGCTTGGAATGCCACCCACGCATGCGTACTGAAGGGCGTCATCGAGGGTTCGGCAATCCCGCTGAAACTCCTCAAAAGGATGGTCGGATAGTCCGATTCGAACACTTTCGGGAAAAGCGCGGCGAAAACCGCGCTTTTTTGCGCGCCAGAAAGGGAAGTGGTACTATGGGAAAAACAAAAACGCACATGGCACCGGCAACCGAAATTCTCAAAGAGATCGAATCGCTCGCGACTTCCAAGAATCCGCTCGCGGTCCTCTTTTCCATCGCGAAGATCCGCGAAACCGTTCTCGAACTCGGCGATTCGCTCATCAATTCGATCGAGACGAGCTATTACGACGATACCGCGAAGCGTTTCGTCGAAGTGACCGACAAGTACCGCGAGGCCGGTTTCTATAAGATCACCTACGCCCGATATCTCGATTCCGGGAAATTCGCCGAACAGAAGGCGTATCTCGACCGCTACTTCGAAGAAAGCTACAGCCGCGATCCCGATTTCTTCTTTTTCGTCCTCGACAAGCACCCGCTGTTCCATGCGCAGTTCGAATGTCTCAAGGCTTTCGCCGCGGATGCCAAGATCGGCAAGAAGTACGCCGCTCTCGCTACCGTGGAAGAAAAGGCGAAATTTCTCATCGGCCTTTCCGAAGACGGCACCGTCGTGAAGGACGTCTCGGCCATGCCGCTCTTCCAGGGGCTTTTCGAAGAGTTCGCCGAATTCCCGTTCGCATCCCATCCGGAATTCTCTTCCAACCGCGAGCGCACCGGAAGGAGCGGGCGCATCGTCGCGCGCGACCTCTTTTTCGCGAGCCTCCGCGATATCGAAACCGAGAAGGGGAGGGGGCATCTCGAATTCTGGTCGAAAAACTTCGTCCATACCGCGTTCGTCCGCAACGAGCTCATCGACCTCCTCCCGAACGAAGACGTTCTCGACTGCTTCGCGTTCCTCCGTTCGAAATTCCTCAAGGCGCCCAAATACAACATCGCGCTGACGAGCGGCAACGCCTACCAGAAACTCATCGACCGCGCTCGGGCGATTTCGAAGAGCGACGTCGAGACCAAGCTGAAATTCGTCGCCGAAATCGACGATGCGATGGGAGAGAATCCCATC
>JASDUA010000131.1:0-5086 GCA_041891375.1 Patescibacteria group bacterium
GAAACCGAGACGGGGAGTCCATCCTGGCATTCGCTCGCGAGTTTTCCATCCATGCCGCTTGCTTCGCAATGCTTGATTACGCGGGCAAAGAGATCTGCGGCACCGGGATTGGCGCTTAAGAAAGTCGTCGACTCTGCAACCTTCATGTCTTTTTTGTCTTCGTCGGGAAGGTCTCAGAAATTCTTTTCCACGAAAGCGAGCGCCGCTTGCGTACCCGGATGTTCTTGTTTTTCCGTTGCCTCCTTCGAAACGCCCTTCGGCGGAAGGGCTTCGTTCTGCCGGATTTCCGGTGCGTTATGGAATTCTGCCATACGAAAAATGGAGCGGTTACCGCTCCATTTTGTCACATGTTCGTTCGGGTTGCAAAAAACTACTTGATTCCCTTGAGTATGCCATTAAGGAAATCTATCCTTTTTTGCATATCCGCCGACCGCTTGTCCGCGTCCGCCGACCGCTTGTCCGCGTCCGCCGAGCTCAATTCTATGATCGACTTAATCTGCGCTTCCATCTTCTTGGTCGTTTCGAGTTCGTTCGCGAACATCGTCTGCGCCTCCGGGAATTTTTCTGCCGCGTTCGTGAAGCTCAAATAGGGGAGGGGGAGATATTTTCCCATCTTTCCGGTCTTCTGGTATTCCGATACGAAAACCTTCACGGCTTCGATATCCGAATATCCGCTGACGAGGGAGCCGAGGCCGGTAGCGAGCAGTCTGTCCTTCACTCCGGCCTCCTTGCCCTTCTTGTAGTATTCCATGAGCTTTTGGCGCTGGCCAACGGGCATCGAAGCGATCTTTTCGAAATACTCGCCCTGCTTGTAGCGTTCCATGATGGTTTTGATGTCCGCGTTCTGAGAAGGCTCCTCTTTCAAAACGAGCGTTACTCCACCCTCATTGGCCGCGAGCGGTTCGTACGGGCTTCCGGCCATTCCAGCCGACGGCGTTACGGCCAAAGCCCCCGCGAACGCCATGGCGCGGGTGAGTTTGCCGATTTCGCCCACCGTTCCCTTTTGCACGTTCGCGACGGAGGTCGCGTACTTGTCGACGATGCCCGCGATTTCGAGCTGGACGGCGGATGGCTGTTTTTCGGTAACGGCGGCGGTTTCCCCGATTTCGAGCTGGACGGGTTGCTTGTTCTTGGCGGCGTTCATGGAATTTGAGTTAACGCGTACCTTCCCATGGTAGCAGATTCGGGGGATGGGGTCAAAAAAGCGGCTCTTTCGAACCGCTTTTTCCTTAGATCCTCTCCAACGTCTCGATGTGCAGGAGCGACAATCCGTTGTCGATGACGCGCGCGGTGTCGCGGGCGATGGCGAGGCGGGCTTCGACGTTGTCGCCCTTGAGTACCGGAACGGCGTTGTAGTACGAATTGTAGAGTCCCGAAAGGCTCAGGAGGTATTCGGTTACGCGGACCGGATCGTCGTTCTTAGCGGCCCTTTCGACCACGTTCGGGAAGTCGAGAAGCTTCTTGATGAGGTCGGCTTCCACGTCGAGGAGTTCGAGCGCGACGCCCGACGCTACGAGCGAATCGACCGAGGGGACGTCCTTGCCGTACTTGCGGAGGATGCTTTTGGCGCGGCACGAAGCGTACACTACGTACGCCCCTCCGGCTTCTTCGAACGCGCGGATGGTCTTTTCGGCGTCGTTAGAGATGCCCACCGGCGATTTACGGTCGCGCTTGAGGTCGTTGAAGACGATCGACCCTACGCCGAGCGCGCGTGCGGTGCGGCGCTTTTCTTCGGCGGAGAATTCGGCATTGCCTTCGTATTTCGCTTCGAAATAGGCCACCGTGTCGGTGAGGAGCTTCATGATGTTCGAAGCGCCGTCGCGGCTCGAAAGTTTTTTCTTAGTCTCTTCGTTGACGTAGTAGCCGTGGTAAACGTGGCAGAGGTCGATGCCTTCGCCGAAACCGATCTTCTTGGAGGATTCGAAAAGCTTCTGGAAGTGGTCCTGCTGTTCCTGTCCGACTTCGTAGACCATTTTTACCGGTTCGAACGTTTCGGCGCGGTTCTTGAGCGCGGCGAGGTCGCGGGTGGCGTAGATGGTGGATTCGTTGCCTTTGAGGACGACGTAGCGTTCGCGGTTTTCGAGCGGAACGACGTAGGCGCCGATATCCGCTTCGACTTCGCCCACGAGTTTGTCGGCGACTTCGTCGGAAAGCGTTCCGGCAGCGCGTTCGGCGTTGATGGACGCGATTTCCGCATCGGCGTGTTTGCGGTCGAAAAGCACGACCGATCCCGCGGCGACCGATTCCTTCACCAAATCGCGGCCAAGGTTGGCGTAGAGAGCTTCCGACGTGAGGTAATCGTGACGGATGTCGAGGATCGCGTAGAAGCGTTCGAAATCGGCGAGGCTCCATTCGATGATCTTCTGCCAGTCGGCGAAATCGGCGTCCGAACCGGATTCGAGACCGGCGAAACGCGCGTCCGACTTCGTTTTGAAATCGGCGAACGAAGCGGCCATTTTTTCGAAGGTCGAAACGTCTCCGAAAATCGGTGCGAGCTCAGCGGCGTCTTCGGCGGTCATTTTGGCGTATTCGCCTTCGGAACCGGCGAATTTCTGCCCCTTGCGGAAAGTCGAGTAGATCGAGAAGAGCAAATCGTTCTTATTCTCGTATTTTTCCACGTCGGACTCGCGGCGCGAAAGGCCTTCCAAAAGGAATCCCACGCCTCCCCAGTCATTGAGGTAGTTGATGCGGTGCACGGTGTGCCCCATGGCGGCGTAGAGGTTCGCGAGAACGTGTCCGATGATGGTCGAACGGATGTGTCCGGCGTGCAGGTGCTTGGCCGCGTTGGGCGAAGAGTATTCGATGACGACGTCCTTATCTTTGCCTTCGGAGCTTTCGCCGAATTTCGCTCCCTGCGATTCGATGGGGGAGAGCGACGCGAAGAGGAACGCCGTACCGAACTTGGCGTTGACGTAGATGCCCTTCTGTTCGACCTTTTCGAAGAGCTTCGCCCCGTTTTTTTCGACGGTTTCGAGCGCCTTTACGAGGTTGGGGCAGACTTCGCCCATGTAGCGGTTCTTGTCGGCCTTGATGAGTTCGGTCGACTTGAAAACCACGTCCGCGCCGAATTGCGCGCGTTCGATGAACTGGATGTCGAAAAGCGGGAGGTCCTTCTTAAACTCTTCGGCGATTCCGGCGGTTACCGACGCGCGGATGTCGGCGATGAAATCCGCCTTGGCGACGTATCCGGCCGCTTTCCTCGCGGAACGCACGAGTTCGCGTTTCGTTCCCATTTGGGAAAGCGCGGATTCGCAGAAGGTGGAGAGGTTGTGGACGGAATTTGCCATGGTACTGGGGATTTGAACCGGGGCAGTATAGCGAAAAACCGCTCGGAGTCACGGCCAAACGGGCAAATGAAAACCCCTCCGCCGAGGGAGGGGCTTGGTTCGCGTCCGCAGTTCGTCAGCCCAGGGGCTGAAAAGTGCGAATCACAGGTCTTTCGTGGCTTTCGCCGAGCGGTTGAAAATGCATTGGACGACGAGGACGGGGGGAACGTTGTGGCGTTCCGCGATGTCCATGACCGTCTCCAGCGTCATTTCCACGAGTTCGTTGAATTTCGGATCCGCGCCCAGCGCGGTTTCGATTTCGAGGAAGCTCGCAGCTACGGCTTCGCGGGCTTTGTCATCAGTATTGGTTTCCGTCACGCAATCTCCTTTTCGTTTTTGGTGGCTACCGTTTTTTACGCGTATTTCCGAGATTGTCAAAAACGTTCCTGACGAAGGTTTTCAAATCCGATCCCGTAGCTCGCAGTTGGGCGGGGACGAAACTCGTGCCGGTCATGCCTGGAATCGTGTTGATTTCGAGTACGACGAGCTCTCCCCGGTCGTTCAAAATCATGTCGGTACGCGAGAGGTCGCGGCATCCGCACGCTTCGTGGACGTCTTTCGCGGTTTTTCGGATACGTTCGAAAATTTCGGATTCCACCTCGGCCGGCGTCACTTCGACGCAGGCCCCAGCCCGGTATTTGGCGTCGTAGTCGAAGAGTTCGCTCTCCGTGAGAATGACTTCTGTAGGAACGAGAGCTTCCGGCCCGTTGCCGAAATCGACGACGCCGCAGGTGAACTCGCGACCGGAGACGAATTCCTGCACGAGAATTTCCGACCGTACGGCGAATTCCTTATTCAAGACTTCTTCGAGTTCTTCGCGCGACGCGGGCTTGTAGAGCGAAACGCTCGAGCCTTCGCTTTTCGGTTTGACGATGACGGGGTACGCGAGCCCGAGGGAGTCCAAATCGGTCGCCGTAGTAACCACCCACGATTTCGGAGTTCTGAAACCGAGCGTCGCGAGCCGGTCTCCCGTTTTCTGCTTGTCGATGGTCAGCGCCATCGATTCCGAGTCCGAACCTGCGAAAGGAATTCCGGCGTCTTCGAGGATTTTCTGCAGTGCTCCGTCTTCGCCGTATTCGCCGTGGATGACCGGAAACGCCGCTCCGTTTTCCGAAAGGATTTTTTCGACGCCTTCCGATTCGGAGAGGATTTCGCCGTCAAAATCCCACACGATTTTTCAGCGCGCGTCCTTTTGGTCGGAAGCCGGTTCCGCACCGTTGGATACGGGCGATACCGTGACCTTCCTCGCGTCTATCCCTGCGGAAAGCGCGGCCCCGAAGACGTTTTCGGACGATACCAATGAAACGGCGCGTTCGCTGCCGGGTCAGCCTCAAAAGACGAAAAGGGGAGCGGTCACGATCATTTCGCGTTAGGGATATTTCTCCAATGGATTATGCCGTCTTCTTTTCAAATATCCATCCGATTCCGAGACGGTCGAAAATATGGAGACAAAGAAAAACCTCCCCGAATCGGGGGAGGTCCGTTTTTCTCCTTTCTGCCGTTTTCGGCCGTATTTCCTTCAGTCGTCGCACGTCTTGGCGATATACGCCTTGATGGCTTCGGCATCGGGATCCATCACTTCCACCCGTTGCGGCAGGTTTTCGATTCCCTCGAAACCGTCGGGACGGTCCGGCTTGAAGCCGAGCGCCTCCTCGACAGTTTCTTCGAACTTCGCGGCCTGTGCCGTTTCGAGCACGATCATCACCTCGTCGTCCCGCATGACCGTCCGCGCCGTAAAGAACGCGTCCGCCGTGTGAGGG
>JASDUA010000131.1:5096-12053 GCA_041891375.1 Patescibacteria group bacterium
GTCGATGACGGCGTGCGTGTCTTGCCAAGCTTCCTTGATCGCCGCGATGCGGTCTTCGTGGACGCTCATTCCGGAGATGAACCCCGAGATTTTGACGAAAGCCATGGCCTGCTTGAACGGATTGAGGTCGATAGCCCCCGGCATGTCTTTTTTGGACGTGTCGAGCAGCGTGATGACCCGATACAGCACGAACGGGTCGCGACCGAGGGCGTCGAACAGGAAGCGTTCGAAATTCGAAGCCTTCGAGATATCCATCGAAGGACTCGAAGTGACCTCGGTTTCCGCACTCTTCCGCGGTCGGTAGACGCCATTGCGGAAGAATTCGTCGAGCACGTCGTTTTCGTTGGTAGCCACCACCAGGCGTTCGATGGGCAAGCCCATGCGGCGCGCGATATGGCCGGCGCAAACGTTGCCGAAGTTGCCGGTCGGAACGGTGAAGCTGACTTTTTCGTCCGGACCGTCGGTCGCGAGCAGGTACGCCTTGAAGTAGTAGACGATTTGCGCCGCGATGCGGGCCCAGTTGATCGAGTTAACCGCGCCGATCTTGTACTTCGCCTTGAATTCGGCGTCGTTCGAGACGGCCTTCACCACATCCTGCGCGTCGTCGAACATCCCGTTCACCGCGATGTTGAACACGTTTTCATCCTGCAGGCCGTACATCTGGGCCCGTTGGAACGCGCTCATCTTGCCATTGGGAGACAGCATGAACACGCGGACGCCCTTCTTGCCGGCGAGGGCGAATTCGGCTGCGGAACCCGTGTCGCCCGACGTCGCGCCCAACACGTTGAGCGTTTCGCCGCGCTTTTCGAGCACGTATTCGAACAGGTTGCCCACCAGTTGCAGCGCGATGTCCTTGAAGGCCAAAGTCGGCCCGTTGGAGAGTTCGAGCAGCGCGATGCCCGAAGTGGGCGTGGTGCGGTCGCGGACGTAGACGGCTTCGAGCCAGGTGAGCGGCACGACGTCGTCGGTATCGCGGTCGAACCCGCCGGCCTTCGCCCGGTCCTTCGCGCGGTGCGAAAAGATTTTCGGGTCGTAGGTTTTCCGGCAGATCGCGCGCAGGTCTTCCGACGGGATGTCGGTGGCGAACAGGCGGAGGATTTCGAACGCCAAATCGGCATAGGAAAGCCCGCGCCAGGATTCGAGCTGGTCGGCCGTCACGCGCGGATAGTACGTCGGCAGGTACAGACCGCCGTCCGGCGCGAGGCCTTCGAGCAGAATGTCGCAGAACGTCTGGCCTTGGGCATACCCGCGGGTGCTGGCGTAGCGCATTTCGTCCTTCATGGTTTCTCCTTATCGTATGTGTTTGGATTTTCATCCCTGACGTTCGAAAACGGGACTACGGTATTTAATACCTACGAAAGTCGGAAGGTCAAATTTTATCCGGGACCGTCAGGCTATTTGCCGAAATATCGGAACAAGGCCAATCGGTCGCGCTCTTGGTAAAGGCCGCGGCGTATGGAGTTTTCCATGAGTCCGGGATATGCCGCCACTTTGGCTCCGTGGGCGTACGTGACCTTTCAGGCACGTTCGAGAACCAATGACAAGTAACAGTCTTCGGTCCAAAAGTGGAGCTCGAGCGATTTTTGGAGCTCAACGGCTCGCTCCAATCATCCCGTCTCGAGATACGCGGATTTCTTGCACGCGAAATTCGCGCCCCAGAAATAGAAATGCCGCCACGGTAGGAATCTGCCGACGTCGAAAAACCAGAAGGAAGCGAGATTGCCGAACGTATCGCCTATGAACCTTACCTTTCCGCCGACCCCGACGACGCCGTCGGACGAGAGGGGAGCCGTGATCGAACGAAGCCAGTCCGGATCGGCGACGCTGTCGCCGTCGATGCAAGCGATCGTTTCATGCGACGCGAGCCCGAAGGCCCGTATCCGCGCGAATACCGGTCACGTCCGTTCGGTATCGAATTCGTCTATCCGAACGCCTGCCATATTGAAATCCTCCGCGGCTTCGCGGGCTTTTTCGGCGGTGTCGTCCGTGCAGTTGTGCGCCACGAGGATCACTTCGTCCGGTTTTTCGGTCTGTCTGGCGATCGACTCGAAACACTCCCGGATTCGGGAAGATTCGTTATGCGCGATGATGAGGACGGAACGTTTCATGGCCTTGAGGTTACCGATTATCCCGAGCATTTCAAACCTCCTTGCCCGATGACGGTTGGAGCGCTCGGGCCATCTGACTGCCCATTCGGCGGATTTCCGAGATTTTTCTTGGGTTTTCGCATCCCTCGGGAATAGGTTCGAGGACGTATCCACGTGATTTCTTCGTCCATGTCCGTTTCTCCAATCTGCCATCCTCACCGTGAAGCGAAGGCCGGAAAACCATCCTCCAAAACCGAACGCCTGCGCGAAACTTGGAAAAAGACCGCGAAAGTCCGAATGGCCGTGGGTTTCGCGTTGATGGCCTGAAGCGCCGTCGCGGCGTCTTCGTGAGCGCTTGCCGTGGTTTGATGAATCGCGGCCGTCCGCGCCTGAATGGCCGGAACCTGAGCGTTTCTCGCCGTCGACGGGTTGCTCCGCTCCCTTTGAATCGAGAAAAACGCCGCTACGGTCGCTCTCGCCGTAGGGGTTTCCGTGGCCGCGATATTGGCGGTTCCGGCAGCGGAAGCGACCGGGGTTTTCTTGGCGAACGCGCCGATGCCCGGAGTCCCGGTTCCCGTTCCGAATCCGGCGGTTCCTTTCGCTCCTAAGTCCCTAACGATATGAACCGTAAAGGAAATCTTCGCGGACATCCGTGCCGACCATCCCGCGCAAAGTTTCGTTACGCTCGAACAGTCCGTCCGACGGATCGAATGACTCGTGAAAGGAATTCCTCTCGAAGAATCTTCGCGTCTTGGCGCCGAAGTCCCGAACGTCGGAAGCGTCGTATCCGATCCTTCCTGAAAAATCGCCCGAGCCATGGAAAAACTCCGATTCGTCGGTCACGTTTCCGACATGGATGCTCCCGAAGCCCGTTCCGCCATCGATGCCGCCGCCCGAAAGCTCTCGCCCGAAAACCTGGAAAAGATCCTTCTGGAAGCGTACGGGGGAGACGTGATTCCGGCGGAGTCTCATTTGACGCAATCGCCTTTGGGAACGGAGCCTTTTCCAATGCCCGATGTCCCGGGCGATCCGGTATTCGATTCGCCCATGCTTCCGCCCGATGCGGATTCCGTCCCCGAGAACGCAACCCATCTCGGAAAATGGGCCGCTTTGCTCGCGATACCGGCCGGAATCGCCGGGTATTTCGGATACCGGAAGGCGAAAAAATTTCGGAAAGAACCCGTCGCGCAGGTTTCCGAAGTTCGTTTGGGCGCGGCGTATCCCGCGCTCACGTTCGCGGCTTCCGACGTGCTCGTTTGAGAGTATTCTTTCGACGCCGATTCTCCCGAAAGCGGGCTCTGACGTTTCCATTTGCCGACCCCCGCATGAGAATTACGTGCCGAAATCGTCGCTGGAACCGACGGTGCGGAACTTCTTTTCCGATGGACGGAAAACGGAAAAATCCGGCATTCCGTTTCGAAACCGCTCTCGCCGTACGGCGAATTCGAAGAACTTCGCGACGGTTTCCGGCAGGCGTTGGAATCCGCGTATTACGAAACGGCCGTTTTCCGTGAAGCCGCCAAATGCGAAGAGTTCCAAAACCTCACGACCTTCGAATTATCCAATAGGGATGCGGCCGAGATGTACCGGCAACTCGAAGATCCGGCCACGGTGTCGAACAACCGCGAAACCGGCGGGTTCTGGTTCTGAAGCGGGTATTCGGTATCGGGCGGAACCTTCCGTTTCGAGAATTTGGCCAACCCGAAACCGGGGCAGATCGATTCGACCTCGGTCGAATTCGCGATTCGCGGCGAGCATTGGGAAAACTACGTTTCTTCGAACCTCTCCAGGGCGTTCCGGGCGTCGTATGCCCCTGGGGAACGCAAGTTGCTCTCTTCCGCCATCTGCCGTGCGGAACGCGAGAAACCCGACGTCCGGCCGTTTCCGTTGGCGCTCGATTTCTTCAATTGGCACAAACATCCAGGCGCGCCTTTGGGGCCGAGCGGCGGCGATATCAACCACCTCGATTCCGCTACCGGAAAATTCGAAGATTCGCCCACGCTCCCCGCCGTGACCTTCGCCATTGCCAACGAAGCGTCCGAGCTTGTCCGAAAGGCGGGCGAAGGAATGCCGAACGCCCAGTTCCTCCGGGGTTCTGATTTCGGCTGACCGCGCGACTACCTCGTCACGTTTTGGAAATTGCTCCGCATTTCCGATGACGAGAAAGCCAGGCGCGAAACGTTCGTCGCGAAGATTTGAAAACCACGTGCGGCACAATTGGGGATTTGCGACAGGGGAGGACGTCTCCTCCATCTCGACCGCGACGTTCGCGCCGACGGAGAAGTTTTTGAGGCCGACCTCCGGCCCGTGAATGTCCGGATTTTTGACGAAAGGGGATAATTCCGTATCATGGACGCATGAAAAACACGGCAAAACGTATTTCCTGGCGCACCTTCCCGAACTCTCGGGAGGTTTTGCCGTAGGCCGTAACGCCTCGTCGCAACCCGAATCCCGAGAGTCCCGAAAAAGGTTCTCGGGATTTTTTGAACTTTCCGTATACTTCCGCAAAACATCCCTTCCCATGAAAAAAATCATCACCGGCGTGAAGCCGACCGGCGCGTCCATGCACTTGGGCAACCTCCTCGGTGCCGTATTGCCGTTCGACCGCATCGCCAAAGGCAACGACGCCGCCATTTTCATCGCCGACCTCCATGCGCTCACGAGCGTCCACGACGGCGAAAAGCTTCGCAAACAGTCGCACGAACTCGCGCTCACGTACCTCGCCGTCCACGGCCCGGATACCGACATCGCCATCTTCCGCCAGTCGGACATCGCGCTCATTCCCAAGCTCAACTGGGTTTTGGCCAGCGTGACTCCGTATTCGCTGATGAATAGGGCACATTCTGTGAAAGATAAAGAGATACGGAATAAAATCGATGGCTTAATGAGGGCTTACGATGCAAAAAGAAGTCACAATAATTACATCATTAATGAGACGAATGCCTCGAGTCCCGAGTTGTTTGATTTGGTAAGACATCTTGAAGACACGATTGAGAGAATCAGATTGGAAATCAGCTCCAATGCAAATGAGTTGGGCGACCTCAACATGGCCACCTTCACGTACCCCATCCTCATGGCGGCCGACATCCTCGCCTACGACACCGACGTCGTTCCGGTAGGGAAAGACCAGATTCAGCACCTCGAAATGGCCCGCGACATCGCTCGCGCCTTCAATAAGACCTACGGAAGCGAAGTCTTCAAAGAACCCGTGGCCCACGTCGAAAAGGCCGTGGAAACCCTTCCGGGCATCGACGGACGCAAAATGAGCAAGTCGTACGACAACTTCCTCGGCGTGTTCGACGACGAAAAGACGCTCAAAAAGAAGATCGGCCAAATCGTCACCGGCTCCGAAGGTCTCGACGATCCCAAGCCGCTCGACAACAACGTCTACGCGCTCGCCAAGGTTTTCGCCACGTCCGAACGCCTCGCCTCGATGAAAGAAAAATTCGAAAAGGGCACCGGTTACGGCTATGGCCACGCCAAAATGGAACTCCTCGAAATTCTTCTCGACTATCTGAAGCCGTACCGCGAACGCTACGCCGCGCTCAAGGACGATCCGGCGTTCGTCGAAGAAGTCCTCCGCAAGGGTGCCGCGAGAATGAACGCCCGCATCGAAGCGAAAATGTCGCAAGTTTCGAAACTCGTAGGGCTCTAATATGAAGCTCTTCTACCAAGGCGAACCCGGCGCGTATTCGCACGTCGTGGCTTCGTGGGCGGCGCCGTTCTTCGGTGCGTCCGAATCCGACACCGAAGGCCTCAAGACTTTCACCGACGTTTGGAAAGCCGTCGAAAACGGCGGAGTGGGAATCCTTCCCGTCGAAAATTCGTACGCGGGCTCGATCCACGACAACCTCTACGGATTCCTCCGTTACCCGTTCGTGACGGTCGCCGAATACGCCTTGCCGGTGCGGCACTGCCTGCTTTCCCACGAAACCGAAATCTCCGCCGTAAAGAAGGCGTATTCGCACCCCCAGGCGCTCGCGCAGTGCTACGGATTTTTGAAATCCCACGGCATTGAAAGCGTCGTCCATGCCGATACCGCCTGAGCGGCCAAGGAGCTTTCGCAAAGTCGCGAACCCGGAGCGGCGTCGGTTTCTTCGGCGAAGGCTGCCGAAATTTACGGATTGAACGTCCTCTCCGAAGGCATTCAGGACCAACAGGGGAATACTACCCGGTTCTTCGTGGTCGTCCGTCAAGACGTTGCCGCCGAAATTGCCGCCATGTTTCCCAAGAACGGCAAAACCACCGTCGTCTTCGAAGCGAAGAACGTTCCCGCCGCGCTCTACAAATGCCTGGGGGCTTTCGCTACGCACGGCGTGAACCTGACTAAAATCGAATCTCTCCCGAGTCTGGGCGACCCGTTCTCCTACGTTTTCTGGATCGACTTCGAAGGTCGTCCGGGTTCCGCGGGAATCGACGGCGCGCTCGAAGAATTGGGATTCTTCGCCAAGCACGTTCGGGTAATCGGAAGTTATTAGGTAACTTTTCCAACTTATGGATTCTTTGTTTCGCAAATTCCTTTCCTGAGCCGCTTTCGGTGCCGGAATCTTCGCTACCGTCGCGCTCGGATGGTTCGCCGCTTCGTACGCCGCTGCGGCTTGGGGCGCGTTGCCGAACGCCGCGACGAACACGCCGGTATCCTCGACGGCTTGGAACGACATCGTGAGCCAGGTGAACATGCTGGCTAACGGTTCCTGAGCGATAGGCGTCGGACAGACGTGGCAGAACGTCACGTCTTCGCGAGCCTTCGGTACGACCTATACCAACGCTACCGGAAAACCCATCCTCGTTTCGTACGGGGTGGTCAACAACGCCGCATCCGATACAACTTCTTCGGCAGCCGTACTGAACGGACTCATGCTTACGCAGA
>JASDUA010000132.1:0-1946 GCA_041891375.1 Patescibacteria group bacterium
CGAAATGCGCGGCGACGGTCGGGACTGTGTTCAGTATGCGGACCCAGCGTTTCTGGTCGGCGCTCACGACGGACGGGGTTTTTCCGTTCCCGTCCTTCTGCCTCTTCAGTTCGATCCAGACGAGCGAACGGGTTCCGTCCTCCCTTTGGATGACGCACACGTAGTCCGGGACGCCCTTGCGCATCCCCTGTTTGTTCTTGCGCACCTGGACGTGCTTGCTGGCGACGCCGGTCTCGTTGGCGATGTGGGAAAACTCGAGGACTCCGGGGGATTCGGCCGACTCGTCGACCATCCAAGCGCGGAGCCTCCAGGTGAGCGCTTCGCCCTCCGCGTCTTCGTAAGGGATCTCCGGCATGGCCTAACGGTGCGTGAGGAGGTAGACGGCTGCCGAGGCGGTTGCGATCGACGGGAGCGCTACGACGAAAAGCACGGAAAGGAACGCGAACTTCCAGCGGATCGCCCGGCGGTTGAGTTCGCCCATGCCGATGTTGAGGCCGTCGATCATGTGGTCGATCTCGACGCCGCGATCGTTGTTCGCTTTGATGAGTTCGTTCGCCGCTTCGAGGTTCTTCGTGACGATGCCCGAATGGGTATTCGCGTCGTCGCGCTGCCGGCGCGCGGTTTGGATTTCGGAATTGAGGCGCGTGATGCTGGCATCCTTCTCTTTCACGACGTCGTTGGCGGTTCTGATTACCGACTGAAGTCGTTCGATATCAGCGTTCCTGAGGTTTATCGAATCGACATACTTGGATTTCTCAGTCTTGAGCGCTTCGATCTGTTCGTTCGCCCTGTCGAGTTCGAAGCTTCTCTGACTGAGCCTTAATAAATCCGTATGTAGGATCTTCGTGACGTTCGGATCTCACTCTTCCCGTACCTTGAGCGGAATCGGAATTGATGCGTTGACGCCCCTGCGGGATTCGAGCACGAGTTTCTTAAGTTCCTTTCTGGTGAGCTTGTCGAGATCCGCGTCGGGAATCGTGATGCTCTTGGGTACCGTAAGTGCTTCGAGCAGCTCGATCTTGGCTGGAGCGGTATCGACCACGTTGGTCGATATCGTCCTTTCCCTGAGCTGGAGTTTTGCTTTTTTCCGGTGATACGCCGCGCGGTCGTATACGGCCTTCTGCGTCTGGAGGAGCGTTCTGCCGACCGGTGCGGTAGCGATTTTTCCTTGTGCGCGGTTCTTCTCGGCGTTTCTCCGGTAGCGTGCCCGGTCGTAGATCGCTTTCGGTGTCTGGAGGAGTTCCTTTTCCATGGGTGGGTAGTGAATGGACGGTTAATAGACTTTCGGCGGAGTGGTTGCTTCGAACGGTTCTTGCGTAGGCCCGCTGGTGTGGGTCAAGTGGTTGTACTTCGAGTAGATGTCCCTGGCGTGCGTTTTTCCGTGCCCTTCCTTCAGAGCTTCGATTTGCGACTTGTAGACGTGGACGGTGCTCGGTCGGAGTTGGTCAGTCATTTTCGCAAGTTCGATCCTGGCGTTCTCTTCGGCTTCCGCCTTCGTCGCTCCGGAGACGATGATCGTCCCGCCGCCCTGGAAGTTGTAATTGACGGCGTAGTCCTTGGTTTTTTGCATGGGTGGGAGTGGGAGGGTTATTCCTTGTGGATCTTCGCGTCCGAGTAGACGTGGACTCCGGAGGGGTGGAGTTCGTCCTTCCTGGCATTCATCTCGTCGAGCGCTTTCCCTCTCGCTTCCTTCGCGTTCTCGGCTTCGACGGTTACCGAACCTTCTCCGTGGAACCAGTACCGGACGTCGTATTTCTTGGTTTTCGGCGTTGTCATGGGTGTGGCGGTTAGAACGGAATATCCTCGATGTGGATCTCGTCGTCCTTCCGGAGGTCGGGTTTCTTCTTCGCGGCCGGTTTCTTCGCCGCGGGCTTCTGGTCGAATTCCGGAGCGTCGTCCTGGGGGAACTCGTCTTCGGTCTTCGAAGCGCCGTCCTTCTTCGAGGA
>JASDUA010000133.1:0-11985 GCA_041891375.1 Patescibacteria group bacterium
GATGACCCCGTCCTTGTCGACGATATGCACGATGGCGCTCTGATCGATGGCCCGGACGTAATCGTCGAGCATCATCCGGGTTTCTTCACGTTCCGTGACGTCGATGACGAATCCGAAAGACTGGATCGCGTTTCCGTTTTCGTCGTACGTGACGTGGGTGTGGTCGTGAACGAAGCGGACGCGTCAGTCCGAGTGGAGAATCCGGTAATAGAGATCGTATTCGGGAAGCTTCTTCAATTCGACGTTCTCGTGGATTTCCTGTTGGACCCGCATGAAGTCGTCTGGGAAAATGAGTTCCATGAACGCTTTGCCGCCTTTGAAAAAATCCTCCGGACCGTATCAGAAATTCTTCGCCACGTTCGGACTGACGTTCGAAACCGTCCGGTCGTTCGGGCGTTCCCAAGCGAAATACGTTAGGGGGCTCTTCTCGAAGATGCGGAGAAGGTTCGCCGCGTCGGGAGTGGCAACCTTGGTAAGGACGCGTTTGCGGAATTTGGCAAGGAAACCGAGATCGGCGAGCCCGTTCTCAAAAAATTCGGAACGCTCTTCGATCAGGTCGTACGCGCGATCGAAATCCAGAAGATCGGACGCTTTCAAAGAGTACTTCGAGGTGAAGTACCGGATTCAGAGTTCTATCTGGCGGTCTTTCGGGTCGGCACCGACGGGTCGCTCCTTTCAGGAAGCGATACGGTCGGCAACGCGTACGAAATCGTCTACGGAATAGGCGTCGAGCCTCATCTTCGCTACTTGCATGGTTCTGGATTTTATCCGCCGGACGCTTTTTGGCGGAGTATCGATTCGATCTTGGCTTTCAAATATGCCACGGCTTTTTTCTGCCCGAGCTCCGGAGCCTTCTTCGCGCGGGTTTCGAGATGCTTTTTCACCGGGTCGAACAATCGCGCCATTTTTCTCGGATTTGACGCGGCTTTGACGATTATGTCAGATGCTACGGATTCGGCAAGCGCGTCGAGGGCGGCCTTGGTTTCGGGCGTAACGACGGGCTTCTTTCCCTTGAGCGACTTGTCGCGGAGAATGGAAGAGAGGTTGCCGGCGCCTACCGAAGCGTCGGTGGCGGAAGCGGGCACGGAAGGCTTGGTAACGACGGCGGGCGTACCGGATTGGACGGGTTTCGTTACGACCGGAGCCGCGGTTCCCGTGGAAGTTTTCGGAGCGGTTCCGCAGCTTCCGTCATAGTAACTTTGCGAATAATCGCCCGCGGGGCAGGAATCGCGGAGTTGGGCGGAACTTCCGCCGCCTCCGCCACCGCCGGAAAAGGTGGAGGAATTCGCACCGGAAGAGCCGCCTCCGGAAGAACCTCCGGACGAGCCTCCTCCCGACGAACCGCCGCCGGACGATTGGGCGTTGGAAGTCACGGAGACGGCGCACGATCCGGAGCCTCCGGCACCCGCGACGTTCACTACGTAGCTGGTGACGGCGCTCGCCGGAGGAATGACCGAGAGGGTTCCGGAAAGCCCGAGGGATACGTTTCCGGGAACGAGGGTCGCGGAGGACGCGTCGGAAGAAACCCAGGAAAGCGTGACGGAATTGCCGTCGGTTACCGACGAGGGGGTCGCGGAAACGGTACAAGTGGGCGCCGGAGGCGGAACCACGGAGATTGCCGCGAAGTAGGAGAACTTGTCCGTGGCGAACGCGAGACGTCCGGAAGCGTTTGAGAAGGTCGTGGAGTTGGACTGGTCGACCCAGTTGATTCCGTCTTCGCTACGAAGGATGCGGAATTCGGAGGAAGGCGCCATTCCGGTGAACGAAACGACGACGTTGCGGTCGAGTTCCATTCCCACGCCGAGCGTGTCGGCGCCGATCTTTACGATTTTGGCGACGTTCATGGAACGGAGCGCGGTACCGTCGGAAGACGCGACGGCACGGTCCGACAAGAAACGCGTGGGATCGACGCTTTCGCCGAGGATGAATCCGCCGTTCCAAACCTGCGTTCCCGATGCGGTGAGTGCCACGACGTTGGTCGTGCCGGTTTGGGTGGTAAGCGTGATTCCGCCGGAAGAAGTAACGGACAGTCCGGCCCCGGTTCCCGAGTCGGCCAAGAGGATTCCGCTTCCCGGAAGCGAATAACGCGAATTCACGGAAGTCGAATCGTAGCGGCGAAGGACGCTGTCGCCCGTGAGGGAAACGGCGTTCACTGAAGACGCGAGCACTTCCGGAAGGCGGATGGATCCTGAATACGAAGCGACGGCGTATTGGCTGGAGTAGATGCGGGTGGCGAACGCGTAGTTGGACTTCTCGGCGTTCCAGTCTCGGGCGAAGGTGAAGCTCTTGTCGGGAGTCTTCTGGTAGTAATTGTCGACCGTCCACTGGTTAACCTGCTTGAGCGAATCCGTACCGGTTCCGTACCAGGCTTGGAGGTACGAGGATTTCGAGGTGTCGAAGTTCGTGCCTTCTCCGGCGAAACGGATATCTACACGGGTGGAGGCGTCGTTATTGGCTTTGTACTCGGGGCGCATGAGCGCAAAGCGCGGCGGCGTTTCGTCGACGTCCTTCGCGAGGTCGGCGGTTTCTCCGAAATGGTCGGTGTCGGAGAGGTTGTAGAGCGCCTTGTAGATCTTTCCGTATACCGAGCGGTAGTCGATGCCGACGCCGAGCCAGTTGTTCTTGGCGTTCTTGAACGAAAGGTTTCCGTAGGTCTTCTGCGGAAGGGCGTTCAGGAGGTTGGAATTGTTCGAGAGCACGAACATTCCGCCGCCTTCGCCATGGTCGGTACCGATGTCTCCGTTCACCGCGACGGTGCGGCCGAATTCGGAGAATACGACGATCGTCACGTCGTGGCGGTCCTTTACGCGGTTGAAGAAGTCCGTCAGGCGGGAGGCGACGTTCCCGATGTTGTAGTTGAGGTCTTTCGGGACGTTGTTCGGATCGAAATTCGAAGACGGGGCGAGTTCGTTGGAGTGGGTGTCGTATCCTCCGTCAGCCTGCATGTAGAAGGCCTTCCCCACCCCGTTGTCGAGGAGGGTTTCGAGGAACTTGAGATTGTTGACGTTACCCCATCCCGCGCCGTCCGGTCCGCCGGAAGCTTTGGACTGGGTGGCGACCTGGTCAATGCGGATGGCACCCTGGAAGACGTCTCCGGCAGAATCCGGATACGTGCGTCCTCCGGCGATGTCGCGGATGGCGTTCAGTTCCGCGGTAGCTTCGGCCTGGGAAACGTAATTATTGGAAAGGATCGCGCCGGACGGACCGATATTGGCGTAACGGCCGGAACGGAAGACGTTCGGACGGCGGTTGCCGAGGGAAATGGCGTCGGTGGAATTCGCCGCGGTCTTCACGAGTTCACCGATGACTCCGTCGGCGTCGGCGAGGGTCGTGTTGTTGTACGAGGCGATCTGCTTGGCGGCCGCGTCATGGTCGCGGGAATGCTTGGTCGTTCCTACTCGGTTGAAAATACGGAGGTTTCCGGAATCCCAAAGCGATTTGAAAGACGGCGAACCGCCGGAACCGTAGGCGATGGCATTGTTCAGATAATATTCGCCGAGGTCGGTGAGACGGCCGGTGTCGAGCGCGATGCCGGAGCCCGAAGCGAGCGTGCGCTTGGCGACGTAATCGGAATATTCGTTCTTGGGAATCACTCCGTGGAGCCAGTCGTAGCCGCCGCCGAGTTCTACGACGACGAGTTTACCGGACGCGCCGGAAATGGGCGAGTAATTGCCACCGGCAGACGCGGCGGGAAGGTCGTATCCGGTCTGGATAACGTATTCCGGCTGGGCGAGGACCATCGCGATGGCCGCACGGATCTTCTTGCGCTGGTAGTTCGAGTCGTACGGAAGGAACGCGATGGCATTGCCGGATTCGTCGGTCGTGAGGAAGGTTTCGATCTTCGTTCGGACGTCGGAAGGAAGCTGGCGGCCCAGAAGGAGTTCGTTCTGGAGCTTGTCGATGAATTCCGACGGCGCGGCGAGGCGCAAGAGGTTCGACGCGGCGCTGACGGCGAACGAGCCGGACGAAACCGCTACCGGCAGGGCTCCGGTTCCGGTCGGCTGAAGGGTGCCAGCGGAAACGTCGAGGGTAAGCGCGAGCGGGTCGTACAATCCGGAAGAAATCGAAATCTTCCCATACTGGGTGTCGATGGAGAATTCCGGAAGTTTTACGGTAGGTCCGGCGAACGCGAGGGTTTCGGTCGCTCAAGAATCGGTGACGGACGGAGTGACGTCGGCGGTTCCGGAAAGCAATACGACGGAACCGGTATACGAAGAGCCGGAAGAAGTCGAAACGGAAGTGGCGATCGAAATGGGGGCCGAAGCCGGGGGCAGATAATCGGAAACCGAGTACGAACCGGTGGACGTCGTATAGGCAATGCGGTTCGCGTAGGTGATCCACTGGTTCTGGAGGTAGGTGGAATACCACTTGGCGTTGTCGTCGTAACCTTCGCGGCCGAACACGCTTCCGGGCATGTACGGAGTCCAATTGAAGCGCGAAAGGAGCGACGTGTCCGAAAGCATCGGGTCGATCGCGGAAGGATTTTTGTAATGGAGGAGTTTGGCGGTTCCTACGGTGAGTTCGACCGGATTCTTGTACGTGAGGGCGTTCATCGAAGCTTCCGAATACATCGCGTCGCTCGCGAGGAAATTACGGACCGTCGGCAAAAGGTCGAAGCCGTTGGACTCGATCATGGAAGCGAGAGCGTCGACGTCCTGCCGGCGCGGGTTATCGTGGGCGTAGAAGCGGAAGATGCGGTCGGCGAGGAACAGCGCGATCTGGTGCTGACGCTTGGCGAACACGTAATCGATGGCATTGTCGGCAAGGCCGTTATTGGCGAAAAGCGGAGTTTGCATCGCGCCCAAATCGAGCGTGCCGGAAGCGGTATCGTAAAACGGGAAATTCACCGACGAAGCCCCCGAAAGGAACAGCACGCCGGTGGAAGTGTTGTGGTACGCCGAATCGTAGCTTACGGCGTGCGTGACGGAATCCGAACGGAAACCCGTAAGTATCTTGGCGAAAGCCGCGACGTCGGATTCTTCGTAGTTGCGCGCGTCACCGGCTTCCTTAGTTTTGCCCGGTTCGTATTCCCCCATGAGGAACAGCTGGAGGAGTTCGCGGGCATAGTTCTCGTTGGGATAGCGTTTGTCGGACTGGTCGAGAAGGTCGAGGAATTTGCCTTCCGCGTAATCCCCCGTTCCGCCGTTGTTAAAAAGCACCTTTTTCACCATCGACTTGTAGTTGCCGAGGGAATTCGCGTAGAGGAGGTCGCGCTGGTCTTGGACGTCTTTATAGGTAATTGACGAACCGTTGGCGTTGACGGAGAAAATATCTTCGAAAAGGAGGGCGAATTTCGCCTTCGCTTCGTACGGGTCGCGGGCGAGCTTGTACTGGTAGTACTTGTACATGCTTCCGGCGTCGCCCCAGTTGAAACCGCTCGCGGTGAGGTTGGCCATTTCGGCGTTGAACGCGCTGCGGTCCGGCCCGACGTCGCTCGGAAAAAGAACGGCGACCGCGCTTGCGGCGGAACCGGCCGAATAAAGCGAGTCGACCATGGTCGGCGTCGCGGCGAAAAGGGTTTTTCGTGCCAGGTGCTCGGCCTTTTCACGGGTCCAGTTGGCGGAAGTTCCGTCGGTGGCTACGGCGTAGGCCGGAATGATTTGCACGCCCGGGAGGACGACGGCGAGCGCTACGGCGACGGAGCGGCGGATGAAGTTTCGCATGGGAGTTTCCAAATAACGGAAATACGCAAAATCCGCCGGGTTCGGCGGTGAATTTTTTGATATTGGTTTTCCGTACTCCAATGGCGTTTTCCGCCTTTTCTTACGAAAGACTTATAGGCAACGAATACGGAATGTCAATACTACCAGACGAGGAAAAGCGCATAGGCGGTGACGAACGTCATGACCACTGCGGAAATAGCCGTCGATTTCTGAGCGAAAGAAGGTGCGAAAGCGAACGCTTTTTCGCGGAGGAAGTACGTTACGCAGAGCACGAGGAACAGGCAGGCGAAAATGCCGATTCAGAGTGCGGCGAGCAATGGAAGCGCCCATCCGATCTTACCGAGCGAGAACAGCACGAGGAATATCCCCCACCCGAACGCGCACGGGGCGAGCCCGGCGAAGAATCCGGCGAGCAGGTCTTTCCATCCCGGCATGGCTCGGAATTCGGCATCGGGAAGGGAAACCGGATTCTTCCAATCACGGTATGCCTTATAACAGAGGTACGTCGAAAGTCCGACGAGACCGACGCTTCAGAACCGCTGCACGAACAGCATGTACGGCCCCGGATCGAAGGCTTCGAAAACGTACTTGGTCAAAAGGACGAGAATGGCGACGTCGGCAAGGTGCGTAATAGTGAACACGAGCGCGAACGCCAAACCGGAGAAGAATCCGCGACGACGGTCGAGAACGGAAGCGGCAAGCAGGGTTTTGGCGTGTCACGGCCCCGCGGCGTGGACGAAACCGAGTCCGACGGTCAACGCGAACAGCCCCCAGAATCCGGTCGCCGAAGGATCGTTCGCGAACTTAGCCACGCCCTTCAGGACCTTGCGGAAAAAATCCGCGCCGTACACGGAGGAGTCGAGAAGCGAAACGGGAGCTTGGAATTTCGCGGAATCCGACGCCTTCGACCCAGAAACCGCCCCGCTCGCGCTGACCGACTGAGCGGCCGGTCCAGTATTGGCTCAGGCAAGCCCAGCGGGTGCCGCGGACGAACCCGGCAGTACTGCGACGACGGGCTCCTCACGGTATTTCTGTCCGGGCGAAAGCGCTTTGGAAAGCGGATCCCATCCCCACATCACTTCTTCCCCGTCGGTATAGAAATCTCCGTCGGTATCGGGATTCTTCGCGTCGGTTCGGTAGGCGCGCTCCTCTTCGTCGGAAAGCCCGTCGGTATCGGAATCCAATCCCTTCGCCGGAGCGCCGGACGCGAGGTCGTACGAAAAATCGGGGAGCACCGGCGTAAGGACCTTGTACGCCAAAGTCGACCCGTCTTTCCCAAGGAGCGTGAGCCGGTTCGTCTGGAGCGGAAGTTCGTCGAAGATACGGACGGAAACGTCCAATTTCTTTATTTCGTCCCCACACGAAAAAGAATACGAGACGGGGAAACCTTCGGAGAATATTTCGTCCACCGCCATTTCGCGCGTGGCGAAGGAACCGATTTCGCAAGGCTTGCCGTTCGCGGAAACCTTCACCGTATCGCGGAGGTAGTCGAAAACGAAATCCCGTTTCGAATAGTAGTCGCCGTAGGTGATCGATCGCATGGGCACTCCGCGTTTCCCAAGAATCCGCTCGACTTCGGAAGGATGGAGCGCGGTCGTGGCGACCGCGGAATTTCCCTCGACGGTCATCGAAGTCGCCGATACGTCCAAAGGATGGGCGGAAACGGGCGTCGCGGAAAACGCGAAAAGGACCGCGGCTGCAAAGACGGAAAGAAGGCGGCGGAATGTCTTTGGATTCGTTCGCATTTTCAGAATTCGGGTACTCGAAAATAGTATCCGCGATACCGGAAACGCAAAGTATGAAAAACGAACTTTCATATATGGTTAAGAATCCGTATAATCCGCGAAACGAATTCACGCGAAACTTATGAAAATTTCCGATTTCAAAAAACCCGTGCTCTCGTGAGTCGCGTTTTTCTCGACTATCTGCGCCCTTACCGTGGGATACGCGGCGTACACCGCGCTCCTTCCGGTAAACTCGGGCGACCAATTGAAGAAGGCGGATTGGAACACGATGGTCGCGAATTTGGCGGACTTCTGAGCGAAGTTGGCCCCGATTTCCGCGAACGGGAACTCGGTCGGCATAGGCAACGCTTCCCCCCTTGCCACCCTCGACGTAAACGGGGACTTCATCCGCACCATTCCGAGATGGCAGGGAGTCAGTGGCGACGACACGAACAACGGGGCGCTTGCCTGACGAACGTTCACCATGACCAAAAGATACGCTTCGACCGGAATACGAGTCATTTGGAACGACAATTTCAGAGTGCTCGGAAACGGAACGACCTGTACCTGGGAAGTGCTTTTCAACTGAGCGTCCTGTTCCAATCCGTCCGCGATACGATTCGACAAATACGAAGGCTGAACGAGTTCGAATCGGCACGATCCGCAATCCGTATTCGGAACCTGCTTCTGAATCCCGGCATGAACGGTCACCGTTTCTACGAAAGTAATGCCCACTCCGTGATCGCCCGGATGAGACTGCTATACTGGCTGGAACGGAACCATCGTATCCATCGAATGAGAAGAAGTCCGCTAAAGACGGTATAAAAAAAACGGCGCCCGAAAGCGCCGTTTTCATTTGCGAATTACCCCCTCCACTCCCCTTCCGAAGTTTCGGCCCCGGGCTTGGGAAAGGTTTCCGAAAATACGCAGCCGCAGTAGTTCTGGCGGTAGATTTGGTGCTTCTTGGTATATTCGACGCTCCGGTCGAATCATCCGTTCTTACGGAACGCTTCTTTGAGGAAGACGAGGTTTTTCAAAGCCGCGTTCTTGTCGCCCAAGTCGAACATCTTGGAGAGGTCCTTGTGCGGCGAATTGTTCAGCGTCGAAGAGAAATGGCGGATGCCCATTTCCGCAGCGAGTTCCGCGGTACGGCGCAGGCGCATGTCGTAGCATTTGGAACACTTTTCGCCTTTCTCGGGCGTATGTTCGAGCCCCTTTATTTCCGCGAGGAAATTGGCGACGTCGTATTCCCCTTCGATGAACGGCACTTCTTCTATCTCGCAAACCTTCTTGAACGCTTCGAGGCGCTTGTCGTATTCGTCTTTCGGCTGGATGTTGGGGTCGTACCAGAAGCAGACGAGGTCGTAGTCCTTTTTCAGATCCATGATCGGCACCGTTGCGTCGGGACCGCAGCAGACGTGGAGGAGGAGTTTGGGCTTCTTCTCGAGAACCGCCTTCACCGGAGCGTACGAAAGGCGGTGCGCGCCCGTGACCGCAGCCGGACCCGTGAGCGAATCGGAATGCTTTTTCGTTCCGTACCCCTTGTGCGAGTCGAGGCCGAGGTGCGGATACAGAAGCGCGTACTGGTCGACGAGCTTGTCGCGGAAAACCTTGGCGAGAATCGAGGCTCCGGAGATTTCCGGAACCTTCGCGTCGCCTTTGATGACCGAGACCGCTTCCCTTCCTACCGTTTCGACGAACTGGTACTTGTCGCTTCAGTCGATGACCACGGCGTTGATTTCAAGTTCCTTCGGAATCTTGCGGACGATTTCCGCGAGTGCGCGGCGCATGGCTTCCTTATTGGCCTTTTTGATGCCGATTTCATCGATGAGCTGACTGTCGCAGATCCCCACTCAGAAGAAGACGTTGGGATTCTCGGCCGAAGCGAGAGCGACGAGCTGGTGGAAAATTTTCTCGCGAGCGGATTCGGTCAGCGCCTTACTGTCGGCGAGCGACGAAAAAAGTTCCCGGGGAATCGGGCGGTTGGGGTCGAACGCGAGCGCGGCGGCGGCGACGGGGCCGAACCACGGTCAGCGGCCGGCTTCGTCCACGCCGATTTTTACGTAATTCCTCATGGAAAATCGGAAGCACCGGACGGTCGTCCGGAATCGCGGATACGATACCGAAACGCGCGAGGATTGGAAATTTTTTCGGATAGGCTAGAATCTTCGGCGTACCGAACTTTCCGACCAATGCATCCGAAAATCCGTCTCGCCGCAACGACGATCAGCCTCTCCGTTTTCCTCGCCTCCTGCGGAAGCGCCCCTTCCGAAAGCGGCGCCCCGGCGCCCGCATCCTCGGCAACACCGCCTTCGACGGCGGTTCCGGCGAACGAAAAGGAATTCGTTCCGCATACCTATTCGTGAAACGCCATCGTGATGCCGGAAAGTTCCGGCGGCGTCACCGTAACCGCCGAGCTCAAGCCCATCGACGACGCCGCGCTGAACGGCTGCTCCGCGATTTCCAACCAGGCCGACCGTTACGCCTGCGAAGACGAAGTCAGGATCGGTCGCGCCAACGAATACGCCGACCCTTCGAGCTGCGAATTCGTCCACGACGCCAAGGCGAAAGAACAGTGCGTCGTCAGCGCCAGCGTTCGGGAAGCGCAGAAAGAACACAGCCCCAAGGCGTGCGAAAACCTCACCGGAACGGGAGTCCGCGAATCTTGCCGGATATCCGCCATCATGGGCGACCCCATGCGGAACCCTACCGTCGCGGAATGCGAAACCATCCCGGTCCCCGGAATCAAGACCGCCTGCATGGCGAGGGCGGCCGGGGGATCCAATCTTCCCCCGGGAGTAAAATAGCCGTTCCGCAAGGGCGTTTATTGGCGTTAACGGGACGAAATGGTATACTCGGAAGGTATCCGTTCACCCAAGCAAGGATGGCCATCGAAAAAAACGGTTCCCTTTCGGAATCCGCGAATTCCGTAGCGAAGAACCCCGTCGAAGAAACCAAGAGCCGCCTCGACCAGATCGCGTTGAAAAGCGGCGACCCCAAACTCGCGGACGCGGTAAACTCGTTCATGTCACGTCTCGACACCCTTCCCGATACCGAGAAGGCCAACGTCGCGAAACAGATGGAAGCCATCCTCCTCCAGGCCGAACACGACAACGCGAAGATCGGCCCTCAGTTCTTCATGGCGTGCGAAGCCCTCCTTTCGGGCCGCCTCGGATAATTTCCGAAAATGAACGCGCCCGGAAATTTCCAATTCGCGCTCTACCTCAGGGAATCGGGGTTGAGCGAACAGGAACGTTCCAATTTGGAGCGCATTTTTTCGGCGCTCCTGCCCGAACGCCAGGTCGAAATCATCGACAATTGGCCAAAATACCTCGACAAGCTCCTCGAAATCAAGCATTATGCCGACGAAGAGCGCAAGAGGAACATCGCCTCGGCGTTCGACCGCATCGACAAACTCCTATCCGACGCCGAACTCCGGGCGCAGGAATCGGTCCGCAAGGCCGAAGAACGCCTGAAAGAACTCCAAGAGAACCGCATCGGGGCCGAAGAGTACGACCGATTGAAAAAGCTCGACGCGATGAAGAACTTCTGAAGGCCCGCCGCCATGCCGGCTGCCATCGAAGAACCCAAGCCCGCCTACGACCCCCTCGCCGACTTCCTCTAATCGAGAAAGCTGCACGAATACCAAAATAGAAAACACGATTCCGAAATGAAAGAAATCGAACGCGACATCCCCAATTGGAAAAGGTTCCGAATGCAATATCCGGAAGAATCCGCGTTCGCGGACCAATTCGAATCCCGCTACGCGAAAATGGCTCCCGGAGAGGCGAAAGAACGCCTCGCCAAGCTCGTGAACGTCGAGCTCTGAATCGCGGTTCTGCGCGAAACGGAAATCGACCGCGAGAGCTTTTCGAAAATGCTCGCGGCCATAGCGAAATAAATTTGACTCCCCCTCGGCTTTCCATATAGTAGGCCGGTAATTTTTCCGGGTACGTCCACGTATCCGACCTATTCGTTATTCAAGTGAGACAATGGCAAACGCAGCCCTCATCCGCGAAATCCAGGCCGAATTCATCAAGGCCGACGTTCCGCAGGTCCGCACCGGCATGGAAGTCGAAGTGCACCAGATTATCAAGGAAGGTGAAAAGTCCCGCATCCAGAAGTTCCGCGGCCTCGTCATCCGCACCAAGGGCGCTACCCCGCTCGAAAAGACCATCACCGTTCGCAAGGACGTAGACGGTATCGGTATCGAAAAGATCTTCTCGATCCACTCCCCGGGCATCTCCAAGATCGAAGTACTCCGCTCTTTCAAGGTTCGCCGCAAGTACATCTCCTTCATCCGCAACCTCCGCGGAAAGGCAGCTCGCCTCAAGGAAATCAAGGCGTAAATTCATTGTCAAAAACTCCATGAAAACCCCTCGGGAAACCGGGGGGTTTTCTACGCTTTCCGAAGAGAAAAACCCCCGCTTCCGCAAGCCCTTGCCAACCCCCTCGGAATTGCGTACAAAAAATGTGTACGTTTTTGGACGTCAAGGCGTTTTTTTCTTTTGACTCCCGGTCGCGGACGGGTAAATATGTCTCGTCTTCCGGGGGTGAAAACCTCCCCGGATCTTCTCTCACCGGATTAGGAATCGAAT
>JASDUA010000134.1:0-1935 GCA_041891375.1 Patescibacteria group bacterium
CGCCGAACCTTCCGTTCGGTACCACCGCCCCCGACCTCGAGGGGGTGAAGAGTTCAGGGCCGTTCTCGCCGACCAGGTACGTCCTTCCGGAGTCGACCGGTCATCCGAGCGCCCTCGCTCCGTCTATGAGCGTCTTCGCCCCTCCTCCTCACGTTTTTGCGTTGAGCTGATTCATGAGGGAGATCGCCTCCTTCGTCTTGTCTATCTGGTTCCGGATGTCCTTCTGAAAAATCGTGAAGTAGTCGTTCTCGAGTTTTCTCCTTTCGACGAGGAGGGATTTGTAAAGCGTGAATTCCTTCATCATCTCGGACTTCTTTTCTTCCATCTTTTTGAGAACGTCGGCCTGCTCTTCCGCGATCGCGAGCTTCTTTTCATCCAACGTTTTCCGTATCTCCTCCCTTTCTTTCTGGGCCTCGTCCATCTTCTGGGCGGTCCGATCGATGATGTGCTGCGTCTCGGTCTTCGAATTTTCCGCACGTTGCGATTCAATGACGGCGTTCCCGGCATAAGCCCGAGCGAGCGCGAGTTCGATTTGGAGCTGTTCGATCTTCTTCTGGTTTTCCGAACCGTCACCTCCGGAGGAATCCTCCTTTAGAGCCTTGATTTCCTTTTCGATTTCAAGCGCCCTATCCGCTACGTCGTTTTTCCCGCCTCCGGTTATGTCCTTGATTTTTAAGTCCTGCCCCTGGAGCTGGTCTTGGATTTTCTTGAGTTCCTTCGCGCCCTCCGTTCCGACTTCTCTGAGTTTTTCCTTCAGGCTTTGGTATTCCGATTTCAATCCGACGAGCTTTTCTTTCTGGCTGCCGACTTTCGAAGTTACGTCGTCGAACGACTGTCTGATCGTCTCGTTCGCCTGTGATACCTGGTCTCTTAAGTCGGATGCGAGTTGCTTCACTCGGTCTTTGTCGAACCCCTTTCAGAGTGTTTTCGCTATCGCGAGACTCGCGCGCTCTATCTTGGTGGTATCGCTGAGTCCTCCCGCGAGCATGTCCATGAGGTTCGGCATCCATTTGTCGGCATCGCTACCGGGGCCTTTCTTCGTAGGGGAATGGAATCCGAGGTAGTCCGAAATCGTGCTTGCGACTCACGATACCTTTTCCTTTACGTATGCTATGCCGCTCGCTATCCCGTCACCGAACATATCTATCATGTTCAATCCCCATTGCTTTGCGCTTTCGGCGAGAGCCGGTAGGCCGAGTATCGCTCATGCGATTCCGTCGCGTATGGCGAGCCATATTCCGACGAGCCTCGATCTGATAGCGTCCCAATTCCTGTACACTAGGTACGCGACTCATGCGACGGCGGTGATTGCGAGAATCGTAAGCCCAACCGGTCACGTAAGGAAAGTGAACGCCATTCAGGCGCCACGGATCGCGGTCATTACCCCTCCGAATATCCCGGGCATCGCCTTGAGAATCGTCGATGTGCCGCCCATCAGGAGTCACGCGCCCTTGAAAGCCACCGATACGACGGACAGCGACGTGGAGATAACCGGCATTACCGCCGATAGCGCGAGGAGTCCTATGGTTATTTCGGCAATGGTCTTTGCAAGCTTCGGATTGGCCTTCACCCATTCGTAGACGGACGTCACGATCGGGGCGATGTCGTTATAGAGGGACTTCGCGGCGCTCGCGATGTCTCAGACGAATTTGATGATCCCGTCCTTGTTTTTCACCAGGTAATCGTTGAGCCTCACTACGGACTCCTTGATTTTCTCGATCGCGCTTCATTTCTCGATGCTTCCGTCATCCTTCATTCCGAGAAGTGCCCGAAGCGTTCACCCTATGGAGTCCTGGAGCGTCGAGAGCAACCCGGTGAGCGTGCGGGATTGCTTCTCCATTCCTCATGCGAATTTTCCGCCCTCTCCGGAGAGTGACTGGAATGCCCTTTGAAGTTCCGGAAAGCCTATCTCTGTCTCTTATACACATCTCGCAG
>JASDUA010000135.1:0-1925 GCA_041891375.1 Patescibacteria group bacterium
ACGATGCGTTCGACCTGGACGGGGTTTTCCCGGTAGGAACCGGGAAGTTCGTATGGGACGGGGGAGGGGGCGTTCAGCGGATTCATATTCGGAAAGTTACGGGCGGATTTTACGGATTGGGGGCGAAATTCGAAATCATTTCGAACCAATAAAAAACGTCCGCCCCACGATAGGGCGGACGCCATCCTTGTCGCGATTTCCCGGAAACGGCCGAAGCCGTTCCGAACAAACCGTCTCGGAGGATTAGGAACGCGCCAGTTCGAGCCGTCGCAACGCGTTTTCGCGTTTGGCCAGACGGGCGCGGCGCTGGATGCTCGTCACGCGCATGCGTACGAGCTCTTCGCGCGTTTCCTCATCGGTTTCCCATTCTTCCGTCGCGTTCTTGCTGAAAACGACGTCGAAGAGCGTGAAGATCCCGATAAGGAAAAACGTGATGGCGAAGACGAGTATCCCCGACGCGTTGTCCATGCGGGTTTCGTATACCGCATGGAGGGTTTCCGCGTCGATGAGCATTCGCTTGCCGCATGCCTCGACGTCCGCCTTGAAGCGGCTTTCGGCTTCGTACGAACTTCCGCCGTACGTCCAGGCGCGCGTTTTCGCGTCGTTGCCGCACTCGATGCGCGCGGCGAGAATCATTTCGGATTTCGCCTTCCATTCCGCATTGGCCGAACGTTGCACGTCGTAGCCGACAACGAAAAGGATCGCTGCGGCAATCGAGAAGATAACGACGGCTTTGAAGCTTTTCAGGCTTTTCATTTCCCAACCTCCGATGTCAATGAACAAGGACTCCCGTATTTTACCACGCTTTGGCCGTTTGGTAAAGGAAACGGCCAAAGCGTGCTATTTCTTGCTTTTCCGATAGAGGAAATACGAATACGCGACCGGAGCGAACGAGGCGACGAGAATGGCTCAGATCGAGAAGGGAAAAGACTTTTCCGGCCATGCGGACAGCGCGGCCACGAGAATCCCCGCGAATACGAAGGTTTTCGCCGCGAAGCGGTGCGTGCGGTTCCAGACGGTTTCATCCGATAAGGTCCAGGGAGTGCGGATTCCGAGGAAGAAGTTCGACCTGACCTTCCCCAGGTAGTTTCCCATGAATACGAAGAGGACGCCGATTCCGAGCGAGACGAGCGTTCAGACGTTCGCCTCGGGATTCGTCGGCACGTATTGGGTTACGAAAAACAGGTACGCGAAGAATGAAAGGATCACCATCTGGATCGCATCCCAAGACTTCTCGAACTTCGCGTAAGATTCCTTTTTCGGATCGATGTGCGGCATGACCATGAAAAATGCCGTCATCAGTGCGAAGAAGCCGAGAAATCCGAACGTCGCGACGTTTTTCGACGCGAAATTGTCCGCGATGCCGTGGACGTTCCAATGGACGGGCACCGTATCCGGCAATAGGGGATAGAAGTGGTACGCCGTTCAGACGACGAATGCCGCGGATGCCGCGCGGAAAATGCCCATGCTTTTCATAAGACCGTATGGTTAGGGGGTTTTGCCGTTTCAGAGCATGTCGAGAATGCCCGATACCAATTCTTCGAAGACGCTGACGTTGAGCGAATAGAAGACGAATTGGCCTTTGCGTTCGTCGAGCACGAGGTCGGCCCGCTTCAGAACGTCGAGATGGTGGGAGAGGGAAGCCTGCGTGAAGTCGAAGTGCTTGAGCATTTCGCTTACCGACATGTCCTTTTCTCGGAGGAGTTTCAGGATCTTCCGACGGTTAGGGTCCGAAAGGGCTTTGAACGTTTTGTCCGACATATGCGTATTTGGCTAGCTGCGGGTAATATATAGAAGTTTATCTATATGTCTATATGTTCTTCAAAGAAAAAACAGAACAGGATTCTTCCTCATCCGCTCTGCGGATTCGGACGCCCTCGGCCGCAAGCCACGTCAGTGGCTTGCTATCTCGCTCCGCTCGATGC
>JASDUA010000136.1:0-3544 GCA_041891375.1 Patescibacteria group bacterium
GAGTAAGGCGAAAATCAGCGGAACCATCGCGGCGGCCGGAAGTACCGGTTGCTGGTGCTGGGACAACGAATCGCCGACTATTTCGAGCATCACCGCGACCCCCGGAACCTGGACGAACAAGCCCGTAAATTTCGTGGGAGTAGCAGGATCGACCGATACCGGAGGATCCCCGTACGGCGGTATCCAATTCAGCTGTGACAACGGCGCGACCTGGTCCGCCGGTACCACTTCGACGACCGCGAATTTCTCCTGCGACACCGTCTCGGCAAGCGCGCAGGTCGCCCAAGTGCGTGCCTGCGACCTCGCGAAAAACTGTTCCGCAGCCGCTTCCGCGAACTTCTTCATCGAAAAAACCGCGCCGAGCCCGGGAACCGTTACTATCACTGGAAAAAAGAAAGCCTGGAACGGCCATTCTCTCGTAGTAGGCGAAACCGACTCCACCCAGTACACCTACAAAAAGGACGTCACTATCGGACTCTCCCCTTCCGATACCGGAGGCTCGGGATTGAAGGCCCTCAGGTTCTCGTGCAACCCCACGTATCAGGATTCCGGATGGGAAGCTTGGACGACCGGAACTTCCAAAGCGTTCGACCTCACGGATTCGTCGTACGGCTGCAATTCTTCGGAAGGCGCGAAAACCGTGTACGTATGGGCGAAAGACAACGCCGGAAACGTAAGCGCGTCCGTTTCCGCTTCGATTTCCTACGACAAGACCGCGCCGACGTTCGACGTGTACTCCACGCCGATCCTTTTGAAGGCGATCGCGAACTATACCTATTCGGCACAGAACGCGAATGACGGAGCCGGTTCGGGACTCAAGGACTACTCATATACCTGGACTTCCGAAACGGGCGTCGATTCGACCTTCTTCAATCTCGCTACGGCCTCGAACAACTTCGGCGACCTCGCAAGGTACGTGAATTCGAGCTGCGACGTGAACGACGACGGAAAATGCATCGCGACGATCAAGATTACCGTGGAAGACAACGCGGGTAACGCCACGACGAAGGAGCAGCGCGTCGAAATCATCGCGAATTCGATCGCGACGATCACCGGCGACGCGACCATCGCCTCCCCCCGTTTGGCAAGCGGAATGGTAGCCGACCTTTACGACCGCTATACCTACACCATCCACCTCCAGGACGCCAACGGCAACGTCATCCGTCCGATTCCGGGAATTCTCGAAATCCGCGGAGACTGGGCGTTCGCCAACGACGCGTCGTTCCTCGGAAACGAAAACCCGACGCCGAACGGCAACGTCATGGACGGGGCGATATGGTACAATTGGGACGACGGAAATTGGGTTTCGAGCGCATCGGGAAACTCGGCATCCAGAGTGTACGTCGGATCCAACACCCGCGCGGACGGAACCTACACCATCCAAGTACGCAGCGCCGTTCCGACCAAACAGGGATACCCCGACCTTACCAGGAACCAGATCAAGATCAGCAAACTCCAGTTCACCAACGCCCTCGCTTCGGCCGATTCCAACGGATGTCCGAGCGGATTCGTGTGCAGCGGACAGAACTCGAACCCGGCGTACGGACGCTCCCTCGGAACCGACGTCGCGACGGACAGTAACGTGAACGGATATCTCGCCTTCAAGCCGCCGCTCGAAGTCATCCCGACGAAGAGCTGGAACGACCTCGTCGACAGCACTTGGCACGACGTGGGAATCACGTTCAAGAACAATTCCACCCGCCACAGTTTCTCCCCGTCCAAATACGGTTTCGATTTCCATTACGACACCTATCTCGGAAACTTCGCCGACATGTCGATCAAGGGCGACCTCGGTACGTATACCGCACTCGGCGAAGGGACCCTCAAGAAGATCTCGTTCCTCCTCTCGAGCGGATTCAGCACGGTCCCGAGCGGAGGCTCGGTTACGAAGACCATCTCCGTACGGGCGAACTCCCACGGCGTAGGATTCGGAAAGATCGGCTTTACGGGGTACGTTCCGTGGCTCTTCGAAAACAACGCCATCTGCGACGGAACCGATTGTTCCGCACCGGTAGGCACCACCGGATACAATACCGCGAACCTCGACATGGCGTCCGGGGTCATGGCGTTCGATTTCATTACCGCCCCGGTCCCGTCCACCGGATTCGGATCGACCCAATCCTACGGACAGAAATTCGCGGCGAACGGACAGATCGCCGACTCCGGAAAGAACCTCATGCGTACCGTGGAATCCGGCATCGCCGTGGATTCGCAGACGATGGACAAGAACCAGTTCAAGACCAACATCCGTAAGAACGTGGAGTCCATGACGGCTTCCCTCCCCTCGGACAACGGCACCAATTGTTCCATCGCCCTCACCGATCTCACGAAAGACCTTTACTACTACGACTTCTCGAAGCTCTCCACGACTCCGGTCAACGGAAACAAGGGGTGCGTACTCACGCTCAAGGGACAATCCACCGGCGCGGCTTCCGGCTACCGGAAGATGGGAATCAGCGGAAAGAAGACCATCATCGTACGCAGTGGCAACGTCTATATCGATACCGACACGTATTACCAGAACGGACAGTCGATGCTGGCGATCGTCGTCCTCAGGGACGATGCCGACCGCTCGAAGTGAGGCAATATCTACGTGAATCCGGACGTGACCAACGTCACCGCCGCAGGATACGCGGAAGGCAGTCTCATAAGCTACGACGCGGCGATCGGCAAGGTTTACGACGTCGGAAACACCTCCGAAGGCGACCTCACCCGACAGCTCCTCTGGTACGGCAGCCTCTTCTCTTCGAACACGATCGGAGGAAGCCTGAAGTCCACCTCCTCCTGGGAATGTCCGTTCGGAAGCGACACTTACGAAGCGACGAAGACGAAAACCTGTACGGAATCCGAAGCGTCCCGCTACGACTTCGCGATGCTCAGGCGTTTCCTCCTCATCAACGTCCCGACGACCGACTCCTGCTATTCGGCTACGAACAAGACCCCCAAGTCGACCGGAACCGCTTCCGAGAAATACGCTACGGCCGGAAAGAAGCGCTGCTTCCAAACGGACGCGAACGACGTTCCGGAACTCCGTTCCACCACCAAGACCGCCGGATTCGTCATGGAATACAACCCGTTCATGCAAACGGCGGGAATGAAGGTCCTCTCGAAATAACACCCTTACCGAACACAGCCATGAAACGTAACGCCATCGCCGGCTTCGCCGTCCTTCTCGTCATCGCGTCGGGAAGCCTCTCGTCCTGTTCTTGGAAAAAAACCCAGGCTCCGGCGGAAGGATCCCCGAACGCGGGAGCACAAAATGACGTAGCGCCGGACTACCGCTCCGGAGCTACGGTCGTGGAAGAAGAAGGAACCGGCGGATTGGAATCCGGAAAGGTTTCTTCCGGATCGGTGCTCAGCCTCTGAGCGGCGATCAATTCCGAAAAGGTGCAAGCCTGCGACAAGCTCGGCAGCGACGCGGACGTCCAATCCTGTAAGGACATGGTGTATTTCAAGTCCGGTACCGAGTCGCACGACTACGAAACCTGTGACAAGATTTCCCGCCCGAGAAACCGCCAAATCTGCGTAAGCAGGGTTTCCCAAT
>JASDUA010000136.1:3562-9202 GCA_041891375.1 Patescibacteria group bacterium
CGAAGAAGGCCTGTATCGGAAAAACCGATGCCGTAGAATCCAAAATGGTACAGCAAACGGCGGCATCGCTCAAGAAGACGCAGGAAACCCTCGCGAAGGCCGCAAGCGCCGGAACGGCGGAAGCCCGAGTCAACGCCGCATGTTCGGCGGTAACCGGAACGAATAAGAACTACTGCTATTCCGTAAAGGTTTCCGAAGAAATCCAAAAGGGCGCACCGGCCACTCTCTGCTCGGTGATACCTGACTCGGCGACCAAGGCCGCTTGCGAACAGAAGGCTTCCTGAACTTCCAATAAGGCGATTCTCGACGAGGCCATCGCCTCCAAAAACCCGGCTCTCTGCGACAAGCTCGCGATACAGCAGGACAAAGACCTTTGTAAGAAAATCGTAGCAGGGTGAAAGTAAGCGTTCGAGACATTTTTCGTCCGACTTCCCGAACGGGAACAGCGACGGCCGCGGCCATTCGGCTCGCGGCCGATTCGTACGTCGTTTGGTCGGAATCGGGTTTCATGTCCGCGGAGCTCGCGATTCGGGACCATCGGAACGGCCATCTCGAAGACCTCTCGCCGCTCGCCGAATACTTGGGGAGCGCCCTGGAATCGCGAGACTACCCCCTTCTTTCGAGAAGGGTCGCGTATCTGGATTCCGCACTCGGACGCAATTCCGTTTCGAACGAAGCGTCCGACGTTTTCGCGCTTCTTGACGAGAAAAAGCTCGCGGAAGCCTGTTCCGCAATCTGACGGACGGCGGAAGGACCGTTTTGAGAATACTGCGAAACGGCGACGCTCGATAAGGAAACGGAAGTCGGGAAAATTCACGAATGTTCGAAATTCCGGTTCGACGAAACGAAAAAGGAATGCCGCGAACGTAACGATCTCCTCTTTTCGAAATTTTCGGACGCCCACTGTTCGAAAGCCGAATGCGTAGTCGACAACGCGGTATACCGTGCGAAAATCCTTCGAACTCCCCCGTGCCTCGACGTTCACGCGTCGCTCGTTCCCGAGTGTCGACGGATAGCCGAAGCTTTCGACCGGTACGTTGCCGATCCGGCATCGTTCGCCAAGCCGGAACTCGAATCGGCACTGGGAGGAAAAACAAACGACCCCGTCTGGTTGGCCGCGAGGTCCGCGGTGCTCGAATTCCCAGATTCCCCTTCGGCAGCCTGTTCGAAATTCGCGGAGAACGATCGGAAGTCATGCGAAGAACGATCGAAAGAACTCTTTTCGTACGTCCAGTTCCGATGATTGAAAAACCGGCTCGACCGGATAGCCGAAGCCGTTAAGAACGAACCGTAACCATACACGGAAGTGTCGAAACCGATCGTCGTCTTCATTCTCGCCGTACTGTCGGCAACCGCAGAGAACGCGTATGCCGTACCCGGACCGCTCATTTCAGGATGAGTCGGCCTTATTTCGAACGCCGCGGCGATATTCGCCATCGGATTCGGTTTCGTGGCGATGGCGCTCACCGCCGCCTGGTGACATGTGAAAACCTTCCGGTACGCCCGGCCGAGAACGTTCTTCGGAACGGCTCTCGCCGCAATTGCGGCGATCGTGGGAGCCGTTTGGGTTTCGTACGCCGGGCAATCGCCCGCATCGCCGTACGATTCGCTGCGAACGGAACTCGCCAAACGGGCCGAATCCGAATCGGCGAAAGATTTCGAAGTCCCGCTTTCGACCCTGCTCGCCAATCTCGACGCGAAAACGCCGGGAATCAAATTCTCCGAACCCAAGCTCGAAGAGGAAATCGCCTATTCCATCGGTCGGAACAACAACGTCGTATGGAACCGCTACCTTTCCGTAGGGAAAGTCCCCGTGAACGAGGCGATGTTCAGCGCTTTGAAGGAAGGGAAATACGAAATCGCGCTTCCGGATCTTTTCGAAAACGGAAAGCTGTCCGGAAAATACGAGATCGTCGATCTTCGGACCAAGCTGGAATTCGATACGTCCGCGCATTTCAAGAACGCCGTGAACGCGGAATACCGGGCAGTGGTGAACGACGAATTCCCTCTCGATACGGCGAAAAAATACGTATTCATCTGCCATGACGGAGCAGCGGATCTCTCGCGCAGCCTCATCGCCACGGCCTACCTGCGTTCCAAATGATACGAGGCGTATGCCCTTAAGACCGGAATGCGCCCCGTTCTCGACCGACTCGGAATCGCTCCGGCGTCGTATTCCAAGAAGACCGACTACCGGGTTTACTCCCCGTCGGACGCCGCGGATAAAGCGGTGTTCGTAGATACGCTCTGAGCGCTTCGCGAGACCCTTGAAAAACGCGGATACCGCCCCGGGGCCGAAGTGGTCGATTTCCCGTTCTACAAGATGGATTCCGCCGCGTATTCCGGTGCCCTGGCATCCGTGGACGAAAGGATCAAAAAAGGCGAAGACGTGCGCTTCGCCTGCTACGATACGTTCTCCTGCTTCTATGCCCGGATATTCGTCGAATCCCATTCCGGAAGCGGATCCGTAGGTATCGGAATCTTCCGGTAACCGGACCTATTCGGCTCGGCAATCTTTGGAGTAATACGCGGGAACTTTGCTCAGTTCCAGTTCGCCGTAATACCCCTGTTTGCCGATTTTTTCTTTCAGCTTTTCGCCGCACTTCTCGCCCTTGGGACCGTATTTTCCGGATCCGTCGTCACAAGCGCAGACGTTAGCTTCCTTCTTGAGGAAAGCCGGGAGCGAGCAGGACGCGAAGAATACGCAGGAACAAAGGAGGACGATGGCGGTTTTCATTTCGGACAGGTTATTTCGCTTAGGATAATTCGAAACGCCGACAAGGCAAACTATACGAACAGGTGCGTGAAGACCTCCTGGTATTCCAATCCCCTTTCGGTGAGTTCGAACGCCGTGTCGGTTTCCGTAACGAAACCGAAAGTTTTCGCGAGGAGCATGGGCTTTTCAAGTACGGCGAGGTTTTCGAAACGGTCCTTCGGGATAACGCGGTTGCGGCTTCAGAGCACCATTTTGCGGCGGTCGGAATCCTCGGTCGAGTAGGCGTGTCCGCGGACGACCGTTTCGCACGGATCGGACGCCATGTAAGTAGTGAAATTCGAATCCCGGACGAAGACTTCCGAACCGTTGTACGAATAGGCGGAGTGTCCGAATCCGACGAGCGGCATTCCGGAAACGTAGTCGTTCTCATACTGGTGGCGGTAACGGTCGCCTTTCGAGAAATATTCGCGCCCGTAGCGGAAATACCCGGCACGGTCGACCGTTTCGCGGAGCTCGCGGTAGAAATCGTAGACGAGGTCGAGTACGGCCTCTTTTTCTTCGGCGTCGGATTTGCGGATTTTCCCCAAAACGGACGCCTCGTAGTAGTAGAGCGGATAGTACGTCAGGTGCTCGGGCGCGAGGGAAAGCACCGTTTCGAGATCCCGGCGCATGGTGTTGTAAGACTGCCCGGGCAACCCGTACATCATGTCGATATTGATGTCGTCGAAACCGGCGGCGCGCGCCTCGGCGAACGCGTCGGCCACCCGCTTGGCGGAATAGGTGCGGTTGATGCGGGCGATAATGGCTTCGTCGAAGGTCTGCACTCCGAGGGAAACGCGGTTCGCTCAGTTCTCCTTCAGCATTTTGAACTTCCGGGCGTCGAACGAATCGGGATTGCCCTCGAACGTAAATTCGCACCCGTCTTCAAAACGCGGCGAGAGGTATTTGCGAACGATGCCCAAGAGTTTGGCGAGGCCCGAAAGCGACAAAAACGACGGAGTCCCCCCTCCTACGAAAAACGTGCGCACGGAAAAATCCGGAACCGAGGCGACGAACTCGGACATTTCGGCTTCGACGCGGTCGAGATAGGCGGATTCGAACTCGGCGACGGATTTGGCTCCGGCGACGATGTGGAAGTTGCAATAGGTGCAGCGAGTCTGGCAGAACGGGATATGCACGTACGCGTCGAGGACCTTTTTAGAATACGGGGCATAAAGCCGACTTCTCGGAACGCCGCGCATCGTCTCGTTGGCGTTCCAGTCTTCGGCAACCGGATACTGCATGACGAAGTCACGCTGGAATTCCACGAAATTCCGCATGAGACGGAGCAGTTCCACCTTCGACGACTCGTCGTCGCAAAAACTCCACGCACGCTCGGTACGGGCGAAAAAATCGCGGAATTTTTCGTGGTATGCGGACATCTTGGAAATTCGGCGGGGTTATCCGAGCGCGAGGTCGTAATTGAAGACGATTCGGGAAAACCCGTCTTTGGGTTCGGCGTCGTTGCGGTACATCTGCCGGTTCCCTACGTACACGTTGTGGATGGGTCCGAGTTCGGAGCGCTTCGCGAGATCGAGTTCGAGTTTCTTCGCGCCGTACGAATGGCACCCCCGGCACTCGGTGACGACTTCGAGGTAATCCTTTTTCTGGGATTCGAGCGAGATGCGGCAGTACCGGGTTTGGCTGTAGGGAACGTAGGGAAAATGCAGGTGGAACGCGACGTCTTTGAGGTTGGTGGTTTTCCAGCCTTGGAAGGTATTGAAAACTTCGGCCCTGGAAATGCCGGCCTTGCGGAAAAGGTTCTGGTAGAACGGAAGGTCGATACCTACTCGCACGTGCGTTTCGCGGGCGGAGAATTCACGGATCATCGGATCTTTGGATTGCCCTACGAGCACGTTTCCGAACACGACTTCGAACGGTCCGCCGGAGAACGCCCGCAGCATGCCGAAATCGTTGACCACCACTTCGGGCCGGGGCGCCTTTTCGAGAAAATCGCGCACGAGGTGGATGAACCGCTCGAAATGCAGGTCGGATACCTGCGGTGTGAGCACGGTGACGTATTTTCAGGATTTCCTAACGAAATCCTGGAGCGCCGGATTGGAAAGTATGGCGATGGCGTTATGTTCGCAATGCTGGTCGCCGACGTAAAAACGCTCGTACTCCCCATAATTCTTGGAGAGGTCCGAAAACTCGGTGAGCTGGTAGGCTTTTTCCATGTTACCGGGCGTTACGGTATACTTCGCAGCGGGTTTTGGCACACGGGATTCCGAGCATTTTCTCGTGCAGGGCGGAGCCGAATTCGGTCAGTTCCGCGACGTCGGAAGCAAGTTCTGAGTATTCTATGACTTTTTTCAGGAAGGCGATGTCTTTTTTCAGGATGTTCGCCCCCTTCTCTCGTCCGACGATCTTGAGCGACACGACGTTGGGACAGTCTTCGAAAAGCTTCACCGAACACGCCTTGCAGTCGGATTCGGCGGCGCGGTACGAATGGAAGGATTTCTGATATTCCGCGTCTTCGCCTACGTAGGCGGCTTCGCGGTTGCAAACGTAGGGAATGCCTTCTTTCAAGCCTTCCAAATGGAGCGAAGAACACACTCCGTCGGTATCGTAGCACCAGTCGTTCTTGATGAAGATTTCGAATTCGAGATCCGGGAATTTCTTCGCGAGGACGCGCACTTCTTCGAAAGCCACGTTGCGCGGCATGATCATCCGGTTGATGCCGTAATTTTCCACCCAATAGGACACGGCGTCGGCATTGAGCACCTGGTTGAGCGAACTGCAGTGGATGGCGATGGTCGGGGAAAGCCGGCGGACGATGCCCGCGATGAGCGGGTCTTTCACGATGAGGGCGTCGGGGCCGACGGCGATGGCCGCGGCGATTTCGTATTCGATTTCTTCCTCGCTTTCGACGAGCGGGGTATTGT
>JASDUA010000136.1:9212-11729 GCA_041891375.1 Patescibacteria group bacterium
TCCACGCCCTTGGAGTGGGCGTAATCGACGAACTTCTTCGCGTCGTCGTGGTTCGAAAAATTCGCCAAGGAGCCGTCGCGGCGGTTCAGGATGGTTGAATACCCGCGCTTTTCGTTCCACCCCCCGGAAACGATGCCGAAATAGGCCTCCTGGGCTCATGCCTCGATAAGCTCGACCCCCACGAGCAGGTTTTTTACGGGAGCGAGGATTTTCATCATGGAGGAATCGGTAATTGACCGCGTATGATACGGCAACGGAACGGAGAATCAAGCGAGTTCGCATGAGCGTAACCCCAATGCTCAGGCAAAGTTCGACGCTAAGCCGGAGGAGTCGTTCAAGGAATGCGCGCTATCCGGTCGAGAAACGCGTTGAACGCGTCGCGGACGGGATATTCTTCGGGAAGCGTTCCGGAAAATTCCTTCTCGAGAAACTTGTTCACGTAGGCGTCGTAGACGGCGGAATTCTCCCCGTAGTAAAACGCGACCTTTTCTTTCAGGGTTTCCGGTGAATCTTCGAGGATCGAGGCGATCTTCACCTTCGACCGCTTGTCGAGGAAGAAGTCTTCCATGACGACCATGTTCGGGTAGACGTTTCCGTCGGAATCGACGACGAGCTCGCTCTTGAAAAGATGGACGGCGTCGGACGAACGGAGGTTTTCGAACGTCAGCGAAAGTTCCCCGGATGCGAGCGAGGATTCTATCGCGGAGAATCCTGAATTCAGCATTCCGACGTGTTCCGGTTTCCATCCCTCCACGTAGGATGCGGGCAAAAGGTTGATATTGGCCCCGCCGAGTCCTGCGACGTACCGGAGGTTCTTTTCGAACCGGTCGGCGGTTTCGGGCTGGAACACGAGGTTGATCTGGTGCTCGATTCCACGGGCGAGCATTTCGCGGATCTTGTCGTAAAGAAGCGCGGTCTTATCAAGAGAAATTCCGCGGGTGAGCGAATGGGAAAACGGGTCGCCGTTGCAGCTGACGATGAGTTTCACCCGGTATTTTTCGCAAAAATCGAAAAACGCGGAGTCCGCCATGAGGAGGTTCGTGTTGACGATGAAGCGGATGGCGGGGCAATCGCGGTTGGGAATGCCGGATTCGTCACGCCTCCTGTCGGTTCCGAATGTCGGCGTTCCAAACCCGGCATCCCCAACCTCCGAGTCCACGGCCTCATCGATCGCCGCGACCATCCGCATGACGACGTCCTTGCGCATCAGGGGTTCGCCGCCGAAGAACCGGAGTTCGAAATCCCCCGACGCCTCAGCGAGGGCGAGGATTTTTTCCACCGTTCCGTCATCCTTGGAAAAACCGTTGAACGCGTTCACGTCGAAATCCCTCGTGTGCACGTGGCAGTACGTGCACGAATCGGTATTGCAGAAGCGCGTGACGACGATGACCATCTCGAAAAAAGAAAAACGTTGCCCGGAATCGGGAAAGCGGTATCATGCGCCATCCCCTGGACTTACCGCGGGCATAGTACCTCGAAACCGTATGAAAAAAACCCTTTCTTTCCCGAAATGAATCGCGAGCAAGCAGGCGGTATTGTACTGTCTCCAGCTCCATCTCGCGGAAAGCGAATACGAACTTTCCGAAACTCCGGAAGCTTTCGTGATCGAACTCGACGGCGTAACGGAAGAAGAAGCGAAAAAGTTCCGCAACGAAGTCCTCTTCAACGAACTCCGTTTCGAAATCGCGGAACGCAACAAGGACATGCGCCGCGACATTATCGCCAAAGCCCTCGGTGGAGCGAACTATGGAAAATAACATCGAACTCGCCGAAGGGCTCCCGTTCTTTCGGGTAAACCGCATTCCCGACACCGACCACGTCGTCGTCACCAACGCGTCGGGCGGTTTCGTCGTCATTCCGCAAAAGGAATTCGACGCCTACGCATCGGGGAGCCTCGATCCGGTTTCCGACGCGTACCAGAAGCTTCAGAAGAAAGGCTTCTTCAAAGACGACGGCTACGTCGAAAAGATGGCCGAAGAATACCGGCACCGCATGGGTATCAACTTCATCGGCCCCACGTTGCACATCGTGGTCATGACGAAGGGATGCAACCACCAATGCCTCTACTGCCACGCTTCCGCGCAGTACGAAGAAGACCCGAACAACGAAAACGGCCTCGCGCTCGAATGGGGAACGGCGGAAAAGATCGTCGACACGATTTTCCAATCCCCCGCTCCGGCTTTCACCATCGAGTTCCAGGGCGGAGAACCGCTCCTGAACTGGGCGACGCTCAAACACCTCATACAATACGCCGAAAAGAAGAACGAAACGCTTGGAAAACACGTTTCGTACGCCATCGTTTCCAACCTCTCGCTCCTGACGGAGGAACTTCTCGCGGAAATGGCCGAGTTCCCCACCCTTTCGATCGCCACCTCCCTCGACGGCCCGAAAGAAGTGCATAACTTCAACCGCCTTCTCGTCACTAAGACCGAAAAGCTCCCGAGTTTCCAAACGCTCGAAGAGAAGATCAAGATGATCCGCGCGTTCGAAATGCGCGAGAAACGCAGCCTCCTGCAC
>JASDUA010000137.1:0-1900 GCA_041891375.1 Patescibacteria group bacterium
CCTCTCAGCTTATCGATGCGAGCGATTTGGGAAGAACGTTTCATTGAGCGGCGAGCTCGGAAATCATCCCGTTCCAAACGGCATTCTCATCGAAATCCGACGGTACTGCCATTCCGGCTTCGACATGCGGTGAAAGCCGGTCGATAATCCCGTACTCACCTGCGAAAAGCGCGAAATCCGATTCCCTCACCGCACGTTCGACCTTAGATACCACTCAACCCGCGATGAAAAACGCCGATCATTTCGGCTGCCTGTACAAGGAAAGTTTCGCGGAAGTTTCGTATAACGAAAACGGAGGGCGGTTCTTGGACATTCTAAAAGCTGATTGGCAGGTCTTCGTACGGTGCGTGTTCTTCGGCGAAGAAGCGGTCGCGCCAACCGTTCCAAAACCAAAAATCCCCGATGTCGGAAAAAGCGTGCGCGTAGATCCATTTCGACCAGGGACCGAGGGATTTTTCGCGATATTCGGCATTCTTCAGTTTCGATACGACCGATTCCAACAACCGGGAAACGTACGCGCGCTTCGCCAGTCTGAAGAATTCCGCCCGATCCGCTAAAGAAAACGAGTAGGACAGACGTTCGAGGGAGAGAAGTTTCCGGATGGTCGAATCGACCTCGGCATTCCGCTTTTCCTGCGGAAGCTCAGCGCATTTGGCGATGAGCGCGGCCGCGTAATCCGAAGCGGAAAAGCCCTCGGGGAAAATCGAATCGAACCGCGATTTCGTAGCTTCGGCCAATTTCTACGTCTCTGACTTGTTCCTTCTTCTCGGCGAGTTCGTCGAAACCGCCGCGGAGGAAAGGTTTCCTTGCGACGATTCGTGGAATTTTCCGGAAGGAAGTTTCGGCATGCTATCTGCGGTGGTTACGTCAGAATTTTTCCTTGATTCTCTTCGCTTCGGCCTTGCCGAGTTTTTCTTCCAATACCATGTCGAGTTCGCCTTCGTCGTTCCAAAGCGAAACGTCGTAGGAAATTCCGCGTTCCTTCTTCAGGCGGTAATCGGCGTAATTCCCGTAAGACAGAGTCAATTCGCCGTCTTCAACGATCCAGAGGTGCGTGGAGACCTTGTTGACGAAGTAGCGGTCGTGGGAGATGAACAGGATCGTTCCCGGGTATTCCTTGAGCGTCTTTTCGAGCGCTTCGCGGGAGTCGTAGTCGAGATGGTTGGTGGGTTCGTCCAAAACGAGGAAATTCGACGGACGGAGGCCGATCATCGAGAAGAGGATTTTGGAAATCTGTCCTCCTGAAAAATCCCTCGTCTTCCGGTCTACGTCAGCGTAATCGAAACCGTAATTGCCAAGGATGGAAGCGAGCCTTTCGCGCGTGAAGGCGAAACCGGCACGCTCGTAGTTCTCGAATACCGTGGCCTCCATGTCGAGTTCCTCGTGCATCTGCGAATAGTACGCGATTTCGAGGGCTTTGTGTTTGGAGAAATACCCGTCGAGAAGCGGAACGGATCAGAGGATGGTCTTGATGAGCGTCGACTTCCCTACCCCGTTTTCCCCAACGACGCCGATACGGTCCTTTTCGCGAGCGACGACTTCGTTAATGAAGAAGAGCGGGTCTTTACGGCCGATGAACGCCTCCTTGAATTCGAGAATCTTCTCTCCCGGGCGTTCGGAAAATTCGAAACGGAATTTCGGACGCGGCGGAATGAACGGCTTTTCGGGTTCTTCCACGCGCTCGAGCATTTTTTCGCGACTCTTGGCGAAGCCCGCACGGGAACCGGCGCGGAAACGGTTGATAAGCGCCTTTTCGGACTTCATGAACTCCAGATGGCGCTCGTATTCCTCCATGAGCTTTTCTTCGAGGCGGCGCTTTTCGGTGACGTAGTCGGAGTAGTTGCCCACGTATTCGGCGATGGGACGGCCTTTCACGACGTCGTAGACCTTGGTACAGGTC
>JASDUA010000138.1:0-2681 GCA_041891375.1 Patescibacteria group bacterium
CGATCTTACGGCGTGGAATCTTTGAAAATCCTTCGCCGTCGCAGAAGTGTGTTTCGCGTGATTGAACGCCGCGCTGTTTTGAGCGTATTTGGCAATGGCGACCTACCGGTTTTCGTTTTACGGCAATGCTTCAAAAGGACATTCCGGAATCGCCGCGATAGGCGCTTTGGCTACGGCGCTCGTCGCCGGTTGTCCGGCTTGCGCTCCTACCCTCGCTTCCGCGCTCGGATTGTTTTCGGTGGTTTCGTTTTTCCCCGGAGGAGGGCTTTGACTGAAGGTCGCGGGTGCCGCGCTTCTATCGTATTCGGTCGTGAAAACCTACGCGGATCTCGACCGTTGCTCACTGAAAAGGTAGTACTTGATTCGTCGTTCGGGCGTGGTAATCTGTCAAAAATCCGTTACCACCGCTTGATGAAAATGAGCCATCCATCTCGGTTGAGCCGGAGCCGCTGGATTCGTTCTCATGGAATGGTAATCGGAACTTTGAATTACCGGGGCATTCGTTACAATGCCTCGGTAATTTTTGATAAACCGCAGGGTTATGAACGTGAAGCGAATTACGAAATGCGTCATCGCGGCCGCCGGATACGGAACCCGCTTTCTTCCCGCGACCAAGGCGATGCCGAAGGAAATGCTCCCGGTCGTCGATAAGCCGGTCCTCCAATACTTGGTCGAAGAAGCCGTTGCCGCCGGAATCACCGACATCGTCATCGTCACCGGACGCGGAAAACATTCCATCGAAGACCACTTCGACACTTCTTTCGAGCTCGAACACACCCTCGTCGAGAAGAAGAAGCACGCGCTTCTCGCTTCCGTCGAAAACATTCCCAACCTCGCGCGTATCGCGTACGTCCGCCAGCCGATTCCGCGCGGCGACGGCGACGCTATTCTTCGTGCCCGCACCTTCGTAGGGGACGAACCGTGCCTCGTGCTCTTCGGAGACGACCTCATCAAGGGCGAAAAGGGCGGTGCCCAGCAGCTCGTGGAAGCTTTCGCGCGCAAGCAGTCCCCGGTCATCGCGCTCGAACGCATTCCGGACGAGAAGGTTTCTTCGTACGGCATCGTCGAATCGGCTTCCGCCGAAGGCAAAATGCACAAGGTCGACCGCTTCCTTGAAAAACCCAAGGCTACCGAAACCGATTCCCGCCTCGGCGCCATCGGCAAGTACGTCATCACCCCGGAAGTCTTCGACTACATCGAAAAGTCCGGAGGAGCCGCCAGCAAGGACGGGGAACTCCGTCTCGCCGACGCTTTCGCCGCCATGGTCGCCGATCGCGACATCTACGGTCTCGAAATGGAAGGCGTCCGCTACGATACCGGCGACAAGCTCGGCTTCATCAAAGCGACCATCGACTTCGCCCTCGAACGCGAAGACCTCGGTCCGGCACTGAAGGAATTCCTCAAGACCCGCGTCTAAAACCAGCGGCCCCCGGCGACCCGGGGGCCGTTTTCTCCCTTTACGAATGCGCCTCGACCTCTATCTCGCAGAAACCCGCTCCATCTCCCGTAACCGGGCGAGGTTTTTGATCGAGGAAGGGCTCGTGAAGGTCGACGGAATCCTCGCGAAAAAGCCCGCTCTCGAAATCTTGGACGGCGCATCCCAAATCGTCGAAGTCGCCGAAGATCCGCGAACGGCGTACGTCGCCCGGAGTGCCGTGAAACTCGAACGTTTTCTCGCATCGGAAGGCATCGATCTCAGTAGCGTGGAATGTCTCGACGTCGGTTCTTCCACCGGAGGGTTCGTGCAGGTACTTCTTGCGAACGGCGCTTCCAAAGTGACCGCCGTCGACGTGGGAAGCGACCAGTTGCATCCTTCGCTTCGATCCGACTCTCGTATCGAAATCCGCGAAAACACCGACGTCCGCGATTTCAAGCCGGGCAGGGGATATGCGTTCGTTACCGCCGACCTCTCGTTCATTCCGCTCGAAAAAGTGCTTCCGGACATCGTTCGTCTGGCATCACCCGGCGCCAGTCTCGCATTGCTTTTCAAGCCGCAGTTCGAAGTGGGGAAGGAGAACCTTTCCAAAAAAAGTTACGTCGCCCGCGACAAGAAATCGGTTGACGCCGCTCTTTCGAATTTTCGAAAATCCGCCAAAGCCCTCGGCCTCGAAGAACTTTCTTTCCGCGAATCCGAACTCCCGGGCGAAGCCGGAAACCGCGAGTATTTCTTTTTGTTACGGAAACCCTAACCGCACTTCCCATGCTCAAAAGAATCACCGATTTCCTCTTCGAAACCTTCCACCTCAAGAACATCAAGCACGAGGGGTGGCGTTTTTGCGGAATCCCCAATCCCGATTCCGTTGCCGAACACTCGCTTAATGCCGCGCAGATCGGATACGTGCTCGCCAAAATGGAATGAGCCGACGCCAACGAGGTGGCGGCCATGCTCGTGTGGCACGACCTCGCGGAAGTCCGTATCGGCGACCATCATAAGATCGTCTCGCGCTACATCCGGAACAAGCGCGAAATCGAAGCGGAAGTCATGGCCGACCAGCTCGCCGGACTCGATTTCTGACCCGATATCGCCGACCTCTTCGAACAGTACGAAGACCGCACGACGCTCGAAGGGAAAATCGCCAAAGACGCCGATTACCTCGAACAGGCGTTCCAGGGAAAAATCTTCGTAGAAACGGGCTACCACGTCGCCCAGAATTGGATCGACAACGTCGGAAAGGCGCTCA
>JASDUA010000138.1:2691-6490 GCA_041891375.1 Patescibacteria group bacterium
ACCGAAAGCCATTCCACCGATTGGTGGCTGAAGACGACCCTCAAGCATCTCGAAGATGATAAGAACCGCTAATCTTGCCTTCCGCGCGAGTCCGGCTAGAATCGCCACCTTACGTATTTTTCACCGTCGAAAACATGGGACGCTGACCGGTAGTGCAACGCCAGAAGGAATTGGCCGCGAAATCGCGAGGAAAGGTTTTTAGCATCCACGCGAAACTCATCGCCCTCGCCGCCCAGAAGGGCAGCGACCCTTCGAAGAACGCGCACCTCGCCGATGCGATTACTGCGGCGAAAAAAGACAACGTCCCCGCCGATAACATCGAACGCGCCGTCAAGCGCGGCGCCGGTCTCGACAAGGACGCGGCACAGATCGAAGAAGTGTACTACGAGGGGTACGGTCCGGGAGGAGTGGCCATCATCGCGAAGGGTCTTACCGACAACCGCAACCGCACCGCGCCCAACGTCCGCCATGCCTTCTCGAAGCACGGGGGCGCCTTGGGGGAAACCGGTTCGGTTTCGAACTTCGCGTTCCGCCACAAGGGCGTAGCCCACTTCGGCCCGATCGCGGATGCCGACAAGTTCGAAGAAGCCGTAATGGGAACCGACGCCGAAGACTACGTCGTCGAGCCCGAAGGCGCGCGCGTCGTCTGCGATTCCAAAAAACTCGCCTCCGTCGTATCGGCGTTGTCGACCGCCGGATTCCTGCCGGAATCGCACGGATTCGAATACCTTCCCAATGCCGAGGTCGAGGTGGGGGAGTTTGACAAGGCTTTCAAAGTTTATAGACTCGTTCACGACCTCGGCGAAGACGAAGATATCGAACACGTCTGGCATAACGCCGAATTCTCCGACGAAATGGTCGCGAAGATCGAAGAAGCACTTGAATCGTCCCGTTTCCGCACCTAGCATGTCCGAACAGAATCCGACCGAAGCACTCGACAACTCCATTTTCCTCGAATTGTCGACAGTCCACCCGCTCTCCGATTTCGACGAAGCGTCGTTCATCGACCTTCTCGAGCACTCGCTTTCCCTTTCGGTTTTCGAAAAGAAGCGCGTCATCGACGCCATTCCGACCCTTTCGCAATTCCAGATCGACGAACTCGTGAAAGTTTTCGAAGACGAACGCGAAGAATTCAAGAAGCTTCTCGCCAAGGAGGGCGAAACCATCCGCGAGCTCGTCGTAAAGGCGAAGGAAGGATGGAACCAGCTCCGCGACATCTACTTCGCCGAGCGCACCGCTCGTGAAAAGGCCGGCGAAGACCAGGCGAAGATCGACGCCCTCAAGGCTGCGCTCGACGAAGAATAAAAAAAATTTCAATTCCGTCCCCCGCGTGTTACAATGCGGGGGATTGTTAATTCTATGAAAAATATGCGCGTTTCCATTATCGGGAAATTTCGGGGAAAGAAGCGTTTTTCGGCCTTCACCCTCGTCGAACTCATCGTGGTCGTCACGATTTTGGCGATTCTTGCCACGATAGGATTCCTCGCGCTCTCCGGCTATTCTCAGGACGCCAAGGATTCGGCGATTAAGGCGAACGTGAGGTCGGTGCAGGCGGCCATTTCTTCGGAAGCGGCGCTGACCAACAATTCCCCGCGGTACTACGTGGTCCACGACACGGGAGCGGCGCTTTCGGGCGCCTTCGTCTATGTCGACGGCAACCAGACCGCGCTCACGGGCGGCGACTGGAACGTTTCCGGAACGAACTACTCCGCGGGAAACCCCGACTACGCGAAACTGAAGATGAACCCGGAGAAATTCAAATCCGCAAACGAGCTCCCGGTTTTCTCCCGCGTTTTCGCGGCCTACGATTCCCGTTACCTCACGGTCGGCGCGATGGACGCCGTCGCGGCTTCGACGAACGGTGGAAAAAAGCGTGCGGTATCGTACTTTCAGGTAGCGGGAATTTCGCCTACGACGGGTTCGGCCGTAGTTACCGGCAATTACCCGGCATCTTCCTGATCGGTACTCGGTCTCATTAAGGATTCGAAATCGCCGTCTTCCACCGGAGCGCTTATCGACGGATCTCTCGCGGGCACGGTCCTGCCGCCCAACGGATGTTCCGCCTCCTGAGCCATGGTCAACGGGCATTCCTATTCCGTCCCCGCGCTCGCTTCCGGAGTCTCGCAAACCGTTCAGTCATCGGTTACGGTCACGGGCTGAAGCCAGGCATATTCCCAGGCGTTCGCGTGTTCTAACGGAGCATTGTCGCTCTCGGGTTCGGAAACCGCAGGAGCCCTCTCTTGTTCGGCGGACTTCGGACTCAATTCGAACGTCTGCGTCCCCAAGACCTGCCGCATCCAGAAGGAGCAGGTCAACAATTCGAGCGCTTCGGGAAACTATTCCATCGACCCTGATGGTACAGGCGGCAACGCCCCGTTTACGGCGTACTGCGACATGACGACCGACGGCGGGGGATGGACGCTCGTCTTCTATAGCAATTCCGATAACGTCTCCCGCTCGACCATCGCTTCCGGCGACTGGAACGCCGGTCCTGCGGTAAATTTCTCGCGTCTGTACTCGATGAAGAACAGTAAGAACGCTTCCGGCCTGTATGAATTCTTCGTAAAAGACTCTTCGAGCGTGGGCCGCTATATGACGTTCACCCAGACGAACGCGTACGATGCGAACCCGGTGGGAAATTCGTTTACGAAGAAGACCGGCAACATGTATTTCTCGTCATGGACGAACGGCAGTACATGGTATGGTCTCGCCTTGGGGAACTATGGGAATTCGTATTTCAATACCAACTGTACGCTCGCCATGGCTTACGAATGAACCCAATGGACCTATTGCTTGCAGGATCAGCTTTCCGGAAGTTACAATACCGGTCCGTGGTTCTACGATACTGCCGTGAATCCTTCTACGGGATACGACAGTTGAGCGCAGGCTTGGGTACAAGTGTACCAGAAATAACTGCCCATCCGGCCCCGTTTCGCCTACCGCCCATCGGGCGAAAGGTTCGAAAACCGGGTTATCCGGTATCCCGACGACGTTCGGTCGATGGCGACCAATCCCGTTCTGACGCGGTCGAAGTCCAATCACGATTTCTTACAATACAGCGAAACGGCACGAAAAAACGCGTGCCGTTTTTTCGTGGTGAAAGATTCCGCGGCGCTTCCGGTTTTGGCGGAACGGCGGAATTTCACTTCGAAAAACCAGAGCGTTCAGGCGTCGTCCAATGCGATAACGTCGATTTCGGCGGCCCATGCCGTCCAATTGCGTTCGAGTATCGAAAATCCTGCACGCTCCAAGTGCGCGCAGGCGAGGTCTTCCCCCAGGCGGCCCACGCTGCTCCTGAGGTTTTCTTTTTCGGAACTTGTCCGGTCGATTTTCACAAGCATGTGCCAACGGTAAACGGAACGTGGCGAAAACCATTGAAAAATCCCGGAAATTATCCGGGATTTCGGGAGCGTCGCAGGAGGGGGGGCGAGGTTTTCGATAGGGGCGTTTACGCTTCCAGGCCGATGTTTCCGGTTTCGGAACTGAGCTGTGTTTAGCCGCCGAGTTTCGGGTTGTAGTGGTCGATGAGAAGGCGGATAAGCTCTTCCTTTTTGAGCTCTTCGCTCTTGAGCCCGATGGATTCCAATGCGGTCTTGATCTGGTTGGTGCGTTCGAGGTTGCCCTTCTTGAGGGAATCGGCGCGACGGCGCTTTTCACGTACCGAAGCCACGCTCTCTTCGCTCGTGATGGCCGACCAGAAGGAGCGGAACATGCCGAACATTCCGGTGTCGCGGACGCTGCGTTCGAGATCCGTGTCGAACGGGACGACGATGTAGAAATCCTTGCGCATGATCTGCGC
>JASDUA010000138.1:6500-11519 GCA_041891375.1 Patescibacteria group bacterium
GTTCGAGAGGAAGTCGATGTAGCGGTAGGTCTGTTCCTGGAGCAGGGGATTCTGCTGCTTTACCGCGAGGTTCTTAAGTTTCTGGAGGTAGCCTTCGATATCGACTTTGAGCGATCGGACGATGATTTGGATGGGGAATCGGAGCGACTTGAGGAACCGCTGGTACCCCATGATGATGGCGTCCTGTTCTTCTTCGCTTTTCAGGTTGAAATTGAGCGCGCGCACGCGGAGGACCATGCGGGATGATCCGTCCTTCATGAAAATGCAGTTGTCGCGGATTTCCGAGAACGGAAGGTATTTCTGCGTAGTGGAATCCTTCTGGGGGGATTTCGCCGATTTTACGCTGGAGGTCGATTTGTCAGCCATGCTGCGCTAAATTTTAGAGAGTTTGTCTTCTACTGTTTCGAAAGCTTCGGAAGTGTTTTTGACTTCGACCTTCGCCTTCGCGCTCGCGTACGAGGTGACGAAACCGATGTCGACGAAGGTCGAATACGAATCGGTGCCCTTGCTCCACGCCCGGGTTCAGACGTTCAGTTGGAGGCGGATCAGGTTGAGGATGAAAGGAAGGAACGTCATTTCCGAATTTCGGAAGAGGGCGACGATCACTCCCATGGCCGCGAAGAAGATTGCGGGAATGAGGGCCGCTTCGGTTCCGACGGCCGGTTCGAGTTTTTTGAAAATCGAATACCCGATTCCCGACATGACCATGATGATGCCGAGTTGGCGGATGGAGAGTCAGAGGAATATCGTGTCCTCGTTTTCGATCTGTACCGGAATTTTGTATTGCATGGATCGCGGTTTATACGTGGCGAGTATACCCTATTTCGGGCTTCCAATCAAAAACAAACCCCATTCCGTTTTGACTTAGACGCGTCCCGTTCGTATAAATACCCCCGAAAACCCGGAATCCCGGGCAAAGTAACCGTTTTTTATGCGCTTCGATTACATCAAGAACCGTTTCGCCTTCTACGGCATCGCCGGTTTCCTCGTCGTATCTTCCGTAGTGGCCGGCTTCGCCATTCCGCTCAACCTCGGTATCGACCTCACCGGCGGAACCACCTCCGAATACACTTACGAAGGCAATCTCGACCTCGCCGCGGCGAAGGCCGCTGCTGAAGCTTCCCGCGAAGCGGCGAAGTTCGACGGCAAGGAAGTCGTCAATAACGTTTCCACGTACAAGGTTTCCGGTGAAAACGTCGTCGTCGTAGAAGCCGGATTCTCCCGTCTCGACGGAATGACCGACGCCGACTACGAAAAGGCCAAGACTTCCTATAAGGAATCCGTTTCCGCGGCCATCTCCAAGACCGCGTCGAACGTCACCCTCTCCAACTACGTGAACATCGGCGAATCGTTCGGCGATTACATCAAGAAGACGGCGTACCTTACGCTCGCGATGGTCATCCTCTTCATTTCCGCCTACATCGCCTACGCTTTCCGCGGAGCGATCGAAGGGTTCACCAGCCTCTCGTTCGGTTTCGTTACCGCCGTTTCGCTTTTCCACGACGTCGTCATCGCGTTCGGCCTTTACGTCGTCGCTTCGTACTTCTTCCCGGAATTCAAGATCGACACCAACTTCCTCACCGCGATGCTCACGGTTCTCGGTTACTCCATTAACGACACCATCGTCGTCATGGACCGCATCCGCTCGAACCTCAGGATCCCGGCGAACAAAAAGAAGGATTTCGGTGCGCTCGTCAACGATTCTCTCAACGACACGTTCACCCGTTCCATCTACACCTCGTTCACGGTCTTCATCACCCTCGTGGCCCTCTACTTCTTCGGACCGGAAGCCATCAAGGGATTCGTTCTCGCGATGATTTTCGGTACCGTCGTCGGAGCGTACTCCTCCATCTGTCTCGCGGCACCCCTGCTTTACGATATCAGTAAGGACGCGAAGTCTTCCGCCGCCTCGAAGAAATAGGCTCGGAGCATAAAAAAGAAACCCCCTCGAGAGAGGGGGTTTTTCGTGGGGATCCGGCGTCTTTCAGCCGGCTTTGGCGGCCAAGGCCTTTTCGACCAGTCCGATGACGGCCCCGACGGTCTTCGCGTTTTCGGCGTCGCCTTCGGGGAAGGTGACTTCGAAGGCTTCCTCGACGGCCATGACCGCATCGACTTGGTCGAGCGAGTCGAAACCGATGCCGTCTTTGTCGAGAGTGGTTTCGTCGGTGATTTCGGCAAGTTTGGCTTCGTCTTTTTCATCGATGCCGGCCACTTCCGCCAGAACGGCGACCACTTTTGCGCGAATTTCGCTTTTTTCCATGCACTTCTCCTTTTCATTTTCGAGCGTCTCCCGACTGTCGGAAAACGTCCGAAGCATCGTAGCGAGCCTTTCGCTTTCGTCAATTTCGCCTATTTTCAAAAATCGATTTTACAAAAAATAGCGTTCCGATATACTCCCTCTCGCTTCGCTGAAGCAGGAAGAAATCCGCCCTTGTAGCTCAGTTGGATAGAGCGCCTGGCTTCGAACCAGGAGGTCGTGGGTTCGATCCCTGCCGGGGGCACCATGAAGAAATCCTCAAATCAGAAACCGAAGTTATTCGCCCTGCCCGGGTGGTGGAATTGGTAGACACGTACGCTTGAGGTGCGTATGCCGAAAGGTGTGGGGGTTCAAGTCCCCCCTCGGGCACCATGAAAAACATAAACCCCGTTCCGTAAGGAGCGGGGATTATTTTTGTGATTTTCCCATTTTCCAAGGACTGCCGTTCTCCTTATGAAATTAACGTTCTAAAAATCATTCTTTGACGTTGTATTGACACTCATGGCTCAAACTATTATCTTCGCGCCACGACGTCTTTACTACCCAGCCTCTTTTTTATGGTTCAGAGCAAAAAAGCCGCTCCGGCGGAACGCGAAACCGCAGCGACGGAAACCCACAAAAAGATCGATATCGAAGAAACCCTCCGGGTACTTCTGTCGGAGAAGGAAAGCAGGGATAAAGATGAGAAGGTCAAGAAGTACGTATGGATCGCGATCCTCATGGTCTGTTTGTACAATGCGTTCATTTTTTTCAGCATGTACTCGTACTTCAAGAGTCCCGAATTTCTTGAGAGCCTCAAATACCGTGCGATCGAAGTCATGCCCACCATCGGACAGGAGCTCGGAAAAACCGCCGAAAAAAGCGCTCCGATCCTTTTCGAAGAACTCAAAAAACAATTCGAAAACTATCTTCCGGTCATGCAGCAGAAAGTTCTCGACCGGTATAAGGAACTTAACGAACAGGCTGTGGAAATCTCCAGAAAAGAATTCGAAACTGCCGTGAACGCCCAAATCGAGAGCGACTTCAACAAGCTGAGCAATTCCACGGGAGCGCAGCTCACTCCCGAGCAGTTCGCCGAACTGAAAGCGACCATGATGGAGCACGTAGATAAAACTGTCGGCGAAATCGTTACGAAAAGCGTCGGAAACCAGCTCAACATGTGCGTGGAAGGCGTGAACGTCATGAAGGAAGTCGGGGAGAACCTCACGGCGAAAACCGGTGACATGAAGGACAAACTCGATTCGAAATCCGAAATCGAACGCAAGAAGATCGGTTTCGACATCTTCCGTTCTTTCCTCGACGCGATCGATCATAAACAGACCGGACGCCTTCCCGAAGGAATGGCCGCTCCGGCCGTCGAAGTTCCCGCGAAATAGCGCGAAATTCGCACCCCCTTCCGATTTGGAAAAACGGGGACAACCGTTATAACTGAAAGATACCTATCATTTAGGAAGAAATTCGACCATATGTCTATCCTGAACCAATTCCCGAGGTCGTCCCAAGCGGCCTCCGAATCCGCCGTGTCGGCCCGCGTTTCCGTGGGATCGGGCGGAAGCAAGGTCACCAGCATCCACCGTAACGTTTCCCAGGAGGTCGATTCCGTCATGGCTGCCGAATCTTTTTCCGAAGCCGAAATGCGCGAACTGGTCGCGAAGAAAATCCAAAGCCTCCCGCCCCTTTCGAAAACCATCGTCGACATTTACGCACTTCGGAGATCTCCCGATCCGGACGTGACGAGACTGAAGGAAATCATTCGGAACGATTCGGCGACCGCGGGAAATTTGGTCAAGATTTGCCATTGCGTAGCGTACGGATTGTCAAAGCGGGTGAAAACCCCCGAGGACGCCCTGTCGCAACTCGGTACGAGAATGGTCATCAACGTAGCGATGAGCACGAGCATGAGCGCGCACGTCAAGGCCGACCTCGCTCCTTACGGAGCCACCCAAGACTCGTTCGCCGACACTTCTTCGACGCAGGGACTCATCATTCGCAAGTGGAAAGAGCCGAAATTCTCGACGACCGCCGACGACGTCCAGTTCGCCGCGTTGCTTCAGGAAATCGGCGCGCTGGTAACTTCGCAGATCGCCATGGAGAAGGGGAAGGCATCCGCTTTGCAATCCGCCCTCTCGCAGACCGAAGACCGCGTGGCTGCGGAAGAATCGATTTTCGGCATGTCTTCGGCTTCGGTTGCGGCAATAGTGTTTTCCGAATGGAAATTCAGTCAGGACATCGTCGATTACATCGGGGGGTCCGATCGGCCCGAAACCGCTCCGGAATATGCCGCCATGGGCGCGAAAGCCTTGAAAATCGCCAAAGTCCTCGCCCCTCTCTGAAAAACCAGCATGTCCGACGAGGCGGTCGAATCCGCTCGCGCGCTCGTTCTTGAATACGGATTCGACGAAGCGGCTTTCGATAAGATGGTCGACTCCGTACGGGATCAGCTCGAAGGATAACCGTCTCATGAAAACGCCCCCCGGCAATCGGAGGGGCGTTTTTTACATGTTCCGCCACGGTGAATTTTTCATTTTCTTTTTTAACGAGAATTCAGCATACTTTGCGAAACGTCCGCTCACGATTCCGAACATGCCTAAAAAACTCGAAGAAATCCCGGATGAAACTGCGCAAAACGTTCCGAAAAAAGACGTTCCGGAACCGGGCGAATCGAGCGACCTCCGGGCGCTCCTGCTCATTCTCGTGCTGACGGTCATCGTCTTTTTCATTCTCCTCTACAAGCAGAAGCACCCCGAGGAGTACGCGAAATC
>JASDUA010000139.1:0-11442 GCA_041891375.1 Patescibacteria group bacterium
GACTATAACAAGACCCATCTGTATAATAAAAACTTCCTGGCGGGCCGGAAATTTGCGAAGGGGCGGTCAGCGTGGTATGATGCCGCGGTTATCTCTCATTCACCGCAACATGGGCATCTTCGATTCGTTCCCGGGAATTAAGAACCAACTCCGTTCCGTCATCCAATGGGAAAACCCGAATCCCGAGGTTTTGGTAAGCCGGTATTCGGACCGCGGAGACGAAATCAAGAACGCTTCGAAGCTCATCGTCGGTCCGGGGCAGGGCGTGGTGTTCGTTTACGAAGGCAAGGTCCAGGCGGTGCATACCGAACCCGGAACCTACGACCTCAAGACCGACAACGTACCGTTTTGGACGACCCTCACCAAGATCATGCAGGCGTTCGAAAGCGAACACAAGGTGGGGATATTCTTCTTCACGACCGCCATCGTCACCAATCAGAAATGGGGTACGAAATCCCCGGTGAAATACGTCGATCCGCAGTACGGTTTCCCCGTGGGAATGCGCGCTTTCGGAAACTTCTCGTTCCGCATTTCCGACGTTACGAACCTCTTCACGAACTACCTCGGCGCCCAGGACGAAGTACCTGTGGAATCCCTTCGCAACGTTATCGGCGACCGCATCGTCGCCCCGTTGACCGACGCTTTCGCCGAAGCCGGCCTCGCGTATAACGAAATCGACAAGAACCGTCTCGAGCTTTCCGAGAAGGTCCGCGCCGCCGCGAAGGACGATTTCGCTCCGTTCGGCCTCGAACTTTCGGATTTCCGCATCGAGAATACCGATTTCGACGAAGACACCCAGGATCGTATCCGCACCATTGCCGACACCCAGGCGCAAACCGTAGCGGCCAAGGCGGCCGGAGTCTCGTACGCCGACATGCAGAAGCTCGGAGCCCTTCGCGACGCCGCTAAGAACGAAGGTGGCGCCGCCGGAATGTTCATGGGAATGAACGCGGGGCAAGCCCTCGCCGGAACCATGTCCGCACCGGTTCAGGAATCCGCCGAAGCGCGCCTCTCGAAGCTCAAGTCGCTTCTCGACGGCGGCCTCATCACCCAGGAAGACTACGAAATGAAAAAGACCGAAATCGTCAAAAGCCTCTAATCCACCGTTTTCGGATATGGGCAAAATGAAAACCAAAATTGCGGCGGCCGTCCTTGCCGCGCTTCTCTGCGTTCCTACCTTGGCCCTCGCCCGTGCAGGCGGAGGACACGGCGGTTCGCATTCGTCCGGATCGTCCGGACATTCGTCCTTCTCGAGCTCGTCGAGTTTTTCCAGTCCGTCGAGCGCGTATTCTTCTGTGAGTAAATCCGTGCCTTGCGAGGTGAAATTCGCCGGAAATCCCGCAGGCATCGCCGCTTGTCAAAAGCAGAACAACCGCGTCTTCCTCGTCGTATTGGCGATTGCCGCGATCGTCGTGCTTGGATACCTCGCGCAAAACCGGGCACGGAAAAACGCGCCTCTCGGAGACTTTTCGGACATGGGTGGGGAATCCCCCGACGTGCAACCTTCCTCGAGCCTCGCCGACGGCATCGCCAAGCTTAAGGAACTCGATCCGCTCTGGAACGAACAGAAATTCAAGGAACTCGTGAACACGGGCTTCTTCAAGATCCAAAACGCCTGGTGTGTCGGGGACATGACGGGCGCGAGGGCGTTCGTTTCCGACGGTATCATGCGTCGGTTCACGATCCAGCTCGAACCGTACGTCGCGAAAAAACAACGGAACGTGCTCGGCCAATTGTCGCTCGATTCCGTAGAACTTCTCGACGTCACTTCCGACGAAAAGTACTCGTACGTTTCCACGCTCGTCACCGCGACCTGTACCGACACCGTCGTCGACGCCGAAGGAAAGATCGTCGAAAGCAACTACGGCGGAGAGCTTACCACCTGGAGCGAAATCTGGATTTGGATGCGCTCCAACGCCGCCGTCACCCAAGAGGACGAAAAGGGCGTATTCGCCGACAAATGCCCCAATTGCGGCGCGACGCTCAAGATTACCGCCGTCGGAAAATGCGACTACTGCGGAAGCGAGCTCACGAAGGGCGACTTCGACTGGGTGCTCTCCGAAATCGGACAAGTTGACGCGTAATCCCATGAAAAAACTCCTCCTCTTGCTCGCCGCGCTCGCTTCGTTCCAACAGGCTTCCGCGGCGAAAGAACTCATCGATGCCAAACTCGACGGAAAGGCCGTGAACGTCGTGAAAGTGACGCTCGACGGCGACACCCGCATCGTCACTCCGTACGCCGGCGAAGGCGGCGAAACGTTTGAAAACCTCTTGAAAAAGGCGGGTTCCGATACCGGAATCAACGGGGCGTATTTCTGCCCCGAAGACTACAAGTGGTGCGGAAAAACCTACACCAACTCCGACCGCGCGTACGAAGGGAAACAGGATTTCAAATTCGGCGGCGACTTCTGAGCCAAGGGGTTTTTCGGTTTCGACGAGGGCGGAAAACCGCTCTTCGTCCTCGATAACGTCTGGTACGGAAAAGGGATCGACCGGACGTACAACGCCGAGAGGAAAAAAGAACTGTCAAACGGGGTTTCGAACATCCCCGTCCTCCTTTTGGAAGGCAAGAACGTCCTTTCGGAATCGGAATCCGAAATCGACGCCAAGATGCGCGCTTCGTCCATGAAGTCGTTCATCTGCTCGAACGAAAAGGGCGACGTCGTACATTTCGGCACCGTCTCGTCCGCCACGATCTACGAAATGCCCGATTTCATAAAGAAGCATTTCGGTTGCTATCAGGCCATCGGGCTTGACAACGGCGGAAGCATGGGATTTTCGTACGCGGGCAAGCTCATCAGGAAGCCGGGGCGGAAAATCATGGACGCTTTCGCCGTCGTCGAAGCCACCCCCGCCCAAAAGCGCGAAAACGCGGCCGTCGCGGCAAGGGTATCCGCTTTCAATGCGAAAGTCGCCGGACAGATCCGCGCCATGAAGAAGAAGGGGGCGACCAAAGCGCAAATCGGCGCATGGAAGGCCGGAATCCGGAATTCGGTAGCCGCGTCGCTCAAGACCGCGGAGGCCAAATATCCCGCAGGCCTCGACGTCCGCGTGATGAAGGGGATGCTGACCGTTCCATCACTCGCCGAATAGCCTTCGGACAAAGTAAAAAACCTCCGGTATTTCCGGAGGTTTTTCGATGTTCCGCCATTCTCCGATCCGATAGGACGTGCCCGTCTTCCGAACGCTCGTAGACGAGCAGGGAAGACCTGCGTACTTCTTCGAAGACTTGGGTGAAGCGTTTTTGCGCGTCGGCGATGCCTGAGAACCAGGAACCCCAGAACGCCTTGATGCCTTCGTCCATCGCTTTCGCCCGGAAGGTCGGGTCGGCGCTTTTTCAGGGTCCTGATCCCGGTCTTTGACAATGCGATACCCGTACGTATGATTTCCACAGTCCGATTATCCGTATTTCCGTAGAAAAAATGCGACAGAACCAAGGAAATCCCCTTGCCCAAACGGGGGGTGCCGATTCCATTCCGGCGAGCATCGCCTCGAAGATTGCCGACCGCGAGGCGCCGGGTCTCGTCGCGAGCGTTCTCCAAGCGAAGGGGTTCGCCTCCGTGGCCAGAATCCTCTACGGCCGCAAGGAATTTCTCGACGGAATCCTCCGCAAAGTCCTTTCGGACGCCAACCGATTGTGTTTCGAGCTCGCCGGAGGCGTGAGCGGAATGCGGGAAGTCCGCCGGTCTTTCGACACGCGTTCCGCCGACCTCGCGTCCATCGAGAACGCGCTCTCGCTCGTGAGCCGCGAGTTTCACGAGGTCGCCGAAAGCGCGAAGGATCCGCTCGTGAAAATCGAGCAGGCACAGGCGCAATTGAACGACTCCATGGTGGAGATCGAAGAAATCGAACATCTCATCCGTTCCCTCGTGGACGGGGTTTTGTCCGTAGGCGGCGAAATGGGCCGCTTTAAGGACAGTCTCAAGCGCATCGAGGGGAATTCCGACCAAATCAAGGGCGTGGCGATGCAGACCAACCTCCTCGCGCTCAATGCGGCCATCGAAGCGGCACGTGCCGGAGAAGCGGGGCGCGGGTTCGCCGTGGTCGCCGACGAAGTCCGTAAACTCGCGGGACAATCCAACCAGCTCGCCAAGGATTCCGAAACCGTAACCGGCCAGCTCGAGGACGATTTCTCCAAACTCGCCGACAAGACTGCCGCGCTTGAGAAATCGGCGGCCGGTTCCTCCGAAAAGCTCGGAAAAATCTGTACGATCTTCATGAGCGCCCAACAGGCCTTCGCCTCGGCAAAAGCGAGCATATCACACGTGGCCGAACTTTCCGCGAAGAGTTCGAAAGAACTCGACGCGATTTGCGACGACATCCGTGCGCTCGTTTCGGGCTTTTCCGATTCGATGAACCGACTCTCGGCAGCGGACTCCAAATTCGACAACGTCCTCCGCGTGCTCGAGCGCCTCACCGCGAACGCGTACGAATCCGGTATCGAAACCCCGGAAACCGCCTACCTCCGTAAGGCCGTCGAACTTGGCAAGGAAATGTCCGTGCTTTTTAGCGACGCCCTCAAATCGGGTTCCGTTTCCGAACGCGACCTGTTTCCCAATTCGTTCGCCTGGATCAAGGGAACCAATCCCCGCCAGTACGACAGCACCCTCGCCAACTTCACGGACCGCACTCTTAGGAACCTTATCGAGCGCGCGAAGTCTTCCGACTCCCGCATCGCCTACGCCATTCCGGCATACGATTTCGAATGGACGGATCCCGATACGAAACAGCGCCTTTCCGGCTACGTTCCAACACACATGGACGCCGTATCGAAGCGCCCGACGCTCAACCCGACGACTCCCGAACAGATCGCCGCGAACATGAAGACCTCGCGCAACCGCATGTTCTTTTCTGACCGCGTTGGAAAGGGCGGACCGGCCAATTCGAGCGGACATCCCCTCGTGCAAATCTACCTCCGCGACATGGGTAAGGACGGTTGGGTTCCGATGTACGACTTCTCGTTCCCCATCGAAGTCGACGTGGGCGGACGCAAGCGCCATTGGGGCTGCGTGCGCATCGGCGTCGCAATGAAATCCGAATAGGAAAAACCGAACGGCGAAGTTCCGCAACCCGTCTACATTTCCGGCGCGTATCAATCTATTCGGGGATTCGGCCGTTTCGAATATACTCCGTGGGATTTTTAAGAACGCGCAATGAAACTCGTCGTCTGACTCTGAAATCCGGGAAACGAATACCGCCTCACGCGACATAACGTGGGATTTTTAGCCGTCGACGCTTTCGCGAAGGCGAACGGGTTTTCAGACTTCGAAGATGCCCCCAAGTTCAAGGGGCTTTTGGCGCAAGGAACCGTAGCGGGGAAAAAGGTCTTCGTACTCAAGCCCTTGACCTACATGAACCTTTCAGGAGACGCGGCCGCGCCGTTCGTCACGTTCTACAAGCTCGACCCCAAAACCGACGTCATCGCGGTTTCCGACGACATCGACATGGATTTTTGAAAGGTCCGTTTCCGTGAAAAGGGGAGTTCGGGCGGACAAAACGGATTGAAATCCCTCGCGAACCGGTTGGGAACGGAAGAATTCGCCCGGGTGAAGATCGGTATCGGCCGTGACCGCCGTTTTGAAACCGCCGATTGGGTGCTCTCCAAATTCAAACCGGAAGAACTCGAAGAACTCGAAAAGAGCGTCCTTATCGAATCCATGGAAAAGATCGAGGATTGGATCGCCGGATAAATCTCTCGGCAGTTGGCGCCTAGTAGTTCGTTTTTACCGTTACGGTACCGTTGTTCCCGCTTCCGGCATAACATCAGAGGACTCCTATTCCGCCGGATCATCCGCTTCAGACGACGATTTGCACGGTTTGTCCCACGCTCAGTCCGCTCGCGGGGAAATAGGTTTTTACCACTCTGCCGCCGTTGCCACCGTTGCCGCCGCCGTCGCAGTTTCCACAGGAAGTTCCGCCGCCGATACCGCCTCCTCCCGGCGTGTTCGTATCCCCTCCCGACGCCGTACCGGTGCTTCACCAAGCGCCACCGACGCCGTCGTCCGGCATTCATCCGCCACCGCCGCCTCAGGCGTTCGCGATAAGCGTCGAATTGAAGGTCGTGACCGTTCCGGCGCTTCCGTTTCCGGTAGTCCCTCCTTGGCAGTTTCCGCGTCATCCGCCGCCTCCGCCCGCACCGTCGACGGTGACTTCGATCGAAGAAAAACCGACCGGAACCGTCCACGAATACGTGCCCGGAGTCGTCCAGGATTGGGTGACCGGAGCTGACGATCGGGATGCGGAACAGGAGGCGGTTCCGCACGTCCAAGAAACCGAAGATCCCGCGCTGGGGAAGGCTATCGACGACGGATTTTGCGAACCGTCGGCACAGAAGGTGTCCGTGAGGAATCCCGCCGCGGAATAGGCGTAGTTCTTATTGGCCGTTCAGCACGATCCCGACGTACCGGATTTCGTTCCGTCCATCAGCGCTCACGTGCCTGAAGTTCCAAGCGGATCCTTGATGAGTCCGGTAACCGATCAGGAGAGCGTCGTGGGGTAATTTCCGGTCACTACTGTCGCCCGGGTCGCGCTGGAAGCGACTCCCACTTGGTGGTACGAGGAGACGCGTTTCTTTCCTCCCGTCGTCGACGAGACGTAATCCACGGCCCCGATGGTTACTCCTTTGGGATCGTACGGCAACGCCGCATCCGCGAAGGGGAACGTTTTGCCGAAGGCGGAGATTTTGAATTTCTCAGCATTGAGTTTCAATTTCGCGTAGTCCGGATTCCCGGCGGAATAGTTCGTTCACGCGACGTTCCAATCGCCGCCGGTCAGTGCCGTTTGGTTGCCGTCGACGTATACGAACGCGCCCGACAATGCCGCTCAGGTATCGTGCACCACGTAATACCTCGGGGAGTTGCCCGTCAGCGCCGATTCCGAAGACAGCGCCGTCGAAATCGAACGGACGTTGGCTTTCGCCGCGGAATCTTTGGCATCCTGGGAATATCCGGAGAGCGCCAGGAAGCCGACGGTCGCCAGAATGGCCAAAACCGTGATGGCGACGATGAGTTCGGCCAGAGTGAATCCGGAGAGGATTTTTTTCCGCAAGGCGCGGGAAATGTCCATATCACGAAAGAAAACGGGTATTCACGTTATTTTAATATTCGCTTTTCCAATTGCAAGAGGTTGCTGACAGACGTATAATCTTCTCGTCTCTTTCGAACGAAAGGAGGTCGTCATGAGACTCGCCCTCGTAATTCCATTGCTGTTGGCATTGTCGGGTTGCGTGACGATCGGCACGTATCCTTCGGGATATTACTCGCAAGGGTATGCCACGAGAGCGTTGGTCGGATACGACGAATGGGGACGCCCCGTCGAAGCCGTGGTCGTCCAACGTCCCGTGGTCGTGTACTCCGTACCCGTTTACGGATACGGTTCCGGCCGTCACGAACATCGCCGCCGCGGACATTCCCACGGTCACTGATGCGCGTCAGGCGAATCGGCGAACGCCGAAAAAAAACGAAACCCCCGCGGATGCGGGGGTTTTCTTTTCGTTTCGCCGTTCAGGAATCTTTCTGACCCCGAACGAGAGAACTCTCGATCCTCGTGGCGAGGAGCGAGCTTATGAATTGCCATGCCACGAACGCGGCCACGGTAGCGAGCCACGGTAGCCATGCCATCGCGGCCGAAACGGCCAATACGGTCATGGCGGCGGTGTCGAAGTTTCGGATTTTCCTCTTCGCGTCGTTGACATGGCTTATGGCCGATATGCCGAGGGCGCCGGCGACGAGGCCGTGCCAGATGGGAATTTCGGGGCAGACGACGTACGCGAGCGCGAGCGTCGGCGGAACCAAGAATCCCCAGCGGACGTTTTTATCCGCTTCCGTCGCGGAAGTCGCGACCGCCAGGAAAACCAAGGCGATGGCGAGCAGCCACGAAGCGAAAAGCAGTTGTATCCACCAGTTGGCGGCTTGCATGTTCGGTACCTCCCTTTTTGCGTAATTCGAACGGGTCGAACATACCTATCGAAACGGGGATTGTCAAACGGGTTTCCGCGACTCGGCGTACGTTAATTCCTGATGCATCGCACGGAAAAGCCCGAAATGCGCAGATTGTCTCCGGCGAGTATCGTGGAAGTTCCGATGTTTACGTAAGAACCGACGGTCGATTCGGAACCGGGGGAGCTCGTCCAATATTGGCCTACGTTTCCATTGCTCGTAAACGTTCCGATATCTTTCCTATATCCCGCCATCGGAAGCTTGAGCGTGCTTACGAGGGTGTTCCTGTTCGATCCGGCGGCGGTAATCGCCGCGTTCCATTCCGTGCGGGTCGGTACGTGATATCCGGGCGCGCACGGCCCTTGTTTGTCGTTCGCGCTCCAGTCGTACCACCGGTCGGATCCGCCGTTGGTCGTATCGGAAACGGAAGAAGGCCACGAGGAAACCGGTCCCATGCCTCCGCAGGATTGGGAATTGCGATCCCAGGTGCAATTGTTGTTCGCCGTGAGACCGCTCGAGAAATCCCAAGCGACGTTTTCTCCCCATTGGAAGAACATTCCGGCAGAAGACGCCGTCGCCGCGGGCGAATCGTTTCCGCTCGCGACGTATCCGGAGAATTTCGTATACGCCCCTACGTTGCACGCCGCCCAGTACTGGTTCGCCCCCGTAAAGTAGATGTCCTGCGTATCGCATCCCGGATAGGTCGTCGGCCCTGCCGGAGTTTGGTTTCCGGTAGGAACCGCCGACGCCCCTCCGTCCACCAGGGCTCCCGTGTTGCTTGAAGAGGAGGGGTTCTTAACGAGTCCGGCGACCGCCCCGAGAGCGATTTGCGCCGCCGTGGGTTGGGGGAAGGTGCCCGCGACCGATACTCCGCCGGAAGGCGCGACGCCCGCCGCTTGGAAGAACGACGCCGAGCGGTTCCTTCCGGAAGCGGTCGGTGCGAGCGCGGCGTCGAGCGCTCCGACCGACACGGCCTTCGGATCGTAGGCGGCGAAGGTATCTTGGAACCAATTCGGAAGGGAAGACAGCTTGAATTTCTCCGGATTGAGCTTGAGCAGCGCCCAATTCGGGTTTCCGGCCGAATAGTTCGTTCCCGCGGCGTTCCAATCCCCGCCCGTCAGGACGACGGGATTGCCGTCGACGTACGCTACCGCGGAGCCCGTAAGAGCCGCCGCCGCGTCATGTACGACGTAGTATCTCGGGGAATTGTTGGTGATGGCCGATTCCGACGAAATCGCCGTCACGACCGACCGTACGTTCGCTTTGATGGCGGAGTCCTTCGCATCCTGCGAATAGCCCGAAAGGGCGAGGAATCCTATGGTGGCGAGTATGGCCAAAATGGTGACGACCACGATGAGCTCGACGAGAGTGAATCAGAGCGCTCAGGACGCCTTCTTTCTTTTTGCGTTTTTCAAGTTGCCGACAGGTTAAATAATTCTCATGGTACCCATTGCGAGTCTGCGTTTCAAACGGAAAACGCAGGCGGCTTCCGTTGAAATTCCTCATCCTTCGCCTTCCGGTTTCGCGACTTTCCTATATACTCTCTCATTCCCTTATTTTTCCCCATGTCCAAAAAGTACGAACTCCTGTTTCCTGCCGGAAACCTCGAAAAAATGAAGTACGCCATCGCTTACGGCGCCGATGCCGTTTACTGCGGCGTTCCGATGTTCTCGCTGCGCGCGCGCGAAAACCAGTTCACCTGGGACGATCTTGCGGAAGCCGTGGAATACTGCCACGCCCGCGGCGTGAAGATCTATTTCACCGCCAATATCTACGCCCACAACGTCAAAATCAAGCCGTTCATGGCGTCTTTCGAGAAGATGCAGGCACTGAAGCCCGACGCCTACATCATGAGCGACCCGGGACTCATTTCGCTCGTCCGCGAAAAGTTTCCGGAGGCCGAAATCCACCTCTCTGTCCAAGCGAACAACACCAACTGGGCCCAGGTGAAATTCTGGCAGAAAATCGGCATCACCCGCATCATCCTTTCGCGCGAACTCTCGCTTCGCGAAGTGAAGGAAATCCGCGAGAACTGCCCGGACATCGAACTCGAATTCTTCGTGCACGGCGCCATCTGTATGGCGTATTCCGGCCGTTGCCTCCTTTCCAACTACTTCTCGCACCGCGACCCCAATCAGGGAACCTGCTCGCACTCGTGCCGCTGGGAATACAAGGTCTTCAAGAAGGACGCGAGCGAAGAGGAGCTCTACGACTCCACCGGTCGTCCGGAAGACTACGTTCCGCTCAAGGGCGAATTCTACCTCGAAGAAACCGAACGTCCGGGCGAAATGCTCCCGATCGACGAGGACGAACACGGAACCTACATCATGAACAGCCGCGACATCTGCCTCTTGTCGTACCTTCCGGAGCTCGCCGACGCGGGAATCATTTCCTTCAAGGTCGAAGGGCGCTCGAAAACCGTCAACTACCTCGCGGGCGTCGGAAAGGCGTACCGCATCGCCATGGACGCGCTCGAAAAGGGCGAACCGTACGACATGGAAAAGCTTTCGCGCGAAGTGTTCGCCATCTCCAACCGCGGATACACTCCGGGATTCCTCGTCGGCAATCCGGGTGAAAAGGGCATCTGGTTCGAGAAGAACGGAGAAATTAAAGAAGAGGAATTCATCGGTATCGTAAAGTCGTACGACGCCTCTACCGGCCTTGCCCGTTTGGAAGTGAAGAACCGATTTGACGTTTGAGATACCGTACGCATAATCAACCCGAAAGACGACTTCGAATTCGTACTTGAAAGGATCGTAGGACCGGAAGGAGACGAGAAGACTTGCGCCCATGGCGGAAGCTTCGACGTCGACGTGTTGGTACCGAGGGATCCGGGCGAATTCGCGCTCCTTCGTAAAATGCCCCCTAAAAAATAGGCCATGGCTTCCGCCGCATCCGCCCCCGACAGCCTCCTTACGAATGCGACGGAAACCCTTTCCGCCACCGAAGTTCCGAAAAAAGCCGCCATCGCCGACCGCGTGACGGCTTTGCTCGTGCATCCTAGCGAAGTCCGTTTCAAGGATTTCGAAGACAACCGTTTTCCGATTACCGGCGCGATACAGGATTACTGCAACGTTTTTACTCCGTTGGTCTTGGTAGCCGGAGGATTCGACGTCGAGATCGCGATGCCGATGCTGAAAAGCGTCAAAGATCTCGGCGTGCCCGGAATCGCCGAATATTTCTGCACGAAGGTCGTCTCCGGCGGCATATCGATGGATCAGGAGGGCATTCGTGCGTGGAGCGGGATTCCCGATTCGATGAAGATGAAGCTCACGGGCATATTCCACGAACGTTACCTCTCCGGTTTCGATTGGAAACAGATGGCCATCGTCGACCTCGTCGAACAGGACGCGTACCTTCTCGACCTGCTTCTCCGTGGGGAATGGCCCGACGAATCGGATAAGAAGGCCTGCCGGCATTTCATTGAAATCCTCGGGAACGTCGCCTCGCGCGGAACCCGAAGGCTCGGTCTTCTCGACCATCCCGATCTCATGGAACAGGAAAT
>JASDUA010000140.1:0-6282 GCA_041891375.1 Patescibacteria group bacterium
CTACACCAACGGCGGAAACGTATACTACAACGGCAGCACCTACTACGATCCGACCGCGAACCAGTACTACGCCCAGAACCAGTACTCCAACCCGAACTTCTATATCACCCGCGTAGGACGCGACGGAGGAGCCCGCAACGTGCTCGCCACCGTCTGCAACAACGGCGCCGACATGAGTCAGTTCAAGGACCTCTCCATCGGGTTCAAGGACCTCTCCAAGAATACGAGCTTCCGCGCTACCCAGTACGTCAAGCTCCTCTCCGGACAGTGCCGCGACGTATCGGTCAACTTCTCGAGCTTCGCCATCGATTTCTCGGGCGTGCACACCTTCGAAGTCACCGCCGATCCGGACAACCGCTTCGCCGAACGCGACGAGAACGACAATTCGCTCAAGGCCGACATCTTCGTAAACAAGTAGTCGTCGATCCTTTCGAAAAAATCCGCATATGCGGATTTTTTCGTGCTTCAGCACGGATTTCATTTCGAAAATAATCCGCTATACTCTTTGTGTCACTTTTAACAAATAGAGCGAACTTCTATGAAATCCGCCAACCGTGTCCTGAAACGCAAGCTCCGGGGGTTCACTCTCGCGGAACTCATCGTCGTCATTACCATCCTCGCCATTCTCGCGACGGTGGGATTCCTCGCGCTTTCGGGCTATTCGGAAGACGCTAAGAGCTCGGTTGTCGCCACCAACGTCAGATCTCTTCAGACGGCGATTTCCTCCGAGTCGGCCATTACCAACAATTCTCCCCGGTACTACGTCATCCACAATACGGGCGCCTCGCTCTCCGGGGCGTTCGTCTATCTGGACGGAACCCAAACTACCCTTACCGGAGGGGATTGGAACGTTTCCGGGACGAACTATTCCGCCGGAAACCCGGACTACGCGAAACTCAAACTCAATCCCGAGAAATTCAAAACCGCTTTCCGTCCGGTCGTTCCGGAAGCCTTCGCCGCGTAGTGAGCCGGACTCTACGACTCGAAGTACCTGACCGTAGGGGCGATGGAATCCGTCGTTTCTTCGGGAACCAAACCCCGTTCGACGTCGTACTTCCAGGTAGCGGGCATTTCTCAGACGACGGGAAAGGCTACGGTAACGGGAACGTTCCCCGCGACCGTTTCGGTTACGTGATCGGTCGTCGGACTCATTGCCGCCGACGTTTCGAAAAACGCTACCGGCGCCCTGGTCGACGGGGCCGTTGTGGGAACGCCAATCTCGTGTCCGGCGGGCTACGCGAACGTTTCCGGGGCGTGCGTGCCGGGTTCGTGCAAGGCCATTAAGGGCGCATACCCCGCAAGTGCCGACGGAACGTACTCCATCGATTACGACGGAGCCGGACCGGCAGCCCCTTTCCAAGTGCTTTGCGATATGACGACCGACGGGGGAGGATGGACCAACGTCAACTACAACTTCTGAAACCTCGTGGCGCTTACCGCGAACAACGGCGTATCGACTTCCGGAATGTCGAGCGCGGCGATCAACGCCGGAACGGTTTCATTGGGAGCCGTGGTATGTGGCGCACAGCCCCATTACACTACCTATTTTACCGATGCTTTCAGCGGAGCCGTCGCTTTTACGGAAGTTCTCTACAACGTGAAATCGTACGGAATTTCCGACGTCCGGTGCTGAGGCGTATTACAAGACGTTCCGCGTACCGGGCTTGTAAAATTCACCTCGTTTTCCGATAATCTTCTCGGACGTTGCGATAATTACTATTGACCCGGTTCCGGCTACGGTTTCGGCGGCGAGAACGATTCCAGCGACCTCCGTTTTAAAATCGCGAAACCTACGAACAGGGCTTTGGCATCGCTCGTGGCGGAATGCACCAGCGGTGCCGGGACTTCGTATCTGAAGATCAATTCGTTCATGGTCCGATAGCCGGTTGACGTTCGGGGTTTCCTCCGTATTATCAGCCAGTCAAAAACTGGAACTGGGAGGTAACCATGTTGGCGATTCACAAACACGCGAATCCCGGAGCGCATCCGGTGCACAACGCCTTGGGCCATATCGGTTCCTTCGCGTGCGTCGTCTTTCTTCTCTTCGGCGACAAGCTCGTCGGTTGCAAACAAGCGGATATCGTCACTGCCATCGTCATGGGGCTCAACGCGCTCAATTACGTGCTTTGGCTCCGTTCGTCCGGCTCGACGTCCCCGCTGATCCCCGCGATCTTCTGGGGATTGCTCGGCATCGTCATGATTGCCGCCGGACACCCCGGCTGCGTCCCATGAGAGTCTGGACAATCAAAAATCCCGCCGAAGCGGGATTTTTTTTATGCGCGTATGAAATGACGTCCGGTATCCATTGGGCTAGAGCGGCCAGATCATGATGTTCGTCAAATTGGAATTGTTATGGTAGTTGATGGTGTAGCTGGTTCCTCCGTATGCCATGAGATAGAACGTATACGTTCCGGGCGCGAGGTCGACGTACCCTTCCTGGTAGGTCGTATGCCAGCCGGTATCCGTCGCGTACTCGTAAATGCCTCCCATGCCCGTAGGGGTTCCCGTGACCGACGTGCTGGATGTCGAAACGGTCGTAAACATGTAATTTCCCGCCGCTCCGTATCCCATCGCTTTCGAGGATATCCGATATTTCCGGTTCGGTCATGCCGGAACCGTGACCGTAGCCGACGTTCCGATATATTGCCAACCCGCCGAGCTGGTTGCGTAGTAGCCGCCCTGGTTCGTGGTCGAAAGAATGGGGGCTTGGTTCACGTTCGATGCCGTAAGGGTGCCGCCAAGGGTGGCATTTCCGCTTGAGAAGGTGAAATTCGATATTTTGGAATCATGGTCGGCGATTTCGTTCGCCATGTTGTTCCAAAGGTCTTTCGTGAGCGCCTGTCCGGCTGCCATATTGTTCGGTACGGGCGTCGACCAACCGGCATACGCATAGGAAAGCGCCAATACCGTTCCGGTAAAAATGGCCGCCGAGGCCATTGGTCTGAGAACGAAGCGGATCGTAGAATTCATATTCCGGGTATAAAGCGGTATGCGCGTAGTGTACGCTCCTGTGGGCGCAATTCAATTTTTTCACCAATCGCCCTTGCATTTTGATATTAGCACATATATAATACACGTGCTAAATCCAGTAAGGGGAGATTCGAAACGTTCCAGAAACCCTTTGGAAAACCCCTTCTCGGAAGCGGCGGATACCTCTTTATCCACCTTCCCATGAACTTCGAAAAATTCACCCACAGCTCGCAGAAACGGCTGTCGGAAGCCGAAACCCTCGCGTATTCGGCAAGGCATACCGCGCTCGTGCCGGCGCACCTTCTCGCCGCAATGCTTTCTTCGAACGAGAGCGTGGCCCCGGGGCTCGTCTCGTCTTCGGGCGGCGATCCCGCTTCGCTTGGCAGGACTTCCGCCGACGTTCTTTCCAAGTTGCCTACGGTAGCTTCCGGAAGCGTCAACGTCGCGCTCGACGGCGAACTCCGCTCCGCATTGGCCCAAGCCGAAAGCCTTGCCAAATCGATGGGCGACGAATACGTCACCGAAGAACATCTCCTGCTCGCGCTTTCCGAATCCGGTTCGCTCAAAGCGGCGTTCGCCGCCGCGGGCACCGATACGAAAAAACTCAAAACCGCCCTCGAAGCCCTCAGGGCTGGGGAGCGGGTGACTTCTCCGGACGCCGAAACCCTCCAGGGTTCGCTTTCCAAATTTACCATCGACTTGGTCGACCTTGCCCGCAAAGGCAAGATCGACCCCGTCATTGGCCGCGAAGACGAAATCCGCCGCACCATCCAAATCCTCTCGCGCCGCACGAAAAACAATCCCGTGCTCATCGGCGACCCGGGCGTCGGAAAGACGGCTATCGTCGAGGGCATCGCGAGGAAAATCGTCGACGGCGAAGTGCCGGACGCGCTCAAAAATAAGCGCCTCCTCACGCTCGATTTGGGCGCGCTCATCGCGGGCGCCAAGTACCGCGGCGAGTTCGAAGAACGCCTCAAGGCCGTCATTAAGGAAGTCGAAAAATCCGAAGGCGGCATCATCCTCTTCATCGACGAACTCCATACCATCGTCGGCGCCGGAAACCAGGAAGGCGGCGCGGATGCCGGAAACCTTTTGAAGCCCGCGCTCGCCCGCGGATCGGTGAAGGTCATCGGTGCCACCACCGTCGCCGAATACCGCAAGTACGTCGAAAAGGACGCCGCGCTCGAACGCCGCTTCCAGCCGGTCATCGTGGACGAACCGGGGGTTGAAGACACGCTCGCCATCCTCCGTGGCATCAAGGAAAAATACGAAACTTTCCACGGCATCTCCATTACCGACCGGGCGCTCGAAGACGCGGTCGAACTCTCCGTGAAATACGTCACCGACCGCAAGCTCCCCGACAAGGCCATCGACCTCGTCGACGAAGCCGCCGCCAGCGTGAAGATGAGCTCCACTTCGAAGCCGGTCGAACTCGACAAGCTCGAAAAGGAAATCCGTTCCCTCGAAATCGAACGCGAAGCCAAGAAGGCCGAAAAGAACTTCGACGCCGCCACCCAGGCCGAACTCGAAGCCGAAATCGCCACCAAGCGCGAACGCCTGCGCGCCGGACTTTCCAAATGGGAAAGCGAAAAGAAGCTCATCGACCGCATGAAGGACGGACGCTCCAAAATCGACGAACTCTCCAACCAAGCGCACGAGTTCGAGCGTAAAATGGACTTTTCGGCCGTCGCCAAAATCCGGTACGCGGAAATTCCGGCCATCCAGAAGGACGTCGCCGAAGCCGAAACCGAACTCGCGGCCATTCGCGAGCGGGGCGAATCTTCGCTTCGCGAACGCGTCGACCGTGAGGACATCGCCGAAGTGGTAGGGAAGTGGACGGGAATCCCTGTGGGAAAACTCCTCGAAACCGAAAAGGAAAAGTACCTCAAACTCTTTGAGAAACTCCAGACCCGCGTCGTCGGGCAAGACGCCGCGCTCCGCGCCGTCTCGGAAGCCATCCAGCGCTCCAAGGCCGGACTCTCCGACCCCAAGCGCCCCATCGGTTCGTTCCTGTTCCTCGGACCTACCGGAGTGGGAAAGACCGAAACCGCCAAAGCGCTCGCCGACGAACTCTTCTCGGACAAGAACGCGTTCGTTCGCATCGATATGAGCGAATATTCGGAATCGCACGCCGTAGCCCGAATGATCGGATCGCCGCCGGGATACGTCGGGCACGAAGAGGGCGGACAACTTACCGAAGCCGTGCGCCGCAAGCCGTACTCGGTCGTGCTTTTCGACGAGATCGAAAAGGCCCATCCCGACGTCTTCAACGTCTTCCTCCAGATTCTCGACGACGGACGTCTGACCGACGGCAAGGGGCGTACCGTGAACTTCAAGAATACGGTGGTCATCATGACTTCCAACCTCGTGACCGATCCTTCCGCCGTTCTCGGCGGCGGCACGCCGGAGGAGGCCGCCGCGAAGTTCGCCAAAGATCCGGATGCCGGCCGTAAGGCGCTGGTGCAGGAATTGAAAAAATACCTCCGACCCGAACTCCTGAACCGCATAGACGACGTCGTGCTCTTCAATCCGCTCTCCGAGGCCGCTTTGGAAATGGTCGCCGACATCCTCCTCCGCGAGGTTTCGGGCATGCTTGAGGAACGTCGTATCCGCGTCTCGTTCACTCCGGAAATCCGCAAGGAAATCGCAGCGCTCGGGTTCGATCCCGAATTCGGCGCGCGCCCCATGCGCCGAGCCATCACCCGCGCGGTAGTGAATCCGCTTTCGCTCGCCATTCTCTCAGGAGAGATCTCGGAAGGCGATTCCCTCCGGGTCACGGTAGGGAAGGACGGCGAAACGAAATTCGAAAAGGCGTAAGGAAGGAAAACCCCCGGCAATTTGCCGGGGGTTTTTGTTTAGTTGATCGGACGGAGGTTGCAGCTATAGATGCAGGACGCGGTATTGTTTCCGTGGGTCATGTACGAGTTGGCCGTACAGGTCGAACTCGTCGTGTTCTGATTGGTCATACAGGAACATCCCCATCCCGATCCGTCAGAAATGCTCGGATACCAACTGCAAGGTGCCGCGCCGACGTTCGCAGTGTTGAATTGGCTGGTGTTGTAGAGGGGCGCCTTGGCCTGGGAACATCAGACGGAAGTGCCTCCCGCCGCGTCGGTGCACGTCCAATACCAAGGATTCGTCGTTCAGACCGCCGTCGTTACGGAAGACGGGGTTCCGGAATAACAGAGTCCGCTCGTCGGAGCGCTGGCCGTCGCCGGTCCGCCGTTCGCGCTTCAACAGGCCGGGCACGATTGCGTATTACAGTCTTGGGAGAGCGACGCCGTTCAGCATACCGAATCGGTACCCTGGGTA
>JASDUA010000140.1:6292-11358 GCA_041891375.1 Patescibacteria group bacterium
GGGTACATGCTTGGGACGTTGCCGGCTTGCTTCCGGAACAGGCCGAATCCGCCAAAGGGGAAGAGTCGTATTTCAAGCACGTTACCGAACGGGATTGGGAGCCGTTGTTTCCCCGGACGCACGACGCGGTTCGGGATCGCGTTCCTCATCCGCAGGTTGCGGAACACGCGCCCCAACTTCCGTACGACCATGTCCCCGTTTCTCAAGAACACGGTCCCCAGACGTCCGAACTCCATGCGTTCGCCACACAGGAGTTTCCGTTTGCCGAATAGTACTGGTCGCAGCTCGCGTAGGGCGTTCCATAAGAAAATGCGCCGTTCGCGCACGTTACCGGAACCAACGAGTTTCCGTTCTCAATGCTTTTCGTTCACGCTCCGGACTGTCCGTCAGCAAGACCCGGAAGGGAATATCCCGACCACGTCGTCTCAAGGCAGGCTATGGCTCAGCCTGCCGTTACGCCTTCGGTTATGGCTCAGGTGAGGCTGGGAGTTATGGGATTGCGAACGAGACCGGAAGTCGATCAGCTTTGGGAAACGGGGTAATTTCCCACGACGAATGCGGTTCAGGAAGGCTGGATTCCCACTACTTGCACGTAACTTGCCGTACGGGTTTTTCCATCCGCCGCGGAAGTCGTCATACCGTCCGCGGCACCGACGATGGGTTGTGATGCGTCCGCCGCTTCGGCGGTGTTTCAAAACGCCCCGAATCATCCGGTTACGCGGAATTTCTCAGGATTCAGTTTCAATTTCGGAAAATCCGGATTCCCCGCCGAGTAGTTCGTATTCGGTTCGTTCCATTGTCCTCAGGTCAGCGCGACCGACTGAGATCATTCCACGAAAGCGACCATCGCTCCAGAGAGGGAATACCCCGGATCATGGACGACGTAGTAGCGCGGAGAATTGCCGCTGAGCGCGCTTTCGGAAACTATTGCCGAATAAACGGACCTTACGTTGGTCTTGGCTCGGGAATCTTTGGCGTCTTGGGCGTAACCGGAAAGCGCCACGAAGCCAATCGCCGTCAAAATAGCGAGTACGGTCACTACGACGATGAGTTCGGCCAGGGTGAATGCGGGGAACGCACGCCTTACGAAAGCCCCGATGCTCCGCTTAACGGCAACTTCTTTTATGGAAATCCGGTTCTTACGGACGTAGGAGGACTTATCTTTAAACATGAGCCCCATCATACCGCATTTTTTCCATAAGAAAACCCCCGGCAATTTGCCGGGGGTTCGTTTTTTCCTCCTTTCTTAAAACAGTTCCGCATTGCCCGTATGGGCTTCCGCGATGAGATCCTCGAAACGCGCGAAAATTTCGGAGCTTGCGCCCTCCATGTCGGCGATATGCCGGGAAATGGTCGCTTGAGCGGAAGCGTCGCTCCGCCAATCGGTCGAAGCCATGATGGACGGAATCGCCAACCCGTTGTCGTGGACCAGCGCATGCGGTTTCGCCATGGCCTTGAAGGCCTTGAAATTGCCGTATTTCGCTTGCCCTTCGGCAACGTACCATTTGCCTAACCGGCATTCGGTATGCGGCGTCCGGGCCTTTTGGGCTTCGGTCGAATTGATGCCGAGCAGGATGGTGCGGTACACCCCCGTTTTATAGAGGATATGGTCGATGGTAATGAGTGCCGTCCAGGTGACCGTCTCGCAGAAAGCGATTTGCGAAGCGGTCGCGTCAGCGCCTTGTACGAAGCGTTCGAATTTGGCTTCGATTCCGGCAACGAGCCCTTCGGAATTGGATGCCGCCTCAGTCATGAGGCTGGAATCCCGGTCGAGGGTTTCGATTTCGGAAGCCACCGACCCCATCACGTGCGCGATTTGGTCGGCCGCCTGTTTCGAACTCTCCGCCAGTTTGCGAACTTCGTCCGCCACTACCGCGAAACCGCGTCCCGCTTCGCCCGCGCGCGCCGCCTCGATGGCGGCGTTGAGCGCGAGCAGGTTGGTTTGGTCGGCGATCTGTTTGATGACGCCCGTTACCGAAAGGATTTCCGCCTTTTTGGTATCGAGCGAAGCGACCGCGGAACGGACATGGATGACCATCTCCGAAATGCTCCGCAGCGCTCCCACCACTTCGACCATCGCGACCTTGCTTTCCAAAGCGTCGGCCTTGGTGCGGTTGGCAATGCCCTCGACTTCGTCGAGCACGGACACGATCTTGCCGATCTTGCCCTGTTGCGTGCCCAAATCGTGGTACAGCCTTTCCGAGGAAAGCGTCTGGGTGTTGACGTGGAAGTCGATTTCACGCTGTCGGATGATTCCTTCGCGCATCGCTTCGAACGCCTTGTCCATTTGTACCAACGCTTCGCCGAAAGCGCCCTGCAACCCCCGCGATTGCGCGTGCCGGTAGGTTTCCCCGCGGGACACGCACTCGATGGTGGCGAGCACTTCTTTGAAGAACGTTCCGATCTGGTCGGCGGCGTCGTTGAGGTTCCAGGCAAGTTTGGCCTGCAGGGAACCGTCTTCGATATCGACGATACGGGTCGTGAGAACGCCGTTTTTCAGATTTTCGGACACCTCCAGGGCCTGACGGATGAGCGCCTCCCGGCGGTTCATCGCCAGGGTGGCGACCGTCGCGCCGATTGCCGAAAGGACGGGGAACGCCCACATCCAAACCGGCGGAGCGCCCTCGTTGCCCAGGTACGCCGAAGCGCAGGCCAGGACGCAAAGGACGACCGTAGCCCATGCGGTGGACTTGCCGTTAAAGAGTGGGTTGGATGAAAGCGTCATATGACATCCCCTTTTCGGTGAGAATTTCGTTCAGCAGGCGCTCGCCCGCTTCCATTTGCCCCGTGCGTTCGGCTTGCAGAAGCCGTGCGTAGAGCGGCTCGACAAAGTCCCTGACGATCCCCGGTTTTGGCTTGCGCCGCACGGAAATGTACCCCACGTGGTCGTTCCCGTTGAGTTCGGGGGTCACGTGGGCCGCCACCCAGTAGTGGGAACCGTCTTTCGACAGGTTCACCACGTACGCGAAGCATTCGTGCCTGTCCATGATGGTTTTCCAGAGCAGCCGGAAAACGCAGCGGGGCATGCATGGGTGCCGAATGACGTTGTGCGGCTGTCCGAGGAGTTCTTTTTCGGTGTAGCCGCTCATCCGGATGAAGACCTGATTCGCGTAGGTGATTTTTCCTTGGCGATCGGTCTTCGATACGATGAAATCGTTGTCACCAAGGGAAATTTCCCGTCCCGTAGGGGTTACGAGCCCTTTCCCGATACTGCCTTTCGGTATTTTCTTTCCTGACATGATGCCTCCTTTTTTTCTTGCGTTTCGAGGATGTGAATGAACTGGAACCCGTTCGGGTACGTGTGGTTTTTACTGAAAAAATCCCACTACGCAAGTTCGGTTTTTAAAGTAATTCCAAAGCTTTGACTATTTTAGTTTTCATCGATAATGGACAACGTCAAGTAACCGGCCGAACATGTCGCTCAAAGCGCTTCAAGACACCCTTTTATCGCATGTGTCCGCGAAAAAACCCGTTTCCGTCGAATCGCTGCAAAGCCATTTCGCCGATTTGGTTCTCAATCCGACCCATAGCGACCCGAAAATTCCTTTCGAACTCTCCGACGCGCTTCGGACGTGCATGTCTGAAAACGAGGCGATCAATCGGGTATACGAAACCATCGACCGCATTCTTTCGCTCCAGAACACCCCGGAAGGCATCTGGAAAGAACTGAAAAAACTGAGCAGGACGTATTCCGATAGCGGCTGATCTTTCCGGTTGGCGAAAGTTGCCGACGGAACGACGCTGAACGCCTGTTTCCGCGTTCTCACCTATTTGAAAATCCAGGGCGTAATAACCGACCTGGCTTGATTTCTCCGCAATACCGAAGAAGCGTTTTGGGAATCCGGACAAAAAGTCGCCTCGCACAACGAGTTCGTCTTTCTCGCGGCCGACCTGTACACCGACCTTCTCGTTTTCTGAGGATACGCGGAGGATCTGAAAGAGTTGCTCGGCGTTACCCGTTCCAGGTTCGTGCTCAGGGCGGCGGAAGGGGAGAGTTACGTGTAGGGCGTCATTCCTTCGGGAGTCTTGCTCTTCGATACGCCCACCGGCTCGCTTTCCGTCATGAAACGCGAAAAAGAAAAACGCCCTTCAAGGGCGTTTTTCTTGGTTTCGAACGAATGTCCCAAATTACTTGGTGGTGTACGGGATTTTGGTGGTTCCCGCTACTACGGCATCAGCCGAGGTATAAGTGCTGACGTTCGAGTTGTAGGTCTTGATGAGGCCCGGGGTGTCGGAATTCGCACCGGTTCCGTAGGTACCTTCTACGAGCGCGGTTTCTACGCCGGCGTTATTGAGGGTAGCGGCAACCTGGAAGAGGGTGCGCTGGCGGGTCTTGCCGTTGGAAGTTTCGTTTGCGGAGATGTATCCCATGGCGTACGGGCGGAGAAGTCCGTCGGTAGCGTTCTTATCGAAGAACTTGGCACCGTCGATGCGGAGCTTAGCCGGGTCGATTACTGCCGCGTTGTATGCGGATCCGGTGAAGCTTACCCAGCCGCTACCGTAGATGGTGGTTCCGGTAAAAGCAGCACTGGTTCCGGAGAACGAGTTCGGATTCTGGGCACTGGTGGAAAGGTTGGCACCGGAAAGGTAGTAATCGAAGCTCTGCTGGGTGATCGCCTGTTCGTTTACGAGCGAAGAGGAAACGGTGCGGAGGTTCGCCCGGGTCTTGGTGTTCTTAGCGTCCGAGGTGTACCCCTGGAGGGAGAGGAAACCGATGGTCGCGAGGATCGCGAGGATGGTGATGACGACGATGAGTTCGACGAGGGTGAAACCCTTGGAGTTCTTTGCTTGGAGCAACATAACGGTATGGGATGAAGTTGTGGAAAATCCGTAAAGGCTTGTCGAAACCTTCTGTTGGTAATTTAATGGATTATTAACTGCAATGCAAATTATTTTACGAAAAAATAACGGAATTCGGATGCTTGGCTTTACGTTCGATGCCAACCTTCAGGCGGAGTCCGCCCAAAACAAAACCCCACCGCCGAAGCGGTGGGGTTTTTGGTTTTGTGCGTGGTACTCCACATAGAACGACGGTGAAACTGAAAGTCCTCCAGTTCCTCCGGAGC
>JASDUA010000141.1:0-5501 GCA_041891375.1 Patescibacteria group bacterium
CTCAAAATCAATGCGAATTTTTCCTATTCGCAAAACCCCTCCGGAGAGGCGTTTGACAAACGGATTTCCGTGGGTATGTTCCGTCCGTCGGATTCCCCGGCAACTCAAGCTCTACGCAGAAAGGAGGCTCCTCATGGACTCTCAATCAAACAAATCCCTTCCCAATCCCGCCCAGTCCGTCTCGTACGCCGCGGCAACCGTGGTGCTGCTCGCGGTCATTATGCTCACGGTCGCGGTTTCCCGCGCGAATTCGAGCTCGGTTTCGGCCCTTCGCGAAGAAGTGACCGCCGTCCGTCTCGAAGTCGAGGATCTGAAACGCGAAAACGTCCTTCTCGCCCGCCAAGTGGCGTTGAACGAAACCGTTTCCGCGAACCGCGACCTGGTGCGCGAAACCGAACTGGTCGCCCCCGGCGTCCGCGAAAAGACGCTCAAAGTGAAGTACGGCAACGAATGCCGCACGCTCGTCAAAACCTACTTCCGCGACCCGGCGACGGGCTTCTACGATCCGGACAAGTTCCAATCGTCGGGCGTCCGCGTCTCCCGCTGCTCGTAAGGGCGCGTCCGAATCCCCCGCTCCGGCGGGGGATTTCCATGTCCGCGCGATTTTCGTAAAAAATTCTCCGTTCCCGCCGGTTTTTGCGTATAGTGTGCCCGAAATATTTGCGCGGATTTTCTTTCCGCAGTCCCGAAACATGGCCATCGAATCGAAGAAGAAGGTCCCCGAAACCCGCCTCGTCGCCCCGTCCGAAGAGATTATCGACGTGCCAGAAGAGGCCACCCTCCGCCCCTCGAGCCTTTCCGAATACGTCGGACAGGAGAACGTCAAACGCCACCTCGGCATCGCCGTGGATTCCGCCAAGGCCCGCCGCGCCGCCCTCGAGCACGTCCTCCTCTACGGTCCGCCCGGCCTCGGCAAGACGACGCTCTCGTTCATTCTCGCCAAAGAGATGGGCGCGAACCTTAAGACGACTTCCGGTCCGGCGGTCGAAAAGCCCGCCGATCTCGTTTCGCTCCTTACGGGATTGTCCGAAGGCGACGTGCTCTTTATCGACGAAATCCACCGCCTCAAGCCCCAGACCGAAGAAATCCTCTATTCCGCAATGGAAGATTTCGCCATCGACATCATGGTCGGTTCGGGCACGGGCGCTTCGTCGGTCCGTATGGAAATCCCCAAGTTCACCTTGGTGGGGGCTACCACCAAGCTCTCCAAACTTACTGGCCCGCTCCGCGACCGTTTCGGAAACGTGCTCAAACTCGACTTCTACGAAGAACCCGAACTCTCGCGCATTGCCGCGCGTTCGATGAAGGTTCTCGGAATGGACGGCTTCGATCAGGGCGTAGCCGAAACCGTGGCGAAAAAGAGCCGGGGAACCCCCCGCATCGTCAACCGTTTCGTCAAGATCCTCCGCGACTACAGCGTCGTCGGAAGGGACGTCAAAACCTCCGAAGGCGCGGAGCAGGTCTTCGAATACCTCGGTATCGACGCGCTCGGCCTCGATCCGCTCGACCGCAAGCTCCTTTCGACCCTCGCGTATAAGTTCGGCGGAGGCCCCGTCGGACTCAATACCCTCGCATCCATCGTCGGCGAAGAGGAAGAGACCGTCGAAGACGTGGTCGAGCCGTTCCTCCTCAAGGCCGGATTCCTCGAACGCACTCCTCGCGGACGCCGTCTCACCGCATCGGGCGAAGATTGGATCCGCCGCGACGGAATCAGCGAAGAAGCCGGTTCCCAGACCCGCCTCGGATAATCCCGAAACGAAAGAAAATCCCCCGTACGGGGGATTTTTCATGCGAACCTACCGGTTCGTCGCGCGCAGCGATTTGAGCTTGCCGATATCCACGCAATAGGTGGTTTCGAAAAGTTCGGCTTCCTTCGTCCGGCCTTCGACGCGCCGCCTTCCTCGAACGGATACCATGATTTCATGGGATTCGAGGGGGCGTTTGTCGCTTGAGAGGCGGGCGCAGGACATGAGTTGTTGGATTTCGAGCAGGGGCCCGGGCGTTTCGAACATTCTTTTATTCCTCCTTTTTGGTTTTGAATGGTCGTCGCGGATAATAGTGACGGACGTGCGAAAGTCAATTCCGCCATCCGTTCCCTTGACTTCGCCAACGTTTGGGTATGATTCGCCCCGCTCGATCGCTCAAAAACGAAAGGAGACGCACGTGATTCGAAGCCTCGTACTTGTCCTGAGTTCGCTCTTCCAACCCCCGCCGTCCGTACTTTTCCTCCGCGCCCGTCCGGTCGTCGAAGGGGATTCGGTCGGCACTCTTCCCGATGCCGCGTCGCCGTCTTACGGCCCGTCGGTTTCCCGTAACTTCCCCCGTCGCTATTCCGGTGCTTCCGCATCGGTCCCGGCCGCTACCGCTCGGATGAACATCCCGCGGGGCGTCCACCGCGATTCGCACGGGGCGGGGGAGCGGGTCGCGCGCGCCGATTCCTCACGGAAATCCGGGCGTCGCAACGGAAGCCGGAAGTAGCCATCCCGGGCAGCAAAAAGAAATCCCCAAGCTCCGGCTTGGGGATTTTTCTCTTCCGTTACGAGGAACTGACGCTCTCCAACATGAGTTCGATGAGCAGCGCGATGAACACGAGGAGCCCTCCGGTTCGAGGAGTCAGGAGCGAAAGCGAGAAGAAGCCCACCAACCCGAGCGCGACGAGCGAGAAAAGGATTCCCTGGCGGACCGAAGCGGGAAACACTCCCGGGTGGATTTCTCCACGGTAGTAAACCTTCTTGAACGCGTAGAACGCGATGGAGGAAAACGACGCGATGGCGAGGAAGACCGCGATGCCCATGGCCGTGAACGCGACCGTGAAATTCGTCTCGGGGTCGAGGTAGAACGTCAAAAGCGCCGAAGAGAGCGTGCTCGTCAGGAAGATGATCCAAAGAATGAAGAACGGTCCGTGTTTCACGATGTTTGGGAAAGGTTTTCCGGATTATAGGCGTTCGTCCTATGTGGCAAAAACTTTCTTAAGCGCGAGCGAACTCGCCGAGTAGATTCGGCCTTCCCGTTTGAGTTCGTCGTAGAACGCGGTTTCCGAAAGTTTCTCCACGAGCGGCTTCGAAAGTCCGCTTACGGAGATTTCGATTCCCTTGTCCCGGACGGTTTCCATCATCGCTTCGAGCGCTTCGAATCCGTCCAGATCCACGTTGTAGACGTTGGAAAAACTGAAGATCACGTGGGTGGCTTCGCGGATTTCGCGCAGGCGTTCGAGCTGCGCTTCGACGTTGAGGTACGTGACCGAACCGTTGAAGCGGTAGATGAGCACGTCGCCCGGTTTTTGGAGCCTGAGGTATTCCTTTACGCGGATTTTTCCGAAGTATTCGCCCTTTCTGAAAACCGACACCTTCACGTTCCCGTCGGAAACCTTCTTGATGAAGACGATGAGCGATACGGCCGTTCCCGCGAGGATTCCCACGGTAGGATCGTCGACTACCGTAATGATGGCGACCAGGAAAGTGAGGAAGAACGCGGTGCGGTCGAACTTGAAGATCTTGGCGTAGAGGTCGAATTCCACCATGCCCACGGCGATGTTCACGAGAATCGCCGCGACGACCGGCATGGGCAACAGTTTGAATGCCGAGAAGCAGAGCCACGCGATGAGCGTGGTGAATACCGCGATGAGGAACGCGCTCGTCCTGTGGGTCGCTCACGATTTCGCGTTGAGGGCGGTACGTACGAGAACTGCCGTAGCCGGAAGTCCGCCGACGATGCCCGATGCGAGATTCGCCATGCCGAGCCCGAAGATTTCCCTGTCCCGGTCGAAATCTTCTTTCCGCATCTTCGCGGCGATTTTCGCGGAAATCATGGTTTCGAGAACCGCGATGACCGCGATGACCGCGGCGGTCTTGCCGATGAAGCGGTAGATTTCGAGATTGGCGAAGAAATCGGCCTTCGAAGGAATGTCCGGAATCGAAAAGAGCTGGAACGCGAGGGAAGGGAATTTAGTGCCGATCGTCTGGACGCCGGCATCCGAAAGGGGTTTCGCGAACGCGAACGAAAGCGCGATGGCGAGGGCCGTAAGCGGAATCGGCCCCGGAACGGACGGAACGAAACGTTTCCAAACCTGCAAGAAAACGAAACCCAGAGCGAATACCGCGAACGCCGCCCAATTGGTCTCGCCCAATTGCGAAACGGTTTGGAGGAAATTCGCCACGACGGTCGGGTGCGACGTTTTCGCCGCGATTCCGAGGGCCGCGTTGAGTTGCGACGCCGCGATGGTTATTCCCACGCCCAAAAGGAACCCGTGCAACGCCGCTCCCGGAATGAGGGTGATGTAACGCGAGAGCTTGAGCGCCCAGATGACGATGATCGCGAGGCCCGTGGCGACCGCGAGAAACGGGACGTACTGCGGACCGGCTTCGAGCGCGAACGCCAAAAGGATTCCGGATAATGCCCCCGCAGGACCGTAAACGTTGAAGTTGGAAGAGGCGAAGAGCGCCGCGAACGACCCGGCCCAAACGGCGGTGAGGATTCCCACGAGCGGTGCCGAATCCGATCCGTTCCCGAGGCTCGCCACCGCGAGCGAAATGGAAAGCGGAATGTTGATGAGCGCTACCGAAAGCGCGCTTTTCCAGTTCTTTTTCAGAAGGCCGGGAAGGGAAGTGGCGAACGACGGGGATTTTTCGGACGTTTCGGGGGATGTTTCGGTTTCCATGGAAATAGGGGTAAGCGCGTTCTTTTCCGGCTTTCGAAAAAGAAGCGGACGTTATAGTCCGAAATCCGTCCAAGTCAAAAGAAAGCCCGCTTCCGCGGGCTCGGGCTTCCGTATCGGGTTATTCCGATTTCAAGTGCGGAAGGTTTTCGTACCGCTTGTTCCAGGTCGTTTGTCGCTTGGCGTAATTGCGTGAGTTCTGCGCGACGAGCGAGACGCATTTCTCGAAAGCGGGAGAATTTTTTCCAAGCGGTTCTCCGAATTCGCCGTCCAAGTACCGGGCGACTTCGCCGTACCCGATGGTCTTGAGTCCGAACGCGCTTTTTCCGTAGCGTTCGAGCAATGCCGAGGCTTCTTCGAAGAGTCCGTCGTCGAACATCTTTCGGACGCGGGCGTCGATTCTCGCGTACAGCGCCGCGCGATCCCCGTCGTAGGGGGTGGCGAATTCGACGTTTTCGAACCTGAGTTTCCGTTCGCCGTGGGTTTCCGCCTTGGATTTTCCGGTCTTTTCAAAGACCTCGAGCGCCCGTTCGACGTACCGGTGGTTGTTGGGGTGGATAGTGGCTGCGTATTCCGGGTCGACTGCCGCGAGTTTTTCCCAAAGCGCCCGCGCACCGTTTTCGAGGCGGAATTTTTCGAGCGAGGCGCGGTATTCCCAGTCCGGCGGAACCTCCGCGACGTCGAAATCGAACAGGAGGGCGTCCAAATACAATCCGGTTCCGCCGCAGATGACGGCGGTTTTTCCGCGGGACCAAATATCGGCGATGGCCTCGTCTGCGGCTTTTACGAACAGCGCGACCGAATAGTCTTCGTCCGGATCCGCAACGTCGAGGCAGTGGTGGGGGAT